>JAVBXM010000107.1 GCA_030824585.1 Phaeospirillum sp. | reverse complement strand
GGTGCGCAGCGAGGCCTGCACCACGGCGGCGCCGGGGCGATAGACGAAGCCCTGGGTCTTGTAGACGCGGCTGCCGTATTCGCGGGACGGCTGGTACCAGACGCGGACCTCGCTCCAATCGTTCTTGGCCGATACGTCCAGCACGGGGACCGCCTTGGTCACCTTGCCGCGGCCGGCGCTGCGATTGGGAGCCCAATTGGCGTGGTCGACCAGCAGCACCCGGCTGCCGGCGGTGCCGCGCACCACAGCGACGTGGCCGTGGGACATCTTGCCCTGGCGCTTGAAGACCAGGACGGAGCCGATCTTGGGGGTGTTGCCGCGGTCGTAAACGCCCTGGGCGGCTTCCCACCACTTCCAGGCATCGCCCTTGAGATTGAGGCCGGTGACTTCGCGAGCGTAAGTCACGCACTGCAGGGTGGCATTCGCTTCGATCGGCAGGGCCAGGCACAGCACCGCCGCGAGCAGGATGATCACTTTCCGCACCGGTCTCCCTCCCTCCGGTTATTGGTGATGCCGATTGTGTCTATCTGAAAAGCCAATGGCAATCTGATTCGGCGTAAACTATGCCAATTTAATGAAACAAATTGAAACAATGCATTAAGAATGCAGGGTTTCCAGTGGGGCTTCCTGCCGGGGCGGGGCTTGGCTATGATCCGGGCTGAACCTGGAGGACGTGCGAGTGAAGCGGATATTGATCCCGGCCGTGCTGGCCGGCTTGGTCCTGGCCCAGGCGGCCGGGGCGGCGGAGCGTCGCACCCTGGTCATCGCCGGCGGCGAGGTCACCGGCTATTACTTTCCCGTCGCCGGCGCGCTGTGCCGGGTGATCAACAAGGACCATCCCCTGGGGTTGGGCTGCGCCGTGATGCCCAGTTCCGGCTCGGCGGCCAATGTGGCGGCGCTGAAATCGGGCGACGCCGATCTGGCGCTGGTGCAGTCCCGCGCCGCCCAGATGGCCGCCCTCGGCGCCGAGGGCTTCAAGGAGGCCGGCCCCATGGCCGAGCTGCGCGCCGTCATGGCCCTGCACGGCGAGGTGTCGGTGGTGGTGGCGCGCCCGGGCTCGGGCATCGAACAACTGGGCGATCTCAAGGGCAAGCGGGTCAATCTCGGCAAGCCCGGCTCGTTCCAGCGGACCATGGCCGAGATGGTGATCGACGCCTCGGGGCTGTCCCAGGGCGACCTGTCGGTGCTGGTGGAACTGGACCTGGCGGAACAGGCGGCCGAATTGTGCCAGGGCAATATCGACGCGGCGGTGTTCACCGGCATCCACCCCATGCCCGAGGTCCAGGTGGCGGTGGAGGAATGCGGCGCCTCGCTGGTGCAGATCCGCTCGAAATCCATGGACTCGTTCTTCAAGAAGGTGCCGTGGGTAGCCCGTTTCGCCATCAAGAACGGCACCTATGACGGCCAGAAGGAGGACGTGGCGGCCATCGGGCTGAAGACCCTGCTGGTGGCCGGCAAGCTGTCCGCCGAGGAGGTGGCGGCCGTCGCCAAGACCGTCTGGGCCAATTTCGGCGCCTTCACCCGCCTGTATCCGGCGCTGCGGGGCCTTACCAAGGCCGAGGCGAGCCACGACGGCATTCCCATCCGCATGCATGAAGGAGTCGAGAAGGCTCCGGCGGAACGCTGACCCATGGCCGCCGGTGTTTCCGGGCTGGCGGCATGCGTTTCCGGGCGGGCCGAATGGCTTCGCGCCAGGGCGGCGGGCGAACGTCTGGCGGCCCTGGCCGCCGGTCTGGGCGGCGATCCGGTCTCGCTGCTGAGCCGGGGCCAGGGCGTCGAGGCCTTCCGCCACTATCCGGCCGGCGATGTCTACGATCTCTCGTCCCACGCCCAGTTCTACTACCACTGCCACCGGGACGGCGAATTCGGCCACATCCATCTGTTCCAGCGGCCGCGCGGCATGGCGCGCGGGCTGGTGCCCGCCGTGGCCACCGGCGACACCGACGCGCCCTGCCATCTGATCGCCGTGGGGTTCGGGGCGCGGGGCGAGGTGGTGGAACTGTTCACCACCAACCGCTGGGTGACCGGCGAGGCGTGGTACCGGGCCGCGGCGGTGAAAGCCATGGTGGCCGGGCTGCGTCTGGCGCCGGTCGGGCCCATGGCGCCGGTGGCGGAATGGCTGGCGGCGCTGGTCGCCTTTTACCGGCCGCTGATCGAGGTGCTGGTCGACGAGCGCGACTTGGCGGTGGAGGCGTGGCGGCAGGCCCATCCGGGCCGCGACGAGATGAACGACGAGCGCCTGGAGATCACGTCGTCCCGGGCCATCGACCCGGCGGCCGACCTGGCCGCCCTGGTTGCCTGTGCCCCCTAGACCATCGCGCGTCAAATATGACGCACGATATCCCGTTTTATGCTGCCCCTCGCCGGGCGCGGCCCTCCGGCCGCTTGGCCGCCGCCTCAACGGCGGCTAATCGCGGCGGGCGCCAGATTTGGCGCTCGCCGCTCTAAAAGCAACGCCGCCGCCCCGTTGCCGGGGCGGCGGCGCCAAGCCTTGAACCCGGAAGTCTTACTTCAGGGTCTTCAGATAGGCGACCACGGCGGCCACGTCCTCGGGCTTCTTGATGCCGGCGAAGGCCATCTTGTTGCCGGGAATGGTGCCCTTGGGGTCGGTCAGGTACTTGGTCAGAGCAGCCTCGTCCCAAGCGCCGGCGGCCTTCATGGCGTCGGAATACTTGAAGGTCGGCTCGGAGCCGGCCTTGCGACCGAACACGCCGGCCAGGCTGGGGCCCACGCCGTTCTTGCCGGCTTCGACCTTGTGACAGGCCTTGCACTGGTTGAATGCAGCCGGGACTTCCTGGGCGGAAGCAGCAAACGGGGCGGCGAGGAGGGCGGCTCCGAGGACGAGGCCCAGCTTCTTGGTGTTGAGCATCAGAATCTCCAATTGCGCAGATATGGATGAGTGGCGCGATGCGTCCCTTATCCCCTAGGATTGTGTCGATTTCAAGAGGCTGAGGGCGATAATCGGTCTCAAGCCGGTCGGTGCGATCGTATAAGTACGAAAAATGCATGATTTACCCATAGAGTCCGTCGTCCCCCATATCCGGGCCGCCCTGGCCGGTTCGCACGGACTGGTGCTGCAGGCCCCGCCGGGAGCGGGCAAGACCACCCGCGTGCCGCTCGCCCTGCTGGATGAGCCCTGGCTGGCCGGGCAACGTATCCTGATGCTGGAACCCCGGCGCCTGGCGGCGCGGGCCGCCGCGTCGCGCATGGCCGCCACCCTGGGGGAGCCGCCGGGCGAAACGGTGGGCTGGCGTATCCGCTTCGACTCCCGCGTGGGCCCGAAGACCCGTATCGAGGTGGTGACCGAGGGCATCCTGAACCGCATGATCCAGGACGACCCCTCCCTGGACGGCGTCGGGCTGGTGATCTTCGACGAATTCCACGAACGCTCGCTGTTCGCCGATCTCGGCCTCGCCCTGGCACTGGAATGCCGCCAGGGACTGCGCGACGACCTCAGGCTGGTGGTGATGTCGGCGACGCTGGACGGCGGCCCGGTGGCGCGGCTGATGGGCGACGTGCCGGTGGTGACCAGCCAGGGCCGCGCCTTTCCGGTGGAAACCCGTTTCCTCGGCCGGCCCGAGCCCCGTGCCTTCCTGGACGCGGTGGCCGCCGCCGTGGTCCGGGCGCTGGACGAGGAGACCGGCGACGTGCTGGTCTTCCTGCCCGGCGCCGGGGAAATCCGCCGGGTGGAAAGCCTGCTGGCCGAGCATCCGGCGGCGCGCGGCGTGCTGGTCGCGCCGCTGTTCGGCGACCTGTCCCAGGAGGCCCAGGACGCCGCCATCCGGCCGCGCCGGGATGGCGGGCGCAAGGTGGTGCTGGCCACCGCCATCGCCGAGACCTCGCTGACCATCGAGGGTGTGCGGGTGGTGGTGGATGGCGGCCGCATGCGGGTGGCGCGCTTCGATCCCGGTTCGGGCATGACCCGGCTGGTCACCCTGCCGGTATCGCGGGCCGGGGCGGACCAGCGCCGGGGCCGCGCCGGGCGCCTGGGGCCGGGAGTGTGCTACCGCCTGTGGTCCGAGGCCGACGACCGCGCCCTGGTTCCTTTCACCGCCCCCGAGATGACCGAGGCCGATCTGGCGCCGCTGGCCCTCGATCTCGCCCAGTGGGGCGTCGCCGAGGCCGCGACCCTGGCATGGCTCGATGCGCCGCCCGCCGCCCATCTGGCCCAGGCCCGCGAACTGCTGGGCGAACTGGGGGCCCTGGACGGCGCCTTGCGCATTACCGGCCACGGCAAGGCCATGGTGCGGCTCGGCCTGCATCCCCGTCTCGCCCACATGGTGCTGACCGGCCGGGACCTGGGGCTGGGCGGGCTGGCCTCGGACCTTGCTGCCCTGCTGGAGGAGCGCGACGTGTTGCGCACCGGGCGCGACGCGCGGGATTCCGACATCCGCCTGCGGCTCGATGCCCTGCGCGGCGAGGAGCGGGGCCTGCCGGTGGACAAGGGCGCCCTGGCCCGCGCCCGCCAGGCCGCCCGCGACATCCGCCGCCGGCTGGGGCTCAAGGCGGGCGAGCAATCGGGTGACCGGGGGGATTGCGGCCTGCTGTTGGCCTTCGCCTATCCCGACCGTCTGGCGCGGCGACGGCCGGGGGGCGAGCCGCGCTACGCCATGACCGGCGGCGGCGGGGCGGTGTTCCCCTCCCACGAGCCCCTGGCCGCCGAGGAATGGCTGGCCCTGGCCGAGACCGATGGCGACCGGCGCGAAGCCCGCATCTTCCTGGCCGCTCCGCTGACCCTGGCCGAGATCGAGCAGCACTTCGACGGCGATATCCGCGCCGAGACCGTCTGCCGCTGGGACGGGCGCGACGAGGTGGTGCAGGCCCGTGCCCGCCGGGTGCTGTGGTCCCTGGTCATCGAGGACAAGCCCCTGAAGGTCGCCGACCCGGCCGGGTTGGCCGCCGCCATGGCCGAGGGGGTGCGGCAGATGGGGCTGGCCTCGCTGCCCTGGACGCTCGAGCTGGAACGGCTGTGCCGCCGCATCGCCTTCGTGCGCGGCCTGGAGCCCGAGGGGGAGTGGCCCGACCTGTCCGAGGCGGTGCTGCTGGCCGGGCTGGAGGAGTGGCTGGTGCCCTACCTCGCGGGCATCACGCGGCGCGCCCATCTGACGCGGCTCGACCTGGGAGCGGCCCTCAATGGCCTGCTATCGTGGGAGCAGAAGAAGCGCCTGGACGATCTGGCCCCCACCCATGTGGAGGTGCCGTCCGGCTCGCGGGTGCCCATCGACTATTCCGGCGAGGTGCCGGTGCTGGCGGTGCGCCTGCAGGAGATGTTCGCCTGCGCCGAGACGCCGCGCATCGGCGGGGGTAAGGTGCCGCTGTTGCTCCATCTGCTGTCGCCGGCCCGGCGTCCCATGCAGGTGACCCGCGACCTCGCCAGCTTCTGGGCCAATGCCTACAAGCAGGTGAAGGCCGACCTCAAGGGCCAGTACCCC
>JAVBXM010000231.1 GCA_030824585.1 Phaeospirillum sp. | reverse complement strand
GAGGGCCGGGGTGGGGGCCCTTCCCGCTTCGTCTCAATCCCCCGTGGGCGACACCCGGAATTCCAGGATATCGCCCAGGCCGCGCAGGCCCTCCACCAGCCGCTCCACGTTGTCGCGGTCGGCGGTGCGGATCACCATCTTGTATTCGAACACGGAACCGCCCTCGCACAGGCGGTAGCTCATGTTGGAAATGGTGAAGCCCTGGCCCTCGATCAGGCCGCGAACCTCGGCCTCGGGCATGGCCTTGTCGCGGGCGAAGCGCAGCAGGTGGTGGGCGTAGAACTGCGACGGCATGCGGTATTCCACCATGCGGAACAGCGCCAGGGTCGCCACGGTGATAAGGGTGGCGGCCACCGCCGGGTAATAGAAGCCCACCCCGAACAGGATTCCCAGGGCGGCAGTCATCCAGATGGAGGCGGCGGTGGTCAGGCCGCGCACCGTCAGCCCTTCCTTGAAGATCACCCCCGCCCCCAGGAAGCCGATGCCGGTCATGATGCCCTGGGCCATGCGGGTGGGATCGGTGCGTACCGTCTCCAAGGGGACGACGCCCAGCCATTCCCACTGGTAGATGGTGACCAGCATCAGCAGCGCCGAGGCGACGCAGACCAGGGCATGGGTGCGGAAGCCGGCGGGACGGCCGTGGAAGCTGCGTTCGGCCCCGACCAGACTGCCGGCGGCCCAGGCGCTGCCCAGATGGATAGCGATGTCGAGATGCTGCGCGTTCATCCGTTCCTCCGCAAGGCTGGAGACGGATGGATTGTTACACTTTTATGACAGCAGAAAAATCAGCCAAAAGCGATATCGGAAAGATGTCGTATCGCTATAGATAAGCAAATACGGAAAAGGCGGGAGTCCATGGCTCCCGCCCTTGCATCACATGGGCTGCAGGCCCAGCTTGCCGAACAGGCTCTTGTCCTTGCCCGGCGCGGCGTTCTTGGCGGTCAGCAGCTTCTGGCCGCAGAACACCGAATTGGCCCCGGCCAGGAAGCACAGGGACTGCATCTCCTCGGTCATGCCCTCGCGCCCCGCCGACAGGCGGACGAAGGACTTGGGCATGGTGATCCGCGCCACCGCGATGGTGCGGATGAAGTCGAAGGAATCGGGGCGCTCGGCATCGGCCAGCGGAGTGCCCTGGATGGGGATCAGCAGATTGATCGGCACGCTGTCGGGATGCTTGGGCATGTTGGCCAGGGTCTGGATCATGCGGGCCCGGTCGGTCCGCGTCTCGCCCAACCCGACGATGCCGCCCGAGCAGACATGCAGCCCGGCGTCGCGCACCACGTCCAGGGTATCGAGACGATCCTGGAAGGTCCGGGTGGTGATGACCTCGGCGTAATGCTCCGGGCTGGTGTCGATGTTGTGGTTGTAGTAGTCCAGGCCGGCTTCCTTGAGGCGCTGGGCCTGCCACTTGTCCAAGAGGCCGAAGGTAGCGCAGGTTTCCATGCCCAGCGCCTTGACGCCCTCGATCATGGCCACCGCCACTTCGAAATCGTCGCCCTTGGGGCCGCGCCAGGCGGCGCCCATGCAGAAGCGGCTTGCCCCCTCCTCCTTGGCCTGACGGGCGGATTCGACCACCTCCTCGACGGCGAGGAGCTTTTCCTTCTCGAGGCCGGTGGCGTAATGGGCGCTTTGGGGACAGTAGGAGCAATCCTCGGGGCAAGCGCCGGTCTTGATGGAGATCAGCCGCGACACCTGGACGCGGTTGGCGTCGAAATGGGCGCGATGGACCTTCTGCGCCTCGAACATCAGGTCGTTGAAGGGAAGCGCGAACAGCGCCTCGATCTCTTCGGTGCTCCAGTCGTGCCGGAGCCCGTCGTCATTCGCCGCCATTTCCACTGCTGCCTGAGCCGTCACCGCCGTGTCCTCTTATGATGCGTCGCGGGGGCCGCAATGTAGTCCCGCCCATGCGCCCTTTGCAACAGGAGCGAAAACCCGTCCCCATCTCAGGCCAGGGGCAGGAAGATATCGACCACCGCCTCGTGTTCGGGAACGTCGGGAAAGAAGCGGACCCGCCGCAGGAACAGAGGCGCCTGGCCCACCGCCTCGCCGCTGGCCGGCAGCCAGGTTCCGTACAGGTGGGCGAAGGCCGCCGCCAAGCCGCCGTCGGAGCCCACATGCCGCAAGACCGCGCAACGCCCGGCGGGAAGGACGCCCATCTCCACCCCCGCCTCGGGATCACCCAAATCCTGCTCGGTGGCAACGCAAAGATCCAGGCGGAACTCGGCGGGCGGGGTCTTAGCCGGATCGGCGTGCAGGATATTGAAGGTGGCGTTCCGGCTGGGCGGCAGGTGGTTGGCCTTGCGCCAAGCGATGAAGCGCCGGATGGTCTGGCCAATCATGGCGGGATCGCCCCGGTGGGCCATGATCGCCACTCCGGTTTCGGGAAAATCGACGATGCGAACCGCATCGGGAGAAAGGGGCTGGGCCATGGTCTTGATCCTTCCAATGCGCTCGACCGGCACCATAGCGCCACCGGAACCAAATTCAAATTGAGACCCCCGGGAAAACCCTCTATCAAGTCGCGGTGATGATGGGCTTGGACGACAGCATCGGACGCTTCCTCGACGGCCTGGACCAGGCCGGACGACGGCGGGTACTGCGCCCGGTCGAACCCTTGCCGGCCGGCCGGGTGCGGGTCGGCGGGCGCGAGTTGATCAACTTCTCCTCCAACGACTATCTGGGCCTGTCCCGCCATCCCGAGGTGGTGGACCGCTCGCGGCGCTGGCTGAACGAGTACGGCGCCGGGTCGGGCGCCTCGCGCCTGGTCACCGGCCACCTTGCCGCCATTGAGGCGCTGGAGGCCAAGATCGCCCGGGCCAAGCACACCGAGGCCGCCCTGATCCTGGCCAGCGGCTGGCAGTGCAACGCCTCGGTGCTGCCCGCGCTTTTGGACAAGACCCTGTGGGGCGCCGAGCCGGTGGTGTTCGCCGACAAGCTGATCCATGCCAGCCTGCATGCCGGGCTGGAACTGTCGGGGGTGCGGCGCCATCGCTACCGCCACGACGATCTCGGCCATCTGGAAAGCCTGCTCAAGGCCCATTCCGACAAGCCGGGACCGCGCTTCATCGTCACCGAGACGGTGTTCTCCATGGATGGCGACGTCAGCGACATGAATGCCCTGGCCGCCTTGGCCCAGCGCTGGAACGCCTTCCTCTACGTGGACGAGGCCCATGCCACCGGGGTACTGGGGCCGCAGGGTTTCGGCCTGTCGCCCGGCCTGGGCGCCGACCTCGCCATGGGCACCTTCTCCAAGGGCATGGGCAGCTTCGGCGCCTATGTGGCCTGTTCCGCCCAATTGCGCCATTACCTGATCAACCGCGCCTCGGGCCTGATCTACGCCACCGGCCTGCCGCCGGCAGTCCTCGGCGCCATCGATGCCGCCGTGGATCTGGTGCCGCGCCTGGAGGGCGAACGGGCCCGGCTGCAGATGATGGCGCGGCGCCTGCGCGACGGCTTGCGGGCGGCGGGGCTGGACACCGGCCCTTCGGCCAGCCAGATCGTGCCGCTGATCCTCGGCGACGAGCGGCGCACCCTGGACGTGGCCAAGGCGCTGGAGGACCGGGGCATGCTGGGCATCGCCATCCGCCCCCCCACCGTGCCGCCCGGCACCAGCCGCATCCGCTTCGCCCTGTCGGCGGTCCACACCGATGCCGACATCGACCGGCTGCTGGCCGCCATCTTGGAAAGCGTGGAGGCCACCAAGTGACGGCGCCGCTGCTCGCCGTGCACGGCTGGGGCTTCGATGCCGGATTCTGGATGCCGGTGCTGGAGCGTCTGCCCGATTTCCGCGGCGATTGCATCGACATGGGGTTCTACGGCCGCCCGAAGCGGCCCAAGGTGCCGCGCCCGCTGATCCTCGCCCATTCCATGGGGCTGGCCTGGGCGCTGGCCAATATTCCCCGTCCCTGGGCCGGGGTGCTGGCGGTCAACGCCTTTCCCCGCTTCACCCGCTCGCCCCAGTTCGTGGACGGCGTGCCGCCCCGCCTGATCGAGCGCATGCTGGCCCGCTTCGACGAGGCCCCCCGGCAGGTCGCCGGCGATTTTCTCATCCGCTGCGGACTGCAGGACCCCGACACCTCGGCCATGGCGCCCGAGCCGATGAAGGAAGCCCTTTCCTGGCTGGCCCAGTGCGACGAGCGCACCACCTTGAGGATGTTGCCCTGTCCGGTCCTCGCCCTGGCGGGGACCAACGACCCCGTCGTGCCCCAGGGCATGAGCCTGGCCAGCTTCGCCCCGGAAACCCTGGTCCTGGCCGAGGGTGGGGGGCATCTGCTGCCGCTGACCCATCCCGACTGGGTGGCGTCGCAGGTCCGCCTGTTCGCCGCGAGGCTGGAGGCATGAGCCGCAAGAAGATCATCACCGGCGCCTTCTCGGCCGCCGCCTCAACCTACGAGACCGCCGCCCGCGCCCAGGTTTGGGCCGCCGATACCCTGGCCGGGCGCCTGGGAGAGGCCGCCGGCCCCCTGCGGGTGCTGGAACTGGGCTGCGGCACCGGGTTGCTGACCCGCCGGCTGGTCAATGCCCTGCCCGCCGGGTCGCAAATCCTCGCCACCGATCTCAGCCCCGTCATGGTCCAGGCGGCCAGCGCCGCCCTGCCGGATGTCGCCTTCGCGGTGATGGATGCCGAGGCACCGCACGTGGCGGGGCCGTTCGACCTGATCGCCTCGTCCCTGGCGGCGCAGTGGTTCACCGACCTGCCCGGCACCCTGGCCCGGCTGGCGGGGCTGCTGGCTCCCCATGGGCGGCTGCTGCTCACCACCCTGGGGGCCGGCACCTTCGCCCAATGGAAGGACGCCCACCGGGCCCTGGGGGTGGAGTCCGGCGTACCCGACTATCCCGGGACGGCGGCCCTGGCCGCCATGCTGCCCGGCGCCCGGGTGGAATCGTCCCCCCTCACCCTGAGCTACAAGGACGCCCGGACCTTCCTTCTGTCCCTGCTGGCCCTGGGCGCCCAGACCCCCAAGCCCGGCCATCGCCCGTTGTCGCCGGGCCAGGTCCGGCGCATCATCAAGGCCATGGGGAGCCCCTGCGCCATCACCTGGGACATTCTGCTGCTGGATTACCGTCGCGAGAACGGGCCATGAGGGGCGTCTTCGTCACCGGCACCGATACCGACGTGGGCAAGACCCTGGTTTCCGCCTGGCTAGTCCGGCATTGGGCGGCCGATTACTGGAAGCCCATCCAGACCGGCTCGACCCAGGGCACCGATTTCGACTCGGTGGCCCGCCTCGTCCCCGCCGCCCGCATCCATCCTTCCGCGGTGGTGCTGCCCGCCCCGCTGTCGCCCCACGAGGCGGCCCGGCGCGAGAAGACCCGCATCGAGCTGTCGGCCCTGGCGCCGCCCGTCACCGATCGCCCCCTGGTGGTGGAGGGTGCCGGCGGCGTCATGGTGCCCATCAACGAAGTGGCGCTGATGATCGATCTGATGGAGCGTCTCGCCCTGCCGGCGGTGGTGGTGGCGCGCTCGGGCCTGGGGACCATCAACCATACCCTGATGACCCTGGACATGCTGCGCCGCCGCCATGTGCCCATCCTGGGCGTGGTGATGAACGGCCAGCTCAATCCCGCCAACCGCCAGGCCATCGAGCATTTCGGCGGAACCCGCGTGCTGGCCGAAATCCAGCCCCTGCCGGCGATCACCGCCGCCATTGTCGCCGGCCTGCCTCCGCCCACCTTCAGCTGTCCGGGTGAACCATGACCTTGTCCTATGACGATCTTCGGGCGCTGGACGCCCGCCATGTGTGGCATCCCTTCACCCAGGCTGGCACCGCCAAGCCGGCCATCCTGGCGCTTGGCGCCAAGGGAACCACCATCTTCGCCGCCGACGGGCGCGAGTATCTGGACATGGTGTCGTCGTGGTGGGTCAACCTGCACGGCCACGCCAATCCGGCCATCGCCCAGGCGGTGGCCGATCAGGCGGGGCGGCTGGAACAGGTGATCTTCGCCGACTTCACCCACGAGCCCGCCGCCCGGCTGGCGCACAGGGTGTGCAAGCGGCTGCCCGGCGATCTCAACCGGGTGTTCTATTCCGACGACGGCTCCACCGCCGTGGAGGTGGCGCTGAAGCTGGCGCACCAGTACTGGCGCAATCAGGGCCAGCACCGCACCACCTACATCGCCTTCGAGGGCGGCTATCACGGCGACACCGCCGGGGCCATGTCGGCCGGGCATTCCTCGGGCTATTTCAACGCCTGGAAGGAAATGCTGTTCCCGGTGCAGACCGTGCCCTTCCCCGCCACCTGGGACGGCGACGACGGGGTCGAGGCCAAGGAGCAGGCGGCGATGGACGCCATCGACCTGGTGTTCGCCGCCAATCCCGACCACGTGTCCGCCGTGATCATCGAGCCGCTGATCCAAGGCGCCAGCGGCATGCGCATGTGCCGCCCCGACTTCCTGCGCAAGCTGGAGGCCAAGGTGCGCGAGCATGGCTCGCTGCTGATCCTCGACGAGGTGATGACCGGTTTCGGACGGACCGGCGATATCTTCGCCTGCGTCAAGTCGGGCATCACCCCGGACCTGATCTGCCTGTCCAAGGGATTGACCGGCGGCTTCCTGCCGCTGTCCATGACGGTCGCCCGCGATGGCATCTTCGAGGCCTTTCTGGGCCAGGACCTGAGCCGCGCCTTCCTGCATGGCCATTCCTACACCGCCAATCCGCTGGGCTGCGCCGCCGGTCTGGCCTCCATCGACCTGCTGGAAGGTCCGGCCTGCCAGGAGCGCATCAAGGATATCGGAGCCATCCACCGCCAGCGGCTGGACGGGCTGAAGGCGCTCTCCAACGTCGCCCACACCCGACTGACCGGCACCGTGGCGGCGCTGGACGTCATCGGCGGCGGCAAGGGCTACGAGGCGGGCATCGGTCCGCGCCTCAAGGCCGCCTTCCTGGAGCGCGGCCTGCTGCTGCGCCCGCTGGGCAACGTGCTCTATCTGCTGCCGCCCTACTGCATCACCGACGCCGAACTGCACCGCGCCTGGGACGCGGTGGACGAGGTCCTTCGCCAATTGGTCAAATAGGCCGCCACCGCCAGCGGCTGGTAGTGGCGGTCACCCACCACGCCGAGGTGGCGCAGACCGCCGATCGCCGCATCCACCTGGTGGATGAGCGGATCGCCGATTGATCCTGGTCTGGAATCAGCGGGCCTTCTGCCCGCTGTCGGCCGCGAAAAGGGTCAGACCCCCATCTTGGCGGCAAGGATGGCCGCCTGGGTGCGGTTCTCGCAGCCCAGCGCCCGCAGGATGGCGGTGACGTGCAGCTTGACCGTGATCTCGGCCAGGCTGAGGTCGCGGGCGATCTCCTTGTTGGACTTGCCCTGGCGCAGCATGGCCAGCACGTCGCGCTGGCGCGGAGTCAGCAGGGAGTGCAACTGCTCGCCATTGATGTCGCCCGCCGCCGGAGCGGGGGAATCGGGAACGACGATATGGGGGCTGACGAAGGTGTCGCCCTCCAGCACCGAGCGGATGCCGGCCATCATGGAGGCACTGCCGGCGGATTTGCAGATATAGCCATGGGCACCGCTGTCCAATGCCTTGCGCACCGTCTGCGGTTCCTCCGAAGCGGAAACCACGACCAGATAAACGTCGGGAGCCGCACGCCGCACGGCGCCGATGGCGGAAAAGCCATCCATTCCCGGCATGGAGAGGTCCAACAGCGCCACGTCGAAATCACCGCCGCCACGCACCAGATTGAGCACCTGAGTGAAGTCGCTGGCCTCGATGATGTCGAGAGGCTCGTTGGACAGGCTTTCCAGAACCATGCGCACCCCTTCACGGAACAACGCATGATCGTCGGCAAGAAGAACCTTCATTGCACAAAATCCCCAATAAGTTCAGCCGCCCGGTCTGGCCGAACCCCTCGACCGGACCACGCGGGAGCCGCGCCACACAGTTGACGCGAACCACATCTTCCCTCCGGCCCACCGCACCGCCCCCATGGCGAGCCCGGCCGACCGGCAAACCCCAGAACCCGTAATACTTTAATCATGCTTTGGTCCAGGGAGCAACGTCGGATATGCAAGAGCATGACAGATATTCGCCAATATAAAATATCACTCCTGGGCATGAATCACATTTATCAGCATAAGTTGAATCTATCGGAATGCATAGGCGAGTTCCATCAGGCCGACACCCTATGCCGACAGCACCCCGTCTCCGTTTTTCTGGCATGTTCTTTGGTTGAATTTATTATTCTAACGGTTAGCTCTTTAACCGCTACAAATAATCACAACTCAAATTTGGCAATACTGGCAAATATAGGCGGCAATCCCGGCGACATCATCACGATGAAATTGTGGCAGCGCCACGGCGCTTACCGGTTCATCCGAGGCCAGGGCGACAATGCTTGCTTCCCCGGGCGCCAACATGGACTTGCCCAGCGAGGGATCCCAAACTTCCAGCTTGGGGTGGGCTGCCCATTTGTATCCCTCGATAAGCAGCAGATCGATGCCGGCGAAGCGGCCCATCAGCCAATCAAGCGGCGGTTCGGTTTCGTCCAGGTGGATTTCGTGGACCAGGGCGAAGCGGCGGGGCGAGGCCACCACGCATTCCACCGCGCCGGCGCGGGCCAGCGCCCGGCACTCCTCGTCGCCGACGGATGGGTCGTGATGGGTGTGCTTGACCGTGGCGACCCTGACGCCCGCCCGGACCAGGACGGGGAGCAGCCGGGTCAGCAAGGTGGTCTTGCCGCTGCCGCTCCAGCCGGCGATTCCGAAGACTTTCATGCCGGCCAGGGTATCAAACCGGCCGCCATGGGCAAGAGCCTATCGCCGTACCGTCGACAGGAAGGTGTCCACCTCGTGGTTCAGGGCGGTGGCCGGGCGGGCCAGGTTCTTGGCGGCCCAGATCACCCGGATGGCCGCGGCGCAGTAGCGCACCGCCGCCTGGGTCACCGAGGCGACGCCGTCGCCCACCACGGCGGCGTCGCCGTCCATCTCCTCGACGCATTGCTCGATACGGCCGGTGACTTCGCGCTGGCGGGCCGCCGCGCCGGCCACTTCGGCGGCGATGCGGTCCATGCGCAGAATGGCCTCGCCGATGCCGTCGATGGCCGAGGCGGTATCGGCGGTGGCGCCTTGGATTTCCGCCACCTGGGTGGCGATCTCGCGGGTCGAGCGGGCGGTCTGGTGGGCAAGGTGCTTCACCTCGCCGGCCACCACGGCGAAGCCCTTGCCGGCCTCGCCGGCCCGCTGGGCCTCGATGGTGGCGTTGAGCGCCAGCATGTTGGTGCGCTGGGCGATCTCCTCGATCATGGTCACCACCCGGCCGATCCGCCCGGCCATCTGGGACAGGCTCTGAATCCGCTCGGTGGTGGAGGAAAGCCGGGTCACCGCATCCTGGGTGATGACCGCCGCCCCCTCGGCACCGGCCGAGATTTCCCGCACCGAGCTGCCCAGCTCCGAGGTGGCCTCGGCCACGGCCCGCACCGTATTGCGGCACTGGCGGGCCGCCTCGGCCACCGCCATGGCGCTGCTCTTGCCGCTGTCCGAGCCCGAAGTCATCCGCTCGGCGGTATCGCGGATTCCCACCGCGTTGGAGGCCACCAGATCGGCGGTACTCTTCACCGCCTGCTCGAAGCCCTCGGCCAGGGCCAGCAGATGGGCCCGGTTGGCCGCCTCGGCCTTTGCCCGGATGGAATGCTGCTCGTCCTGCAGCCGCACCATGGCGATGGCGTTTTCCTTGAACACCCCCACGGCGCGGGCCATGTCGCCGATCTCGTCCTTGCGCCCGGTGCCGGGTACCGCCACCCCGTGGTCGCCGTGGGACAGGCGCTCCATGGCGTCCTGGATCAGCCGCACCGGCCGGGTGATGGACCGGGCGATGATCAGGCAGGCGGCCAGGAAGGACAGCCCGGCCAGCATGCCCACCAGGGCGACCTGACGGCCGGTGGCGCGGCGCTCGGCCTCCTGGGCGGCGATGGCCTCGGCCATGCCCTCGCGGGCGAAGGCCAGCACGCGCTGCATCACCGGCTGAAGGGCCTGGAACCCCGAACGCACCTCGGCCAGCTCGGCCTTGACCGCCTGGGCACCGGCGGCGAAGGCCTGGAGATCGTCGCCATAGGTGGCGGTCAGCCGGCGCAGGTCGTCGCGGGTGGAATTGGGCAGCGCCGACGAATCGAGCGCCAGATCCAACTGTCCGGCGGCGGCCCGGTGCCGGCCCAGGGCGTCCCCCTGCCCGTCCAGCATGAAATCCCGTTCGGCCAGGCGCATCTTGACCATGGCCAGCGACAGGGGCGCCGAGGACGGCCACATGGCCAGTTCCCGCTCCACCGCGCGCGCCGAATCGGTGAGGCGGGCCCGCAGACCCGTTTGCGGCGACAGGCCGAGGCGGGTCATTTCCCCCTCCAGCCGGGCGAAGGACACGGCGATGGCCTCGACCCCCACCTGGGCCTCTCCCACCGCCTGGGCCATGGGGCCGCCCGCCGACAGTTCGGCCACGGCGTCCAGACGCTCGCGGATCTGCCCCAGGTCGCGGTTCAGGTCCCCGGCCACGCCGGCCTCGTGCTCGCGGGCGAATATTTCCATCAGGTTCTGCGCCGCCGCCGAGCGGGCCCGCACGTCGCCGGCCAGATCGTTGAGGCGGCGGTAGGAATCCTGGGCCTGCAGCATGGCCTCGATGCGCTGGCCGGCCGCCAGATACACGCTGCCGAACACCACCGAGGCGACCAGCGCCAGGACCACCAGCAGGACGAAACGGCCACGGATGGGCAGATTGGCCAGGAAAGGCACCTCGCCAACCCTCAAGCCTTCGCGCGCCCAGGTCCAGGAAATGGGGCGAAAGCCGAGAGAATCGGCGGTCATGGCATCCTGCTTCACGGTCATGTCCTCAAGGTTCGATGATCCCCCTTCCCCCGGGCGGGATCATAAGGGCCAAGCGGGACTCTTCCGTGTCAGCGGGATGACGGTTTGATGACTCAGCGGCGACAATGCCGCCCGGCGGCGGGATCAGGCCCTTGCCTCGCCTCCCCCGGCCAAGCCCCGTCCTCCCTTGGTCATGGACAGAAACCGCAGGCATTGCTGCTCGCGGTCGTAGCCCAGCAGGGTACCCAGGATGAAATCCTCCTCGGGCGTCAGCCGGCACAGCGGCTTGGTGACGATCTGGCGCACCAACTCGACGCAAGCCTCCCGGCCGAAGAAGACGTTGACCTTCCTCGGACTGACCGGCTGGGCGTGGTGTTCGATGGATTCGGTCCGCAGCCGCGTGACGACCACGACCGCCTCCTGGGCGGTCATGGTCATCATGAACAACTGGCGGACGCCCTTGCGGTACTCATAGAGCCTGTGGACAAGATCGCCCATGGTCGCCGATTTCATCGCAACTGCTCCAGCCAGGCGTCGATGCGGCCATTGGTCAGATGGGACTGCGTGTCCTCGTCCAGGGCAAGGCCGACGAACCGGCCGTCCCGCAGCGCCGTGGAGCCGGAAAAATCATAGCCCACCGTGTCGGTGAAGCCGATCACCTCGCCCCCCCGCGACACCACCTTGTCGTACAGAATCCCCATGGCGTCGACGAAGCTGTCGGGATAGGTCATCTGGTCGCCGGTACCGAACAGGGCCACCTTGCGGGTCGCAAGGTCCGCTCCCTCCAACTGGCTGAGATGGAGGTCCCAGTCGGTCTGCAGCTCTCCCATGCCATAGGTGGGACTGCCGAGGATCAGCAGGTCGCACCCCTCGTAATCGGCCGTCCGCGCCTCTTGAACGTCAAGCAGGCGCGCCCCCATCCTCTTGGCGATCCTGGCGGCCACCGCCTTGGTGACGCCCGCATCGGAACCAAAGATCACGGTCACATTCATATTCCGGCTCCCGGCTTGTTGTAGCCGGGGCATGATAGTGCGATTGATAATCAGTCGCAATAACATTGAGCAGGGGAACCGGCGGAACAACGAGCTCACGCCTTTGGCGGCGGCGGTCCGGCCGCGTCACACCCGAACGAGGTGTACGTCGGTGATGGGCTTCTTGCCGTGGGTGTCGCGCAGCGAACGGCGCACCGCCAACCGGGCGGCCTCGCGCACCACGCCGTCGTCGCGGCGGACCTTCAGCGGCAGTTCCTCGACGGCGTCCCTGACCGCCTCGACCACCGCGTCGTGCTCCTCCGCCTCGTGGCCGGCGTCGAGCAGGCCGAGCGCGGTCAACTGCGGATCGCCCAGCAGCTTGCCCATCTTGTCCAGCACCACGGTGACCACGGCCGAGCCGTTGAACACCATGCGGCGGCGGTTGCGCAGGATCTCTGAATCGAGGCGCACGATGCGCGGTCCGTCGACGCACAGCTTGCCGGTGGGCACATGGTCGACCACCTCCACCGGACCGGGGGCAAGGCGCAGCATGGTGCCGTTGGAGGTCTCGACCGCCTCCTCCACCCCGCAGGCCCGCGCCAGCCTCGCGTGCTCCTGCAGGTGGCGGGCCTCGCCATGCACCGGAACGGCGATGCGGGGCCGCAACAGACGGTACATCTCCTCCATCTCCTCGCGGGCGGGATGGCCGGAGACATGGACGAACTCGTCCTTCTCGGTCACCACCTCGACGCCCAGACGGACCAGGTCGTTCTGCAGCCTGAAGATGTCCTTCTCGTTGCCGGGAATGATGCGCGACGAGAAGATGCAGACGTCGCCCTTGCCCAGCTTGACGTGCGGATGATCGCCCGAGGCGATGCGGGCCAGGGCGGCGCGCGGCTCGCCCTGGCTGCCGGTGCAGATGTAGACCACCTTGTCCTTGGGCAGATAGGCGGCGTCGTGTTCGGTCAGGAAGGGCGGCAGGTCGGAAAGATAGCCGTTCTCGCGCGCCGCCTTGTCGATGCGCCACAGGCTCCGGCCCACCAGGGCGACATTGCGGTCGTTGGCCATGGCCGCCACGGTGATGCTTTCCAGCCGCGCCACGTTGGTGGCGAAGCACGACACGGCGATGCGCCCCGAGAAGCGGCCCAGCAGCTCGATCAGGCTGCCGCGCACCTGGGATTCCGAGCCGGAATGGCCCTTGGTGAACACGTTGGTGGAATCGCCGATCAGGGCCAGCAGCCCCTCCTTGCCCACCCGGCGCAACGCCTCGGTATCGGTGGGCAGGCCCAGCAGCGGATCGGGGTCGAACTTCCAGTCGCCGGTATGGACGACGGTGCCGGCCGGGGTGCGGATGGCCAGCAAGTTCGGCTCGGGGATGGAATGAGTGATGGAGATCATTTCGATCTCGAACGGGCCGACCGCGAAACGCGAGCCCAGTTCAACTACATTGAGAGGCACCTGGGTGTGCAGGCCGGTCTCGTGCAGCTTGTTCTTCAAGATGGAGGCCGAGAACGGCGTCGCCCACACCGGGCAGCGCAGGCGGTCCCACAGATACTGGATGGCGCCCAGGTGATCCTCGTGGCCGTGGGTCAGCACGATGCCCAGCAGCTTGTCCCGGCGTTCCTCGATCCAGGCGGGATCGGCCATCACCACGTCGACCATGGGCATGGTCTCGTCGCCGAACGACACGCCGCAATCGACCATCAGCCACTTGCCGCCGTAGCCGTACAGCGCCAGGTTCATGCCGATCTCGCCGACGCCCCCCAGCGGCAGGAAAAGGAGTTCGTCCTGGCTCATTCCCGCACCAAGGCGGTGTTGCGGCGGTTGATTTCCAGCAGACCGCGGAGCGTCAGATCGGCATCCAGGGCGTTGATCACCTTGGTGGCCTCGGCGAACAGCGGCGCCAGGCCGCCGGTAGCCACCACCAGCATCTCCGAGCCGAACTCTTCCTTGATACGCTTCACCAATCCCTCGATCAGGCCGACATAGCCCCAGAAGATTCCCGATTGCATGGCCGGCACCGTGGCCCGTCCGATCACCTGGCGCGGCCGCCCGATGGCGACGCGCGGCAGCTTGGCGGCGGCCATGTGCAGCGCCTCCAGCGACAGGTTGATGCCGGGCGAGATGGCGCCGCCGCAGTAATTGCCCGCCGCGTCCACCACGTCGAAGGTGGTGGCGGTGCCGAAATCGATAACGATCAGCGGCCCCTTGTAGTACTTGTGCGCCGCCACGGCGTTGACCAGACGGTCGGCGCCCACTTCCTCGGGACGGTCCAGCAGGATGGACAGTCCGAGGTCGACGCCCTCGTCGCCCACCACCAGCGGCTCGCACTTGAAGTAGCGGCGGCACAGGGTCTTCAGCCCGAACACCATGGCCGGCACCACGCTGGCGATGATCGCCGACGAGATGTCCAGGCGGTTCAACCCCTCGATGGTCAGCAATTGGGTGAGCCAGACGCCCAGTTCGTCGGCGGTGCGCTCGGAATCCGTCGAGGCGCGCCATTCGCCGCGCAGGGTATCGCCGTCATAGACCGCGAAGACGATGTTGGTGTTGCCCGAATCGATGGCCAACAGCATGGGTAAGCTCCGTCACAATCCCGGAAAGAACACGTCACCGGCCAGCACCCGGCGGATACCGGCCTCGCCCTGGTCAAGCAGCATGCCGCCCTCCTCGTCGAGGCCGGCGAACACGCCGGACAGCGTCTCCGCCTCGAGGCGGACCAGGGCCGTCTCGCCCAGTCCCCGCGCCCGGCCCAGCCAGGCGGCGCGGATGGGCGCGAAGCCCTCGGCGCGCCAGCGCTCCAGCCAGGGGCCGAAATGCCGGCACACTCCGCCCAACACACCGGCAGTATCGCCGCCATAGCCCGCTTCCACCAGCGCAATGGCCGCATACAGCGCCTCGGACGGAGCAGGCCGGCGCTCCACATCGACGCCGATGCCCAGCACCAGCCAGCCGTCCCCGGCGCTCTCCAGCAGCATGCCCGCCACCTTGCGCCCGTCGATCAGCACGTCGTTGGGCCACTTGCAGCGCACATCGTGACCGGGAACCAGTTCGTCAAGGGCCTCGGCCAGGGCCAGGGCCATCACGAAGCCGATCTGGGCCGCCTCGGCCAGCGGGCGGCCGATGCGCAGCGCGAAGGAAGCGTGCAGATTGCCCTCGGGGCTCTCCCACACCCGGCCGCGGCGGCCGCGCCCGGCGGTCTGCCTGCGCGCCGTCACCACCAAAAGATCGGCGGCGGAGCCATCTCGGACCCGCCGCCGCGCCTCGTCGTTGGTGCTGCCGACGCTGTCCAGCCCCACATGGCTGAACGGCGCCGGCAGATGGATCAAAGTCATCCCGCCGCCGGGAACAGCACCTGGGCCGCCGCCTTGGCGCTGGTGACCAGCGGCGCCGGGATCAGGGTGAAGGCCAGGATGACGATGGTGGAGACCGCCATCACCAGGGACATGGAGGTGCCCACCGGCTTGTCGAAGGCTTCCACCGGCTCATCGAAGTACATGACCTTGATGATGCGCAGATAGTAGTAGGCGCTCACCACCGAGGACAGCAGGCCGATGATGGCCAGGGTGAACTGGCCGGCCTCGACGGCGGCCATGAACACGTAGAACTTGCCCCAGAAGCCCGCCAGCGGCGGCACGCCCGCCATGGAGAACATCAGCACCGCCATGACGAAGGCCATCATGGGATGGGTCTTGGACAGGCCGGCCAGATCGTCGATGCCCTCGACCATGCGGCCCTTCTGGCGCATGGACAGGATCACCGCGAAGGTGCCCACGTTCATGAACAGGTAGATGGCCAGATAAATCAGCACGCCCTGGATGCCCAGGGTCGAACCGGCGGCGATGCCGACCAGCACGAAGCCCACATGGCCGATGGACGAGTACGCCATCAGACGCTTGATGTTGGTCTGGACCACGGCGGCGAAGGCGCCGACGAACATGGAGCCGATGGCGACGAAGGTCACCACCTGCCGCCACTGCTCCACCAGATCGGCGAACGGGCCGGTCATGACGCGGACCATCAGGCAGAGCGCGGCGATCTTGGGAGCCACGGCGAAGAACGAGGTCACCGGGGTGGGCGCGCCCTCGTAGACGTCGGGCGCCCACATGTGGAACGGCACCGCCGAAACCTTGAAGCACAGGCCGGCCAGCACGAAGACCAGACCGGCGATGACGCCCATGTTGGGCTTCACCGGATGCTCGTGGCCGCCCGAGAACAGGTTGGCCAGGGTCTCGAACGAGGTGGAGCCGGCGAAGCCGTACAGCAGCGAGATGCCGTAGAGCAGCATGCCCGAGGCCAGCGAGCCCAGCACGAAGTACTTCAGGCCCGCCTCGGTGGCGCGGGCGTTGTCACGGTTGTAGGCGGCCAGCACGTAGAGCGACAGGCTCTGCAGTTCGAGGCCCAGGTACAGGGCGATGAAGTCGTTGGCCGAAATCATCATCATCATGCCCAGCGTGGCGAACAGCACCAGCACCGGATATTCGAAGCGGCCGATCTTCTCGCGTTCCAGATAGGGCAGCGACATGGCGGTGGCGATGGCCGAGGCCACCAGCACCAGCCCCTTGGCGAAGCTGGCGAAGCGGTCGGCGACGAACAGGCCGTTGAAGGCCACCAGCCGGTCGCCGCCCAGGGACGACACCAGCACCATGGCCGCGCCGAGCGCCAGGATCACCAGGACGGACACCGACTTGGTGCTGTCCTCCTTGCGGAACACGCCGAGCATCAGCAGGGCCAGGCCGGCCACCGCCAGGAAGATTTCCGGCAGGACCGGGACGAGGTCGAGAGTCTTGATCACGTCAGGGTCCCCCTCAGCGGGCTGCCAGCGTCAGGCCGTCATGGGCGGCCCGCGCAAGCTCGTAATTGGAGATCAGCTTGGTCACCGACGCATGCATCGGCTCGAGGAAGGTGCCGGGAGCGACACCCATCCAGATGGTCATGACGATCAGCGGCGCGAACACCGCGATCTCGCGCGGGGTCATGTCGAGAATGCCCTTGAGGTCCTCGCGGGTCAGGCGGCCGAACACCACCCGGCGGTAGAGGTACAGCATGTAGGTGCAGCCCAGGACCAGACCGGTGGCGGCGAAGAACGCCACCCAGGTGTTGACCTGGAACACGCCCATCAGCACCAGGAACTCGCCCACGAACCCGGCGGTGCCCGGCAGGCCCACCGAGGCCATGGTGAACAGCATGAACACCGCGGCGTAGATGGGCATGCGCGACGCCAGACCGCCGTAGCGGGCGATCTCGCGGGTGTGCATGCGGTCGTAGATCACGCCGACGCAGAGGAACAGGGCGCTGGCCACGATGCCGTGGGACAGCATCTGGAACACCGCACCCTCGACGCCCTGGGTGGTCATGGAGAAGATGCCGATGGTGACGTAGCCCATGTGGGCGACGGAGGAATAGGCGATCAGCTTCTTCATGTCCTCCTGCACCAGGGCCACCAGCGAGGTGTAGATCACCGCGACGATGGACAGCGTGTAGATCAGGGGCGTGAAGTACACCGACGCGTCCGGCAGCATGGGAATGGAGAAGCGGATGAAGCCGTAGGCGCCCATCTTCAGCAGCACGCCGGCCAGGATGACCGAACCGCCGGTGGGAGCCTCCACGTGGGCGTCGGGCAACCAGGTGTGCACCGGCCACATGGGGACCTTCACCGCGAACGAGGCGAAGAAGGCCAGCCACAGCCACAACTGCATCTTGAAGGGGAACGAATGGGCCATCAGCGACGGGATGTCGGTGGTGTGGGCGTCGAAGTACATGGCCAGCATGGCCACCAGCATCAGCACCGAACCCAGCAGGGTGTACAGGAAGAACTTGAACGCCGCATACACCCGGCGCGCCCCGCCCCACACGCCGATGATGATGAACATCGGGATCAGGACGGCCTCGAAGAAGATGTAGAACAGCACCAGGTCCAGGGCGCAGAACATGCCGATCATCATGGTCTCGAGGATCATGAAGGCCACCATGTACTCCTTGACCCGCTTCTCCACGCTGCCGAAGGCGGCCAGGATGCAGATGGGGCACAAGAAGGTGGACAGCAGCACGAACCACACCGAAATGCCGTCGACGCCCATGGAATAGGCGATGGTGGTTCCGGGGAACCACAGCGCGGTTTCCTTGAGCTGGAAGTCCGGCGAGGCGCCGTTGAACTTCGCCAGGATGAACAGCGACACCACGAAGGTGGCGATGGAGGTGAGCAACGCCACGTTACGGGCGTTGCGCGCCACCACCTCGGTTTCGCCGCGGATGGTGAGGATGAACAGCGCTCCCAGCAAAGGCAGGAACGTGGTCAGCGAGAGAAGGGGCCAGTCGTTCATGGGGCGTCTTCCTCGTCCTCAGCGCGCGTTGAAAATGTACCAGGTGACGAACGCCGCCACGCCGATCAGCATGGCGTAGGCGTAGTGGTAGAGGTAGCCGCTCTGGGCGCGAGCCACCTTCTGGGCGACCGCACGGGTCGCCGCCGCCACGCCGTCCGGACCGACGCCGTCGATCAGCGCGCCGTCGCCGCCCAGCCACAGACCGCGGCCGAGCTTGAAGGCGGGCTTCACGAAGAGCAGGTCGTACAGCTCGTCGAAATACCACTTGTTCAGCAGGAACTGGTAGACGCCCTGGAAAGCGCCGGCCAGTGCCACCGGGAGACCCGGAGCGAACACATAGAAGAGATAGGCGAGCGCGATGCCCGACACCGCCACCACGGTGGGCAGCAGGGCCACCCAGGACGGCACGTGGTGGGCATTCTCCAGCGAGGGGTGAGCCTCGGTAACCAGGATGGCGGAGCGCCAGAAATCGTGCTGGTGATGGCCGACGAACATCTCGTAGCCCGCCCAGCCGGCGAACAGGGCGCCGGTGGCCAGGAACAGCAGCGGGATCAGCATCACCGCCGGGCTCTCGTGCACATGGGCCATGACGTGCTCATCGGCGCGCGGACGGCCATGGAAGGTGAGCAGCAGCAGGCGCCACGAGTAGAAGGCGGTCAGGAAGGCCGCGGTGCAGCCCAGCCAGTAGGCGCCCTGGCCGGCGATGGTCTGCGACGCCCAGGCGGCCTCCAGGATGGTGTCCTTGGAATAGTAGCCGGCGAAGAACGGAATGCCGGCCAGCGCCAGGGAACCGATCCACATCAAGACCCAGGTGACCTTGACGTGCTTCCAGATGCCGCCCATGCGGCGGATGTCCTGCTCGTCGCTCATGGCGTGGATCACCGAACCGGCGCCCAGGAACAGCAGGGCCTTGAAGAAGGCATGGGTCATCAGGTGGAAAATGGCGGCCTGGTAGGCCGACACGCCGATGGCGAAGAACATGTAGCCCAGCTGCGAGCAGGTGGAATAGGCGATTACCCGCTTGATGTCGTTCTGCACGCAGCCCACCGTCGCCGCGAAGATGGCGGTGGCGGCGCCGACCACGGTCACCACGGTCAGCGCGGTATCCGAGAATTCGAACAGCGGGCTCATGCGGGCGACCATGAAGACGCCGGCGGTGACCATGGTGGCGGCATGGATCAGGGCGGAGACCGGGGTCGGACCCTCCATGGCGTCGGGCAGCCAGGTGTGCAGGCCCAATTGGGCCGACTTGCCCATGGCGCCGACGAACAGCAGCAGGCAGCAGATGGTGATGGCGTGCCACTCGACGCCGAAGAAGTTCACGGTGGCGGCGGCCTTCCCCGGAGCGGCGGCGAAGATGGCGTCGAAGCCCACCGAACCGAACAGGAAATAGACGCCGAAGATGCCCAGCGCGAAGCCGAAATCGCCGACGCGGTTGACCACGAAAGCCTTGATGGCGGCGGCCGAGGCCGAGGGCTTCTCGTACCAGAAGCCGATCAGCAGGTAGGAGGCGACACCGACGCCCTCCCAGCCGAAGAACATCTGCACCAGGTTGTCCGAGGTCACCAGCATCAGCATGGCGAAGGTGAACAGCGACAGATAGCTCTGGAACCGCCAGATGGAGGGGTCGTGGCTCATGTAGCCGACCGAGTAGACGTGCACGGCCGCCGACACCCAGGTGACGACGATCAGCATCACGGCGGTCAGCGTATCGACCTTCAGCGACCAGTTGACGGCCATGGTCCCCGAGCGGATCCACTCGGCGATCACCACGGTCTGGGCCTCTCCCCCCAGGGCGACCTTCTGGAAGATCAGCCCGGACAGCACGGCGGAGGCCACCAGCAGCGAGCAGGTGACGATTTGCGCGCCCCTGTCGCCGATGAAGCGGCCGAACAGGCCGGCGACGACGGCGCCAAGGAGCGGCAGGAATACGGCTGCAGTGATCATCCCGCTTACCCCTTGAGCTGGCTGATTTCTTCCACCGCGATGGTGCCGCGGTTACGGAAGAAGACAACGACGATGGCCAGGCCGATGGCGGCTTCCGCCGCGGCCACGGTCAGGATGAACATGGCGAACACCTGGCCGACCAGATCGTTCAGATAGGACGAGAACGCCACGAAGTTGATGTTGACGGCCAGCAGCATCAGCTCGACCGACATCATGATGATGATGACGTTCTTGCGGTTGAGGAAGATGCCCATCACGCCCAGCGTGAACAGGATGGCGGCCACCGCCAGATAGTGGGACAGACCGATCTCGAGCATCAGATGCCCCTCCCCGACTGGACCTTGCGCATCTCGACCGAATCGCGCGAGCGGTTGACCTGCTCGGCGATGACCTGCTTGCGCACGCCGGTCCGCTTGCGGTGGGTCAGCAAGATGGTGCCGATCATGGCGACCAGCAGCACCAGACCCGACGCCTGGAACAGGTAGACGTAGTTGGTGTAGATCAGCTTGCCCAGCGCCACCGTGTTGGACGCCTGGTCCAAGGTGGGCGTCGGCGCCTTGACCATGGCCTCCACATCGGGCGCGAAGGCCCAGCCGCCGAACATGGCCAGCAGTTCGACCAGCAGCACCAAGCCGATCAGGGCGCCGGTGGGCAGGTACTGCAGGAAGCCTTCCTTGAGTTCAACCGTGTTGATGTCGAGCATCATCACGACGAACAGGAACAGCACCGCGACGGCGCCCACATAGACCACCACCAGCACCATGGCCAGGAATTCGGCGCCCAGCAGCAGGAACAGGCCCGCCGCGTTGAAGAACGCCAGGATCAGCCAGAGCACCGAATGCACCGGATTGCGCGATGAGATCACCATCACGCCGCTCGCCACCGCGATGGCGGCGAACATGTAGAAGATCAGAGCCGTGAACATGGATGGTCTCCCGTCACCGGTAAGGCGCGTCGGCGGCGAGCCGGTAGGCCAGTTCGGCCTCCCAGCGGTCGCCGTTGGCGAGCAACTTGGACTTGTTGTACATGAGTTCCGCCCGGGTCTCGGTGGCGTACTCGAAGTTCGGTCCCTCGACGATGGCATCCACCGGGCAGGCCTCCTGGCACAAACCGCAATAGATGCACTTGGTCATGTCGAGGTCGTAGCGCCGGGCGCGACGGGACCCGTCGTCCCGGGGTTCCGGTTCGATGGTGATCGCCTGGGCGGGGCAGATGGCCTCGCACAGCTTGCAGGCAATGCAGCGCTCCTCCCCGTTGGGATAACGGCGGAGCGCGTGCTCGCCCCGGAAGCGGACCGACAACGGACCCTTTTCGTAGGGGTAGTTGATGGTCACCTTGGGCTTGAACATATAGCGCAGCGTCAGCGCCAAGCCCTGGACGAGCTCGGTCAGCAGGAAGGCGCGCGCGGTGCGGTCGAGGAACGACATCGCTTTTCTCTCCTTAACCCTGGTTCGGCAGCCAGCCGAAAGCGGTCAGCACGCTTGCGGTCAGCACCAGCCAGAACAGCGAGAACGGCAGGAACACCTTCCAACCCAGACGCATCAGCTGGTCGTAGCGATAGCGCGGGAAGGTGGCACGCACCCACAGGAAGACGAACATCACCAGGCAGATCTTCAGCACGAACCAGATCACGCCGGGGATGGGCAGCCAGCCCAGGAGCGGAGGAGCCATCCAGCCGCCCAGGAACAGGATGGAGGTCATGGCCCCCATCATCAGCATGTTGGCGTACTCGCCCAGGAAGAACAGGGCGAAGGTCATGGCCGAGTATTCGACGTTGTAGCCGGCCACCAGCTCGGCTTCCGCCTCGGGAAGGTCGAAGGGGGCGCGGTTGGTCTCGGCCAGACCGGAAATGATGAACAGGATGAACATGGGGAAGTGCGGCACGATGAACCAGAGCTTGGTCTGGGCCGTCACCACATCCGACAGGTTCAGCGAGCCCACGGTCAGCAGCACCGAGATCAGGATGAAGCCGATGGAGACTTCATAGGACACCATCTGCGCCGCCGAGCGCAGGCCGCCCAGGAAGGCGTATTTCGAGTTGGACGCCCAACCCGCCATGATGATGCCGTAGACGCCGAGCGACGAGATGGCGAACAGGTACAGCACGCCGACATTGATGTCGGCCAGCACCCAGCCCTTGTCGAAGGGGATCACCGCCCAGGCCACCAGGGCCAGGAAGAAGGTGAGCATCGGCGCGCCGATGAACACCGCCCGGTTGGCGGACGTCGGCAGCACCGTCTCCTTGACGAACAGCTTGAGGCCGTCGGCCATGGGCTGCAGCAGGCCGAAGGGACCGACCACGTTGGGCCCCTTGCGCATCTGCATGGCGCCGATCACCTTGCGCTCGGCATAGGTGAGGTAGGCCACCGCGATCAGCAGCGGCAGGACGATGGCGACGATCTGCAGAACGATGATCAGCAGACGCCACACGAAGGGGGGCAGCAGCCCGGTCAGAAGGTCAACCATGGGTCCCCGTCTTCTTGTGCTTGTGGTTGCAACCACCGCCGAAGGCTGCCGTGCATTCCGCCATGGTCTTGGAGGCGCGGCTGATCGGGTCGGTCTGATAGAAGTTGTCGATGTTGCTCACCAGGGCGCCGTCGCCCAGGCTGCCCTCGGCGCCGAACGCGGCCCCCCAGGCGGCCGGGGTGACGCTGCCGATGGCGGCGAACACCGGGCTGGCCTTGGCCAGGCGCTCGCGCACGGCCCGGAGCGAGTCGTAGGGCAGAGCCTTGCCCAGCACCTCGGACAGGGCACGCACGATGCGCCAGTCTTCCTTGGCCTCGCCCGGCGGGAACACCGCGAGGCGGGTCTGCTGGGCACGGCCTTCCAGGTTGACGAAGGTGGCGCTCTTTTCCGTGTAGGCGGCACCCGGCAGGATGACGTCGGCGCGGTGCGCCCCGGCATCGCCGTGCGAGCCCTGGTAGACCACGAAGGCCTCGCCCAGCGCCTTCATATCCACCTCGTCGGCGCCGATCAGGAACACCACCTGGACGTCGCCCTTGTGGGCGCCGTCGACGATGTGGTCCACGTCGCGCCAGCCCTGGCCCGGCACGAAGCCGAGATCAAGGCCGCCGACGCGGGCGGCGGCGGTGTGCAGCACGTTGAAACCGTTCCAGCCGTCACGCACCAGACCGGCGGCGTCGGCCAGCTTGCGGGCCAGTCCCAGCAGCACGGCGCCATCGGCGCGCGACAGTGCCCCCTGGCCGATGATCAGGGCGGGCTTCTTGGCGGTCTTCAGCACCTCGAAGAAGGGATGCTTGCCCTCGGCGATGGCCTTGAGGACTCCGGCGTCGTCGCCCAGGTGCTCGTACTTGTAGGTCAGGTCGCCCTTGTGGCCGATGCGGGCCACCTTGAAGCCGCCCTTCTGCCAGCGCTTGCGGATGCGGGCGTTGAGCACCGGGTTTTCCTTGCGCGGATTGGACCCGATGATCAGCAGGGCGTCGGCCTCTTCAATGCCGGCCGCCGTGCTGTTGAACAGGTAGGAGGCGCGCACCGAGGCGTCCAGCTTGGCGCCGTCCTGGCGGCAATCGATGGCCTGGGAGCCCAGCGCGGCCAGCAGGTCCTTGTAGGCCACCATGGTCTCGGCATCGGCCTGGTCGCCGGCAATGGCGGCGACCTTGGCGCCGGCCGCCTTCACCTTGGCGGCGATGGCGGCGAACGCCTCGTTCCAGGTGGCGGGGACCAGCTTGCCGTCCTTCTTGACATAGGGCTTGTCGAGGCGCTGGCGCTTCAGGCCGTCGCAGGCGAAGCGCGAGCGGTCGGACAGCCATTCCTCGTTCACGTCCTCGGCGACGCGCGGCAGGATGCGGATGACCTCGTTGCCACGGGTGTCGACCCGGATATTCGAGCCCAGCGCGTCCATGGCGTCGATGCTCTCGGTCTTCTTCAGTTCCCACGAGCGGTAGGTGTAGCTGGCCGGCTTGTTGGTCAGCGCGCCCACCGGGCACAGGTCGATCAGGTTGCCCGACAACTCCGACGACACCGCCGCGCCCACGTAGCGGCCGATCTCCAGGTGCTCGCCACGGCCCAGACCGCCCAGCACCGGGGTGCCGGCGACTTCCGAGATGAAGCGGACACAACGGGTGCACTGGATGCACCGGGTCATCATGGTCTGGACCAGCGGGCCGTAATCCTTGTCCGGTACGGCGCGCTTGCCTTCCTTGCAGCGGTTCTTGTCGGACCCGTAGGCCATGGCCTGGTCCTGCAGGTCGCACTCGCCGCCCTGGTCGCAGATGGGGCAGTCCAGCGGGTGGTTGAGCAGCAGGAACTCCATCACGCCCTGGCGCGCCTTGCGCACCGCCGGAGTGTTGGTCTTCACCACCATGCCTTCACCCACCGGCATGGCGCACGACGCCGCCGGCTTGGGCATCTTTTCCACTTCCACCAGGCACATGCGGCAATTGCCGGCGATGGCCAGGCGCTCGTGGTAGCAGAAACGGGGAATCTCGATACCGAGCAGGTCGGCGGCCTGGATGATGGTCGTCCCGGCCTCGACTTCGATTTCCCTGCCGTCAATGGTCAGCTTGGGCATTGGGTCTTCTCTCTTCTCAGGCCGCGTTGGTCTTGGCTTGGCGATCCAGGATCCGGCGCTCCATCTCGGGACGGAAGGCGCGGATCAGGCCCTGGATCGGCCAGGCGGCCGCATCGCCCAGGGCGCAGATGGTGTGGCCCTCGATCTGCCGGGAAATCTCTTCCAGCAAATCGATTTCCGACAGCTCGGCGTCACCGGTGACCATGCGGCCCATCATGCGGCTCATCCAGCCGGTGCCCTCGCGGCACGGCGTGCACTGGCCGCAGCTCTCATGCCAGTAGAAGCGGCTCAGGCGATGGATGGCGCGAACCAGATCGGTGGACTTGTCCATGACCATCACGGCCGCCGTGCCCAGACCCGAACGCATGGCGCGCAGCGCGTCGAAGTCCATGGTGACCTCCTCGCACTGCTGCTTGGTCAGCATGGGGACCGACGAGCCGCCGGGGATGATGGCCAGCAGGTTGTCCCAGCCGCCACGCACGCCGCCGGCATGCTTCTCGATGAGCTCCTTGAGCGGAATGCCCATCTCCTCTTCCACGTTGCACGGCGTGTTCACGTGGCCGGAGATGCAGAACACCTTGGTGCCGGTGTTGTTGGGCTTGCCCAGGCCGGCGAACCACGAGGCGCCGCGACGCAGGATGGTCGGCGCCACCGCGATGGATTCCACGTTGTTCACCGTGGTCGGGCAGCCGTACAAACCGACGCCGGCCGGGAACGGCGGCTTCAGGCGGGGCTGGCCCTTCTTGCCTTCCAGGCTTTCGATCAGCGCCGATTCCTCGCCGCAGATATAGGCGCCGGCACCGCGATGGACGTAGACCTCGCAATCCCAGCCCGAACCGCAGGCATTGGGGCCCAGCAGGCCGGCGGCACGCGCCTCGTCGATGGCGATGTTGAGGTGCTCGGCCTCGCGGACGAACTCGCCACGGATGTAGATGTAGGCGGCATGCGCCCCGATGGCGAAGGAGGCGATCAGCGCGCCCTCGATCAGCTTATGCGGATCGAAACGCATCATTTCCCGGTCCTTGCAGGTGCCGGGCTCGCCTTCGTCGGCGTTGATGACCAGATAATGGGGACGCGGCCCCTCGGTCTTGGGCATGAACGACCATTTGACGCCGGTGGGAAAACCGGCGCCGCCACGGCCCCTGAGACCGGAATTCTTCATCTCCTCGATGATCCAGTCGCGGCCCTTGGCCAGAATATCCTTGGTACCGTTCCAGTCGCCACGGGCCATGGCGCCCTTCAGGCGCCAGTCGTGGAAACCGTAGAGGTTGGTGAAGATCCTATCGGAGTCGCGCAGCATCAGGCCTTCCCCCCCTCGAACTTCAGCTCGGTCAGGCTGGTGGCGCCCCCCGCCGGGCACGAGAACTGACGACCGTTCTGGGGACCGGGCTTCGGCATCTCGCCGCGCTTGAAGGCCTCGAGCACCGCCTTGGTGCTCTCGGCGGTCAGGTCCTCGTAGTAATCGTCGTTGATCTGCATCATGGGCGCGTTGACGCAGGCGCCCAGGCATTCCACCTCGGACAGGGTGAACGTGCCGTCGTCGGTCATGTCGCCGAACTCGACGCCCAGCGCCGCCTTGGCGGCGGCCACCACGTCGTCGGAGCCGCGCAGCATGCAAGGCAGGTTGGTACAGACCTGCACGTGGAATTTACCCACCGGCTTGCGGTTGTACATGGTGTAGAAGGTCGCCACCTCCTCCACCCGGATGGGAGCCATGTCCAGCATCTCGGCGATGACTTCCATGGCGGCGCGGCTGAGCCAGCCTTCCTGGCGCTGGGCCAGGTCGAGCAGCGGCATCACCGCGCTCTGCTGGCGGCCGGCCGGATACTTGGCGATGAAGGCCTTGGCCTTCTCCAGGTACTCGGGGGTAAAAGCGAAGCTTTCCGGTTCGTAGGAATGATTGCTCATCGGTCGATCTCGCCGAAAACGATGTCGATGGAGCCGATATTGGCCACCACGTCGGCCAGCATGTGTCCCTTGGACATCATGTCCAGCGCCTGCAGGTGAACGTATCCCGGCGGACGGATCTTGCAGCGGTAGGGCTTGCCGGTGCCGTCGGCGATCAGGTAGACGGCGAACTCGCCCTTGGGGGCCTCGATGGCCGCGTACACTTCGCCGGCCGGGACGCGGAAGCCCTCGGTGAACAGCTTGAAGTGATGGATCAGCGATTCCATCGAGGTCTTCATCTCGGACCGCTTGGGCGGCGTGATCTTGTTGTCCTCGACCTTGACCGGACCGCCAGGCATCTTGGCGATGCACTGCTTCATGATCTTGACGGATTCGCGCATCTCGAGGACACGAACCAGGTAACGGTCATAGCCGTCGCCGTTCTTGCCCACCGGAATGTCGAAGTCCATCTGGTCGTAGACGTCGTAGGGCTGGGCCTTGCGCAGATCCCAGGCGATGCCCGAGGCGCGCAGGTTGGGACCGGTGAAGCCCCAGTCCAGCGCCTGTTCCGGGCTCACCACGCCGATGTCGACCACGCGCTGCTTGAAGATACGGTTGTCGGTGGCCAGGGTCTCGATGTCGTCGAGGACCTTGGGGAAGGTCTCGCACCACGCGGCGATGTCTTCCAGCAGGCCGGCCGGCAGGTCGGCGGCAACACCGCCCGGACGGTAGTAATTGGCATGCAGACGGGCGCCGCAGACGCGCTCGTAGAATTCCATCAGCTTCTCGCGCTCCTCGAAGCCGTAGAGCAGCGGAGTCATGCCGCCCACGTCGAAGATGAACGCGGTGACGTTGAGCAGATGGTTCAGGATGCGGCCGATCTCATCATAGAGCGTTCGGATGAACTTGGCGCGGATGGGAATGTCGATGCCCAGCAGCTTCTCCGTGGCCAGCACGAAGGCATGCTCCTGGTTCATGGTGCCCACGTAGTCGAGGCGATCGAAATAGGGCGTCGCCTGGACGTAGGTCTTGTGCTCGATCAGCTTCTCGGTGCCGCGATGCAGCAGGCCCACATGGGGGTCGGCGCGGTCGACGACCTCGCCCGACATCTCGAGGATCAGGCGCAGCACGCCGTGCGCCGCCGGATGCTGCGGGCCGAAGTTGATGGTGTAGCTCTGGATCTGGGATTCGGCCATGTCAGTTCGCCTTCTCATCGCCGGGCAGCATCCCCGGCCCTTCCCAGGGCGACAGGAAATCGAAGCTGCGGAAATCCTGGGTCAGCTTCACCGGCTCGTAGACCACGCGCTTGGTCTCGTCGTCGTAGCGCATCTCCACATAGCCGGTCAGCGGGAAGTCCTTGCGCAGCGGATGGCCCTCGAAACCGTAATCGGTGAGGATACGGCGCAGATCGGGATGGTCCGAGAACAGCACGCCGTACATGTCCCAGGTCTCGCGCTCGAACCAGCCGGCCGAGCTGAACACGGAGGTCACGGAGGGAACGGCGGTCTCCTCGTCGGTGGCGACCTTCACGCGGACCCGCTGGTTATGCTTCATGGACAGCAGGTGGTAGACCACATCGAAGCGCTGCTCGCGCCCCGGCCAGTCCACGCCGCACACGTCCACCAGCTGCTTGAACAGACAGCCGGCATCGTCCTTCAGGAAGCTCAGCACCTTGACGATGGAGGCGGCCTTGACGGTGAGCGACAGCTCGCCCACGCGGTTGACCTCGGTTCCCAGCACATCCTGGGGCAGGGCTTGGGCGATGTACTCGCCCAGATCCTTCAGCGCTTGCGTCATCTTAGGGGGTCCCTCTTCGGCGCTATCGGAGGATGGAGCCGGTGCGGCGGATCTTCTTCTGCAGCTGCAGGATGCCGTACATCAGCGCCTCGGCGCTGGGCGGGCAGCCCGGCACATAGATGTCCACCGGCACGATGCGGTCGCAACCGCGCACCACCGAGTAGGAATAGTGATAATAGCCGCCGCCATTGGCGCACGAGCCCATGGAGATCACCCAGCGCGGCTCGGCCATCTGGTCATAGACGCGGCGCAGCGCCGGGGCCATCTTGTTGGTCAGGGTGCCGGCGACGATCATCAGGTCGGACTGACGCGGGCTGGGACGGAAGACCACGCCGAAGCGGTCCATGTCGTAGCGCGAACAGCCGGCATGCATCATTTCCACGGCGCAGCAGGCCAGACCGAAGGTCATGGGCCACAAGCTGCCGGTGCGGGCCCAGTTGACCACGGCATCGACGCTGGCCAGCACGAAGCCCTTGTCGGAAATCTCGGTGGTAACGGCCTTCAGCAGCGCGTCCTGGGCCGGGCCAGGAGGCAGCGCTGCCGCGTGATCGGGCGACATGATGCCGCCGGTGGACGGGGTCACTCCCATTCCAGGGCTCCCTTTCGCCATTCATAGATGAAGCCGATGGTCAGCACCCCCAGGAACACCATCATGGACCAGAAGCCGAACATGCCGATCTTGCCCAGGGCGACCGCCCACGGGAACAGGAAGGCTACTTCCAGGTCGAAGATGATGAACAGGATGGCGACGAGGTAGAACCGGACCTCGAACTTGGAGCGGGCGTCGCCAAAGGCGTCGAAGCCGCATTCATAGGCCGTGGCCTTTTCGGTGTCGGGTTTCTGGCGCGCCACGATCCACGAGGCCCCCACGCAGATCGCCGAAATCACCATGGCGATGCCGAGGAAAATCAGGATCGGCAGATATTCGAGCAGCCAAGCTTCCATCGTCCCTGCCCTACCAAGAGGTGTCCGATCAGAGGAAGCCCCGGCGTTTCGTGCCGTCGCACGTCCGTCACCGGCCGGTGTCTGAGCTGCTAAGCGAAGAGATCGACCTAATGGGATCGGACGGATAAGCGACTTTGGCGAACGCGCCGAACGGGTACCCCCTCCTGCAACATACCAAAAGACTGCGGACAACCCCGCCCGCGACCGCGCCAGCCCCTCGCTCGGCGATCGTGATCAGGCGGGATGGCGGGAGTGACGGGGCTCGAACCCGCGACCTCCGGCGTGACAGGCCGGCGCTCTAACCAACTGAGCTACACCCCCTCCGCAGCCACCCGCGTGGGTAGGCGTGGTGTAATCCACCCCCCAAGGCCTGTCAAGCAAACAAGCCGGCATTCCAGTGCCATTTTGCACTTGCTAATCGGACCGGACGCTGACTCCGGAAAATGGGGCCGCGACCCACGGGAAAAAGCCCCCAGCGCCCCATTCCCTTCGCGCGCCAACGCCCCCTCCCGTTGCCGGAAGGGGGCGCGAACGGCGGAAGGACGGGCCAAGGGAGTTCAGGCGGCGCCTTTGTCCAATTCCGCCGAGGCCGCCGACAGGTCGAGCAGGATGCGCCCGCCCTCGACCTTGACCGGAAAGCGCCGGACACATCCCTCGTCCGGAGCCACCGCCTCGCCGGTGGCGAGGTCGATGTTCAGGCCGTGCATGGCGCACGACACCTTGTGGCCGTAGACCATGCCCTGGGACAGGGGCCCGCCCCGGTGGGGGCACTTGTCGTCCATGGCGTAGACCTTGTCGTCCACGGTGCGGAACACCGCCAGACGGCCGGCCGGGGTATGGGCGACGCGGGCGCCGGCGGCGGGAATGTCGGCCAGGCCGCCGATGTCGATCCAGTTGCTGCTCATATCGTTCGATCTCCTTGAGCCGAAGCGCCGCTATTCGGCGGCGGCGGGTTCCATCATGGCGGCGAATTCATGGGCGTCCCGGCCATCGGCGCGGGCCAGCCACGGGTCCACCTGGGCGAATTTCTGGGCGTGGAAGAAGCGGGCGGCCAGCTTGGCGCGCCGGTCGGAATCCTCGACCACCCCTTCCCGCACATAGGCCATGCCCACCCGTTCGATCCAGCCGGAGGAGCGCTCCATGTAATGCCCCTCCTCGCGGTAGAACTGGAGGAAGGCGGCGGCGTACTCGACGACCTCGTCATCGCTCGCCACCTTGCACAGCAGGTCGGTGGCCCGCACCCGCACGCCGCAGGTGCCGCCCACATGCAGCTCCCAGCCGGAATCGACCCCGACCACGCCAAAATCCTTGATGGTCGATTCGGCGCAATTGCGCGGGCAGCCCGACACGCCCATCTTGAACTTATGCGGCGTCCAGGCCCCCCAGAAGGTCTTTTCCATGCGGATGCCCAGCCCCAGGGAATCCTGGGTGCCCCAGCGGCACAACCCCTTGCCGACGCAGGATTTCACCGAGCGCACCGCCTTGCCGTAGGCATAGCCCGACTGCAGCCCGGCCTTGCCCAGTTCGGCCCAGATGGCCGGCAGGTCCTCCTTCTTGACGAAGGGAATGGCCAGGCGCTGGCCGCCGGTGATCTTGACCGGCACGCCCATGCGCTCGGCCACTTCGGCCACCGCCTTGAGCTCGGCGGCGTTGGTCAGCCCGCCCCAGGTGCGCGGCACCACGGAATAGGTGCCGTCCTGCTGGAGGTTGGCATGGACGCGCTCGTTGTGGACCCGGGACTGGGGATCGTCCACCGCCTCGCCCGGCCAGGTGGCGACCAGATAGTAATTGAGGGCCGGGCGGCACTTGGGACAGCCGTCCGGAGTGCGCCACCCCAGGAAGGACATGGTGTCGGCGACGGTCAGCAGATGCTGCTCGCGGATGGCCTTGCGCACCTCGTCGTGGGTATGGTCGGTACAGGCGCAGATGGGCTTTTCCTTGGGGGCCGGCGAGAAACTGCCGCCCAGGGTGAAGGCCAGGATCTGCTCCACCTTGCCCGAGCACGAACCGCAGGAGGCCGAGGCCTTGGTATGGGCGCGGACCTCCTCGAGGGTGAACAGCCCCTTTTCGGTGATGGCCTGGACGATGGCGCCCTTGGAAACGCCGTTGCAGCCGCAGACCTCGGTGTCGTCGGGCATGGAAGCCACCGACAGATTGCCGGAATGGCCCGAATCGCCGCAGTGATGGGCCTGGGCGAACAACAGGTGCGGACGCAACCCCGACACGTCCGTGCCCTGGCGGATCAGGTCGTAGTACCAGGCCTCGTCGGTGGTGTCGCCGTAGAGCAGCGCCCCTTCCAGCTTGTTGCCGCGGATCACCAGCTTCTTGTAGACGCCCTGGCCGGCGTCCTGCATCACCATCTGCTCGGTGCCGTCGCCGCCCTGGAAGTTGCCGGCGGAATACAGGTCGATACCGCTGATCTTCAGCTTGGTCGAGGTGGAGGCCACCTCGAAACGCACGTAGCCCTTCTCCGCCAGATGGCTGGCGCAGACACGGGCCTGGCGGAACAGCGGCGCCACCAGGCCGAAGGTCTCGCCCCGGTGCTGGACGCATTCGCCGATGGCGTAGACGCGGGGATCGTAGGTCTGCATGGTGTCGCTGACCACCACGCCGCGTTCGCAGTGGATGCCGGCGGCCCGCGCCAGGCCGGTGTCGGGGCGGATGCCCACCGCCATCACCACCAGATCGGCCAGCACCTCGGTGCCGTCCTTGAAGCGCACGCCCTGGACCCGCCCGTCACCCAGGATGGATTCGGTCTCCTTGCCCAGCAGGATGCGCATGCCGCGTCCGCGCAGGGTCTGTTCCAGCAGCCGGGCGGCCTGGTCGTCCAACTGGCGTTCCATCAGCCGGTCCACCAGATGGACCACGGTGACCTCCATGCCACGGCACATCAGGCCGTGGGCGGCCTCCAGCCCCAACAGGCCGCCGCCGATCACCACGGCGCGCCGCGCCCAGCGCGAGGCCTCGATCATCCGTTCCACGTCCTTGATCTCGCGGAAGGTCTGCACGCCGGGCAGATCGTTGCCGGATACCGGCAGGATCACCGGCCGCGAGCCGGTGGCCAGCACCAGCCGGTCATAGGGCGTCCGCGTCCCGTCCTCGGTCACCGCCTCGCGGTGGATGCGGTCGATGGCCACCACCGGACTGCCCAGGCCCAGCTTGATGCCGTGCCGCTTGTACCAGTCCTCGTCGTTGAGGATGGTGGTGGCGAATTCCTTCTCTCCCGACAATACGTGCGACAGCAGGATGCGGTTGTAATTGCCGTGGGGCTCGGCCCCCAGGACGGTGATGTCGTAGCGCTCGGGCGCCAGATCGAGAATCTCCTCCAGCAGCCGCGCCCCGGCCATGCCATTGCCGATGACGACCAGTTTTTCCCTTGCCATGCCAAGTCCCCTGATGTCCGAAAGGTCATGTGGACGGACGAAATCGCCCGCCTTTCCCCTGAAGCGAGTTTCATGCCGATGCGGATTGGGGTCAGAACGATGAGAAACAGGCCGCTAAATATGTGTTATGAATACCTATATTCAGAACACCGAAATCCAGCCAAAAGTATCGAGCCCAGGATTTGCCTATTTTTTAAACTGACGAGTATCGCATGATTAAAAAATAGCCACAATGAGGTGCCACACAACATGCAACCATCCTCGCCGGCCCAGCCGGCAAGGTGGAAAATTGTCGTGTTGTCGGGAATATGGTGGGCGGTGACGGGTTCGAACCGCCGACCCTCTCGGTGTAAACGAGATGCTCTGCCAGCTGAGCTAACCGCCCGGTAGGCTGGTTCTAGGATGCCGCCGCGTTTTCGGCAAGCCCCCAAAACAAAACCGGCCGCCCAGGGGCGGCCGGCACATCGCGCTTCCAGCGGAACGACCCTACTGGATGCCGTCCTTCAGGCCCTTGCCGGCCTTGAACTTCGGCTGCTTGGAAGCCGGAATATTGATCTTTTCGCCGGTGCGGGGATTGCGACCCTCGGACGCCGCGCGCGACGCGACGGCAAAGGTGCCGAAACCGACCAGACGAACCTCGTCACCGCCCTTGAGCGCGGAGGTAATGGCCTCGAAAACACCGTCCACGGCCTTAGCCGCATCGGCCTTGGACAGACCAGCGGCGCCAGCCACGGCCGTCACGAGATCGTTCTTGTTCACCTGAGGACCCCCTTCGTTATACCGACAATGATAGCCGGCCTTACCGCCTATCGAATTAGACGGCAGCCAGTCTAATTCAGGCTGTCGGATAGCGTCAATGCGCAATCGGCGAGAAATGGCGGATTTGCTGGCATCCAAGCCCCTTCCCGTCCCACCCCCCATACGCAAAATCGGCAATCCCCACCGGAGATTGCCGATCTCGGCAAAGAAAACACAAAAAACGGCGGATCAGTGAGTGACCAGACCGCCGGCCGCCACGTCACCGTCCTTGGCCGGCTTGGCCTCGGTCACCACCTCGGATTCCTCCCACTCGATGGCCACCGGCATGTGCACCAGGGCACGCTGCAGCACCTCGTCGGCGGTGGAAACCGGAATGATCTCCAGCCCCTTCTTGACGTTGTCGGGGATCTCGGCCAGATCCTTCTCGTTCTCCTTGGGAATGAGAACGGTCTTGATGCCGCCGCGCAGCGCCGCCAGCAGCTTTTCCTTCAAGCCGCCGATGGGCAGCACGCGGCCGCGCAGGGTGATCTCGCCGGTCATGGCCACGTCGCGGCGCACCGGAATGCCGGTCAGCACCGAGACGATGGTGGTGCACATGGCGACACCGGCCGACGGGCCGTCCTTGGGCGTGGCGCCCTCGGGCACGTGGACGTGGATATCGCGCTTCTCGAACACCGTCGGCTTGATGCCCAGGGTGACCGAGCGCGACCGCACGTAGGAGCGAGCCGCCTGCACGGATTCCTGCATGACGTCGCCCAGCTTGCCGGTGTGGCTGAAGGTGCCCTTGCCCGGCATGCTGACCGCCTCGATGGTCAGCAGTTCGCCGCCCACCTCGGTCCAGGCCAGGCCGGTGACCACACCGACCAGATCCTGCTCCTCCACCTCGCCGAAGCGATAGCGGTGGATGCCAGCGTACTTTTCCAGGTTGCGCGGGGTGACGGCGACCTTGGTCTTGCGGGTGGAGACGATCTCCTTGACCGCCTTGCGGGCCAGATTGGCCAGCTCGCGTTCCATGTTACGCACGCCCGCCTCGCGGGTGTAGTAGCGCACGATGTGGCGCATGGCCTCGTCGCTGATGGACCACTCGCCCTTCTTCAGGCCGGCCGCCTTGATCACCTTGGGCAGCAGGTGGCGCTTGGAGATTTCCACCTTCTCGTCCTCGGTGTAGCCGGACAGGCGGATGATCTCCATGCGGTCCAGCAGCGGCTGGGGCATGCGCATGGTGTTGGCGGTGGTGACGAACATCACGTCGGAGAGGTCGTAATCCACCTCCAGGTAATGGTCGTTGAAGGTGGCGTTCTGCTCGGGGTCCAGCACCTCCAGCAGGGCCGAGGCCGGATCGCCGCGCCAGTCGGCGCCCAGCTTGTCGATCTCGTCGAGCAGGAACAGCGGATTGGAGCTCTTGGCCTTCTTCATGCCCTGGACGATCTTGCCCGGCATGGAGCCGATATAGGTGCGGCGGTGACCGCGCACCTCGGCCTCGTCACGGACGCCGCCCAGGCTCATGCGGACGAAGTTGCGCCCGGTGGCCGCGGCGATGGACTTGCCCAGCGAGGTCTTGCCGACGCCGGGCGGGCCGACCAGGCACAGGATGGGGCCGCGAACCTTGTCGGTACGGATCTGCACGGCGAGATACTCAAGGATGCGCTCCTTGACCTTCTCCAGGCCGTAATGGTCGGAATTGAGCACCTTCTGGGCCAGGACCACGTCCTTCTTGACCTTGGTGCGCTTCTTCCACGGAATGCTCAGCAGCCAGTCGAGGTAGTTGCGCACCACGGTGGCCTCGGCCGACATGGGGCTCATGGACTTGAGCTTCTTCAGCTCGGCCAGGGCCTTTTCGCGCGCTTCGACGGTCAGCTTGGTCTTGGCGATGCGTTCTTCCAGCTCGGCGGTCTCGTCCTTGCCGTCGTCGCCCTCGCCCAGCTCCTTCTGAATGGCCTTCAGCTGCTCGTTCAGATAGTACTCGCGCTGGGTCTTCTCCATCTGCCGCTTGACGCGGTTGCGGATCTTCTTTTCCACCTGCAGGACGCCGATCTCGCCCTCCATGTAGGAATAGACCCGCTCCAGACGCTCGGAGATCACCTCGATCTCGAGCAGTTCCTGCTTCTCGGCGATCTTCAGCGCCAGATGGGACGCCACGGTGTCGGCCAGCTTGGCCGAATCCTCGATCTGGTTGACCGAGACCAGCACCTCGGGCGGAATCTTCTTGTTGAGCTTGATGTACTGCTCGAACTGGCTGACCACCGAGCGCGACAGCGCCTCCAGCTCCTGCTGGTCGCCTTCGCGCTCGTCCACCACCTCGGCGGTGGCCTGGAAGAAGGCGTCGTTATCGGTGAAGCCGGTGATCTTGGCGCGCTTGCCGCCCTCGACCAGCACCTTGACGGTGCCGTCGGGCAGCTTCAGCAACTGCAGCACGGTGGACACGGTGCCCACCGAGTAGATGTCCTCGGTGGTGGGGTCGTCCTGGGCGGCGTTCTTCTGGGCGACCAGCAGGATCTGCTTGTCTTCCCGCATCACGTCTTCCAGGGCGCGCACCGATTTCTCCCGGCCGACGAACAGCGGGACGATCATGTGGGGGAAGACGACGATGTCCCGGAGCGGAAGGACGGGAAAAACATCGCCAGGAGGGGTATCGACCATGCTGCCTCATTCACGCCGGCGGGACGCCCGACTGGGTCGGCCCGTCTTTGTACTGTAACCATGACAGGCTCTAGCTGGGGCGGAGTCCGCCCGTCGTCAAGCCATGTCCGATGATTCTAGTGTCTTGTCGGGGGTGTCCGCAATGCAGATTTTGGCTTTAGGCCGAAGCGGAACACTAGGAATTGTGGGAAAAACCACGGGCGGGCTCCCTGATCGGGAAACCCGCCCGGTTTTTTTCACGCCTTGGACCGTCAGGCGCTGGAGCCCACGTCCTCGCGCCGTTCGGAATAAATGTAGAGGGGCTTGGCGCGGCCCTCCACCACTTCCTTGTTGATCACCACCTCGTCCACGGCGTCGAGGCCGGGCAGGTCGAACATGGTGTCGAGCAGGATGGATTCCATGATGGAGCGCAGGCCGCGCGCGCCGGTCTTGCGCGCGATGGCCTTCTCGGAAATGGCCTTCAGCGCGTCGTCGGAGAAGGCGAGACGGGTGTCCTCCATCTCGAACAGGCGCTGGTACTGCTTGACCAGGGCGTTCTTCGGCTTGGACAGGATATCGATCAGGGCGTCGACGTCCAAGTCCTCGAGAGTCGCCAGGACCGGCAGGCGGCCGACGAATTCGGGGATCAGGCCGAACTTCAGCAGGTCCTCGGGCTCGACCTCGCGCAGAATCTCGCCGGTGCGGCGCTCGTCCGGGCCGCGCACGTCGGCGCCGAAACCGATGGAGGTGCCCCGGCCGCGCGAGCCGATGATCTTTTCCAGGCCGGCGAAGGCGCCGCCGCAGATGAACAGGATGTTGGTGGTGTCCACCTGCAGGAATTCCTGCTGGGGATGCTTGCGCCCGCCCTGGGGCGGCACCGAGGCGACGGTGCCTTCCATGATCTTCAGCAGGGCCTGCTGCACGCCCTCGCCCGACACGTCGCGGGTGATGGACGGGTTGTCGGACTTGCGGCTGATCTTGTCCACCTCGTCGATGTAGACGATGCCGCGCTGGGCCCGCTCCACATTGTACTCGGCGGCCTGCAGCAGCTTGAGGATGATGTTCTCCACATCCTCGCCCACGTAGCCGGCCTCGGTCAGGGTGGTGGCGTCGGCCATGGTGAACGGCACATCCAGGATGCGCGCCAGGGTCTGGGCCAGCAGCGTCTTGCCGCAGCCGGTGGGGCCGATCAGCAGGATGTTGGACTTGGCCAGCTCGACTTCGTTGTTCTTGCCGCCGTGCTGCAGCCGCTTGTAGTGGTTGTGGACGGCGACCGACAGCACCTTCTTGGCATGGCCCTGGCCGATGACGTAGTCATCGAGCACGGCGCAGATGTCCTTGGGGGTCGGAACGCCATCACGCGAGCGCACCAGATGGGTCTTGTGCTCTTCGCGAATGATGTCCATGCACAGCTCGACGCACTCATCACAGATGAACACGGTCGGCCCGGCGATAAGCTTCCTCACCTCGTGCTGGCTCTTTCCACAGAACGAGCAGTACAGAGTATTCTTGGAATCGCCGCTAGTGGACTTGGTCATCGAAACTCCATTGAATCATGGCGGCCGCATCGCACCCGCGAAATCATGTTAGACACAGCCCGCCACGCCAGACAACGACAATTCTGTCATGGACGCATAAGCAAACGGCCGGGCAAGTCCCTGTCAGGAACCGGCCCGGCCGCTGGTGCTTGAACAGACTTAGGACGCGGAATCGCCCTCGGCGGCGGGGCGCTTGTTCACCACCTCGTCGATCAGGCCGAATTCCTTGGCCTCCTCGGCGGTCATGAACTTGTCGCGCTCCATCACCTTCTCGATCACGTCCAGCGGCTGGCCGGTGTGCTCGACATAGATGTTGTTGAGGCGGGCACGAAGCGCAAGGATCTCGCGGGCCTGGATTTCGATATCCGTGGCCTGGCCCTGGGCGCCGCCCGACGGCTGGTGCACCATGATGCGGGAATTGGGCAGCGAGAAGCGCTTGCCCTTCTCGCCGGCGGTCATCAGCAGCGAGCCCATGGAGGCCGCCTGGCCGACGCACACGGTGGAGACGGCGGGGCGGATGTACTGCATGGTGTCGTAGATGGCCAGGCCCGACGTCACCACGCCACCCGGCGAGTTGATGTAGAAGGCGATGTCCTTGCTGGGATTCTCGGATTCCAGGAACAGCAACTGGGCGCAGATCAGGCTGGCGACTTCGTCGAACACCTGACCGGTCAGGAAGACGATCCGCTCCTTCAGCAGGCGCGAATAGATGTCGTAGGACCGCTCGCCCCGGTTGGTCTGCTCGACCACCATGGGAACCAGGGTGTTCATGTAGAGGTCGATCGGGTCTCTTTCGCGCATTTTCCGTCCTTTGGAAATGACATCGGCGGGGGCGGGCGCCGAGGAAGTTGGCTGCCCGCGACATTCATATGGTGAACGTCGCGGGCTTTGCACGCAAACCAGAACCTATTCGGCCGCCTTCTTCTTGGCGGCGGCCTTCTTCTTCGGCTTGGCCGGGGCGGCCTCGCCGTCAGCGGAAGCCTCGTCGGGGTCCTTGCGCAGGTCCTCGACCGACACTTCCTTGTCGGTGATCTTGGCCAGCTCCAGGATGAAATCGACCACCTTCTCCTCGTAGAGGGGAGCGCGCAGCGATTCCAGGGCCTCCTGGTTCTTCTGGTAGTACTGCAGCACCAGATGCTCCTGGCCCGGATAGCGGCGGGCTTCCATCATGATGCCGCGGTTGAGGTCTTCCTGGGTCACGTTGATCTCGTTGGCCCGGCCGACCTCGGCCAGCAGCAGGCCCAGGCGCACGCGGCGCTCGGCCAGGGTGCGGTACTCGGCCTTCAGCTCGTCCTCGGACTTGCCGGCATCGGCGGCGTCCTGGCGGCCGGCTTCCTTGTCGGCCTCGACCTGCTTCCAGATGGCCTCGAACTCGCCGTCCAGCATGCCCGGGGGAACCGGGAAGTCATGACCGGCCGACAGGGCGTCCAGCAGGGCGCGCTTCAGCTTCATGCGCGACACGCCGTCCAGCTCACGGGCGATTTCGTCGCGGATGGCGGTCTTGAGCGCATCCAGGCTTTCCAGGCCGACCGACTTGGCCAGCTCGTCATCGACGGCGGCGGCCTTGGGAGCGCGCACTTCCTTGACCTTGACCTCGAACACCGCCGGCTTGCCGGCCAGGGCCTCGTTGCCGTAGCCCTCGGGGAAGGTGACGTTCACTTCGGCGTCGGTGTCGGCCTTCTTGCCGACCAACTGGTCCTCGAAGCCGGGGATGAAGGTGTTGGAGCCCAGCTTCAGCGAATAGCCCTCGGCGGTGCCGCCGGGGAAGGCCACGCCGTCCAGCTTGCCCACGAAGTCGATGACCAGCACGTCGCCCGACTTGGCGGCGCGCTTGACCGGCTCGGAGGTCTCGTTGCGCTCGGCGATCTTGGCCAGGGCGTCGTCCACCTCGGCATCGGGCACCACGGCCTTGTCGCGCACCAGATTGATGGTGCCGAAATCCATGGTCTTGATCTCGGGCAGCACTTCCACCGCCACGGTGAACTCCAGGTCCGAGCCTTCCTCGTACTTGGTGATCTCGATCTTGGGCTGCATGGCCGGGCGCAGGCTGCCGTCGGTGATGGCCTTGCCGGCGCCGTCGTTCACGGCGTTCTCCAGGATCTCGCCCATCACGGCGCCGCCGTACTTCTTGCGCACGATGTTCATGGGCACCTTGCCGGGGCGGAAGCCGGGCATGGCCACGTTGCGGGCGATCTCCGCCAGCTTGTCCTGCATCCGGGTTTCCAGCTGCGCGGCGGGAACGACGACCTTGAATTGGTGCTTCAGGCCTTCGGCATTGATCTCGGTTACCTGCATCAGTCTATCGCCAATCGAATCGAGTGAGTTGAAATCGCTGTTCCCGCCGGTCGGCATGCGCCAGGGTCCAGGGCCGGCAGCGGTGAATGGTGGTGCGGGCGAAGGGACTTGAACCCCCATGGCTTGCGCCGCTGGAACCTAAATCCAGTGTGTCTACCAATTCCACCACGCCCGCAATCGACCGTGCACGCCGTCGAACCCGCGCGCGCAAGCCTGCGCGCCCTGGGGCCGCCCCGTCGGGAGGGTCCTGTCTATAGCATGTTCGTTTCCGGGGAAACAGGGAAAAGCCGCACGGCCGCCCGAGCCCTCCCACCCCCCGGTTTCATGGGAGCGAAAGGTATAGTGAATCACTGGGAAACAGCCGAAATGGATTTGAAACGCCCGAGATGCTGGCCCATACTCTGCCCCCACATACTGTTGGGGATAAGGTGGAAAAATGGACCTCGACCGCACCTCAAGCATAGCTTTCCTGCAGATCGATGAAGAGACCAAGCGCGCGTTGCGGGAATTCCGCGATGTCCTGGCGCGACACATCGACGGGGTTCTCGACACCTTCTATCGCCATGTGAGCAACAATCCGGCGACTGCGAAAATGTTCGCCACGCCCGAGCGTATGGCCCATGCGCGCTCCATGCAGAAGAAGCATTGGATGGAAAGCGTGTTCCTCGGGCAGTTCGACGACCGCTACTTCACCCAGGTCACCGAGATCGGCAAGGTTCACCAGCGCATCGGCCTGGAACCCAAGTGGTATACCGCCGGCTATTGCTTCGTGCTGAACATGGTGACCGCCGTGGCGGTCGAGCACTACCGCAAGGACCCGCGCCGCCTGATCCTGGTGCTGAACGCCGTCAACAAGGCGGCCTTCCTGGATATGGACCTGGCCACCTCGGTGTATATCGAGACCAACACCGCCGCCATCATCGCCCGCGAGCTGGGCGCCAAGGCCGAGATGTTCGAGCGCGAGGTCAAGGGCCTGGTGGCCTCGGTGGCCTCGTCGGCCGGCCAGATGGAAACCACCGCCAAGACCATGACCGCCACCGCCGAGGAAACCTCGCGCCAGTCCACCACCGTGGCGGCGGCGGCCGAGGAGGCCACCGTCAACATCCAGACCGTGGCGGCGGCGGCCGAGGAACTGTCGTCGTCCATCACCGAGATCAGCCGGCAGGTGGCCCAGTCGGCCCAGATCGCCGCCAACGCCATGGTCGAGGCCGACCGCACCAACCAGATGGTGCAAAGCCTGGCCGAGGCGGCCAGCAAGATCGGCCAGGTGGTCAAGCTGATCAACGACATCGCGTCGCAGACCAACCTGCTGGCGCTCAACGCCACCATCGAGGCGGCAAGGGCCGGCGACGCCGGCAAGGGCTTCGCCGTGGTGGCCAACGAGGTGAAGAACCTCGCCAACCAGACCGGCAAGGCCACCGAGGAGATCGCGTCGCAGATTTCGGCGGTGCAGTCGGCCACCCGCGACGCGGTGAGCGCCATCGGCGGCATCGCCACCACCATCGGCCAGATCAACCATATCTCGGGCTCCATCGCCGCGGCAGTGGAGGAACAGGGCGCCGCCACCGGCGAAATCGCCCGCAACGTCCAGCAGGCGGCCCAGGGCACCTCGGAAGTGACCGAGACCATCACCCGGGTCAACGCCGCCGCCAGCGAAACCGGGACGGCCGCCCGCCAGGTCCTGGAGGCCGCGTCCACCCTGTCGCGCGACTCCGCCCAACTGGAAACCCAGGTGGACCGCTTCGTGTCGCAGATCCGCGCCGGCTGATACCAGCGGTCGAAACCTTCGACCGCTGGACGGCCGCAAGTGCGGCCGCGCGGCTTATGCCGCGGGAGCCAAGGCGGACGGAGGTCCGCCGCCCGGCGCTTGAGGGGCCGGAATAACGGACCGAAGGTCAGAATTCCGGCCGTTGGTGTGAGTCCTGATTGCGGGCGGGACGTCCGCGCTCCCAATGATCGTGGAGCGCGGGCGTCCCGCCCCCTCCCTACCCCTTCGCCAACGCCCGCACCCGTCCCGACATCGCCACCTTGCCGCTGGCCGAATAGGCCTCGTGGTTGGCATCGATATCGCCCAGGTCATAGAGGTAATTGACCATCAGCCCCGCCGACTGGGCGAGGCCGTTGGCCGACATGTCGGCCATCCAGTTGATCCGCTCGACCCGCGCGCCGTTGGACAGGTGGAAATGGGCCACCGGGTCCAGGGCCGCCATGCCGTCCGCCCGCTTCTCGCGGGTGAGGTAGCGGGCGGCGAGACGGGTCAGCGGCCCCTCCAGCGCCTCGGCCAACAGCGGTTCCGCCGTCCAGTCGGGCTCGGCCAGCAGGGCCTTGAGGCTGCCCTTGGCGGCCATACCGCTCACCCGGGTCAGGGCCTTGTGCTCGGCGGCGGTCAGCAGGCCGGGCTCGCCCTTGGTCAGGCGGCCCTCCAGCCAGCGGCGGAAGCCGGGGATGGGCGACAGCGTGGCGAAGGTCCTGATCTGCTTGAACTCGCGCGACAGGTCGTCCACCACCCGCTTGATCAGGAAGTTGCCGAAGCTGATCCCCGCCAGGCCGCGCTGGGCGTTGTTGATGGAATAGAAGATGGCGGTGTCGGCCTTGTCCACGTCGCCCAGCGGCGCGGTGGGGTCCAGCAGGTCCTGGACGTTGCCGGCCATGTCCCGCACCAGGGCCACCTCGACGAAGATCAGCGGCTCGTCGGGCATGCGCGGATGGAAGAAGGCATAGAGCCGCCGGTCGGAATCCAGGCGGTTCTTGAGGTCGGTCCAGCCCTGGATGGCGTGCACCGCCTCGTATTCCATGATCTTTTCCAGCACGGCGGCCGGCGAGCGCCAGGTGATGCGCTCCAGCACCAGGAAGCCCACGTCGAACCACGAGGCCAGCAACCCCCGAAGATCGCCCTCCAGCGGCACCAGGTCGGAGTGATCGCGGCCCAGGCCCATCAGCTCGGCCCGCAGATCCACCAGGAATTTGACGCCCTCGGGCAGGGCGTTGAACTGGGTCAGCAACCTGAGGCGCGGCGGCTCCAGCACCTGGCGCAGTTCCATCTCGGCGCGGGTCCGGGCCGCGTCGCCCTCCGCCGCGGCCAGGCTCGCCACCGCCGCGTCCACTTTGCCGCGATCGGGCCCGAAGCCGGCGGCCAGCAGCTTGAGGAAGCGCACCCGCCCCTCGGCCGACAGGGACAGATAGGCGCGACCCAGGGCCGCCGCTCTGGCCCGGGCCGAGACCTCGCCGCCCTTGGCCGACAGGCAGGCCTCCATCTGGGCACGCAGCCGCTCGAGATCATTTTCCGGCAGGGCCGGAGCCAGGACCGGCACCTTGCCCGCCCCGTCCGACCCGGCGATATCGCGCCACAATCCCTTCAGGCGGGACAGAAAGGTGGCGGCCGTCGTCTGAACCTCATTCATGGGCCAATCTCCCCCTATCGGCCAGGATTGCAGGAAGGGAATCGGGCAAATCCTCGGCGATCAGCCCGGGACCGAACGCCGCCGCCGCCCGCCCATGCAGCCAGGCGGCGGCCGAGGCGGCGGCGAAGGGGTCCATGCCCTGGGCCAGCAGCCCGACGATCAGCCCGGCCAGCACGTCGCCGGACCCGGCGGTGGCAAGAAAAGGCGGCGCATCGGTGGTGACGGTCGCCCTTCCATCGGGATGGGCCACCACGGTGTCGGGGCCCTTGAGCAGCACCACCGCCCCCGACACCAGGGCGCCGTGCCGTGCCCGCTCCAGGCGGCTGCCCGCCACCTCGCCGAACAGGCGGCGGAACTCGCCGTCATGGGGCGTGAGCACCACCCGGTCGGACAGATGCCGGAACAGCTCCCCGCCCCGCCCCTCGAAACTGGACAGGGAATCGGCGTCCAGCACGCAGAGCCGCCCGGTGGCCAGGGCCGCCGCCACCCGGGTGGCCAGAACCTCCCCCACTCCGCCGCCGGGCCCCAGCAGCAGGGCATTGCGCCGCCGGTCGGCCAGCAGGGACTCGAAGGGCTCGGCCGGAGCCACCAGCAGGCCGGGATCGCCGGCCCGATAGATATCCAGCGCCTCGGGTGGGGCCGCCACGGTGACCAGCCCGGC
>JAVBXM010000089.1 GCA_030824585.1 Phaeospirillum sp. | reverse complement strand
GCGGACGGTTTCGGCCGCCTCGGCGGATTCCACCTTGTGGGTGCGGATGCCCAGCAGGAACTGGGTGGGCTTGGCCATCACCAGCAGGGCGCCCGGCTGGGCGGCGGGCGGCTCGGCGGTGGCGGCATGGTCGTGGCCCTCGTGGGCCCGCGCGGCGGGAACCGCCAGCACCAGCAGCAGCAGGGCGGCTCCTGCCCGGCGGCGGCCCAGCCACCAGGCGGCGATGACCAGCACGGCGCCGATGGCGCCGCCACCGGCCCAATGCCGCCAATGCTCCACCGGGGCCGGCGGGACGGCGGGCGGCGGCAAGGGCGCGATGCCGCGGGCCAGCAGCAGGTCGTCGCGCCCCTGCGCGCTGACCATCAGGGTGAGGTCGGCGCCGGCGGCCGGCGGCGTCCAGGCCAGGGCATAGGCTCCCGGCCCCTCGACGGCCACCGCCTTGCCGCTCCAGCCCTCCGCCTCGGCGTCGATGACCGCATCGGCCACCGGGGCGTTGCTGTCCAGGTCGGCGAGGTAGAGCAGGGTGCGGCCGTCGGTGCCGGGCACCAGCACCACCTGGAAGGCGTCGCCTTCGCTGGCGATGCCGGGAGTTGCCGGCTGGGCCAGCAGGACGGATGGGACGAGCGCGGCCAGGAAAGCCAGCGCCAGGAAACGTGCAAGCATGGGAAATCATCCCCGAGACGGTGAATCCGGACAGAGTTCAGGTGTGCGGAATCAGAGTCTGGGTGGTTCGGCCGGCGGCCCGGTCAGCGCCTGGGTGACCAGACGTGCGGGAAGCGCGGCCTGCGGCGGCGCCAGGGTGAAGGTCACCGGCGACGTCCCGGTCATGCCGGGCAGGGCGGCGGAGGCGGCGCAGCCCGCGAACAGGCAGTGGCAATCCGGGCAGCCATGATCGGCGGTCCGGGGGGCGGCGGCGGGAGTGCCTTCGTCATGGCAGGGCATGGCGTGGTCGGCAAAGGCGCCGTCGTGGTGGTGCGGCATGGTCTCGCCGGCCTGCGCGCCGCCGCTCCAAAGCGCCAGCCCCACCGCCAGCAGCAATGCCGGCAGGCCGAGTCGGAACAGGCGGGAAAGGACGTCGCGCATACGGCCACTATGCGCGCAACGGCCCGGCCGGGGCAAGTGGGATCGGGAAACCCCGATATCCTTCGGTATATGGCCTTGGATATTTGGGCCTGCCGGTTCCATGTTAAGCTGTAGGCGTTCGAACAGGTCCGGATTCATGCCATGCCCGACGATCAAGGACACGAGAGGCGGCGCTATCCCCGCTTCCACGGATTGCACCTGATGGCCAATATCGGCGGCAAGCTGGTACGGGTGGCGGAGATTTCCGCCGGCGGCATGACGCTGGAGGCAGGTTTCAAGGTCACGGCCAGCCCGCTGCGCTTCACCCTTTACCCCAGCGACAACGGCAAGCTGGACATCAACCACGGTATCGGCGGCGCCTGCCGCGTGGTGCGCGAGGACGCGAAATTCGTCGCCTTGCGCTTCGACCCGGCCACCTACCGGCTGGTCAAGTTCATCGCCGAGTGTTCCGGCACCGGGCCGGACAAGGATTCCTTCCTGGGACATTGAAATGGCCAACCGTCACTATGGGACAGGCCCCAAAAAAGGGTAGTCTGTGTCGGTGATGGTTGGGGATGGGGCATGGGGAAGCGTATCAAACCGGGGGAGAGCGGCGGCGAGCGCCGCGATGAGGCGCGCCGTCAGTCGGATATCGGGGCGACCCTGCGGCGGATCGAGGTGAAATTCGCCACGGTCTTCCGCGCCTGCCCCGACCTGATCGCCATCACGGCGCGCGATACCGGCCGTTATATCGAGGTCAACGACGCCTTCGAGCGCATCATGGGCTGGGCCAAGCCCGAGACCATCGGCCGCACGTCGGCCGAGTTGGGGACCTGGGAAAGCATGGCCGAGCGCGGGCGCATGATCGCCGCCCTGGGCGACGCCTCACGGCTGGAAAATTTCGAGGTGCGCTTCCGCCGCAAGTCGGGCGAGGTTTTCACCGCCCTGATATCCCTGGAACAGGTGGATCTGAGCGGCGAGCCCAGCCTGATCATCGTCGCCCGCGACATCAGCCGGCGCAAGGCGGAGGAGGTGCTGCTGCGGCGCACCGCCGAGGAGCTGGAGCGCTCCAACATGGAACTGGAGCGCTTCGCCTACGTGGCGGCCCACGATCTGCTGGAGCCCTGCCGCACCATCTGCTCCTTCGCCCAGATGCTGGAGCGCAAGCACGGTGCCACCCTCGACGACGAGGGGCGCGAATATCTGGACTTCCTGGTGGGCGGCGCCCAGCGCATGCGCGACCTGATCCAGGGCGTGCTCGGCTATTCCCGGGCGGGCATGGCGGTGGCCCAGATGGTCGACGTGGAGATGGGCGATCTGGTGGCGGTGGTGATCGCCGACCTGGGCAGCGCGCTCGAGGTCCGGGACGGGGCCATCGAGACCGGGACCCTGCCGGTGGTGCGCGGCGACCCCGCCCAGTTGCGCCAGTTGATGGTCAACCTGATCGGCAACGGGCTCAAATTCCATGCCGAGGGCGGCAAGCCCCATGTGCTGGTCACCGCCGAGCCGGCGGACGGCGAGTGGTGCGTCACCGTCGCCGATAACGGCATCGGCATCGATCAGGAATACCAGGACGACATCTTCGGCATCTTCCGGCGGCTGCATGGCCCCGACCGTTATCCCGGCGCCGGCATCGGCCTGGCGGTGGCGCGGCGCATCGTCGAGGCCCATGGCGGGCGGATTTGGGTCGAATCCGAGCCCGGCCAGGGGGCGCGCTTCCGCTTCACCCTGCCGATGGCCTGAGGCTCTGGCGCCAACTGTCGACCAGATAAAGGCCGATGGCCGCCCAGATGCAGCCGAAGGTGATCAGGTGGTGCAGGCTGGGGCTTTCGCCATAGACCAGCACCGCCAGCAGGAAATGCCCGGTGGGGGCCATGTACTGGAAAAAGCCCAGCGTGGTGTAGCGCAGGCGCGACGCGGCGGCGGCGAACCACAGCAGTGGCATGGCGGTCACCGGCCCGCCGGCCAGCAGGGCGGCGGCCAGGGCCGGGGTGCCGCCCAGGATGGGCGAACCCTCGGCCATCCTCCAGGCCAGATAGCCCAGGGCCAGGGGAAACATCAGCCCGGTCTCCACCGCCAGCCCGGTAAGCGGCGCCACCGGCAGCCGTTTGCGCAGCAGGCCGTAGATTCCGAAGGTCCCCGCCAGGGTCAGCGCCGCCCAGGGCGGCGTGCCGGTGGCCACCGCCAGTTCGACGATGCCGGCCAGGGCCAGGGCGACGGCCACCCATTGCAGGGGGCGCAGGCGCTCCTTCAGCACGATGACGCCCAGCGCCACGTTGACCAGCGGATTGAGGAAATAGCCCATGCTGGCTTCCAGCACGTTGCCTTCGCCCACCACCTGGATGAATACCAGCCAGTTGACGCTGATGCACAGCGTCGAGGCGGCCAGCACCAGCAGCCGTCGGCGCGAGGCCAGCAGGACCAGCACCTCGCCCCAGCGTCCCAGCCAGGTCAGCATGACGGTCACCACCAGCAGCGACCAGACCACGCGATGGGCCAGGACCTCGGCGGGCGGCACGGTGGCCACCAGCTTCCAGAAGGCGGGAAACAACCCCCAGGTGCCATAACAGGCCAGGGCGAAGAGGACGCCCCGGCGATGCTCCGCGCTCATGGCGAAGGGCCGAGGATTTCAGGGGATGCGGGCGGGACGCCCGCGCTCCAACGGTCAACGGAGCGCGGGCGTCCCGCCCGGAGGGGTGCCCTATCGGAGCGCGGGCGTCCCGCCCGCAGGGGGCCGGTCAATCGGCGACCAGGGCCTCGTCCGGGTCCTCGGCCCAGTCGTGCTCCGGCTTGGGGGTTCGGGCAATCCATGCTTCAAGTTCCGCCACGTGTTCCGCTTCTTCCTCGGCCATCTCGGCGGCCAGGGCCCTGACCTCGGCATCGTCGCTGCCGGCCGCCTCGTCGGCATAGAAGCGGTGGCCCCGCTTCTCGTTGTCCAGGGCGAAGTCCAGGGCGTGCCAGGCGGTCATCATGTAATGGGTGGCGCCGGGCGTGCCCACCTCGGGCGGCTCGGGCGTGTTCCACCGGTACTGCCAGGATTTCAGCTTGGGCAGGTCGTGCCCGTTGGAGCGGGCCGCCACCGAGGCGCCGTGCAGGCGCGAGAACTTGGCCATCTGGCGGAACAGCTCGGCCACTTCGCGGTTGTGGTGGATTTCCATGGTATCGGCCAGTTCGTCGTAACGATCCGCCGCTTCGTTCTCCATGGCCAGGGCATGGGCCAGGAACAGGGCTACCTTGGTGGTCATGGGCAGTATCCTCCTGCTTGAACCGAGGCGACGGGTGGCGGCGGCGCCTCTCCGATACCCTCAGTATGCCCCATGACCGCACCCTCGGCCATGCCCCTTCCGCAGGTGAGGGCATGACCGAAAGGTCAGGTTGTTTCGTGGGATTTCCGTCCCCGGGGTCAGCGGGATTCCCGCCCCTTGAGGTAGAAGGCCACTGCCTGGGCGCGGTTGCCGACGCCCAGCTTGTCGTAGAGGTTCTTCAGATGGAACTTCACGGTGTTGAGCGAGATGTCCAACTGGCCGGCCATCTGCTGGTTGGTCAGGCCGCCGGCCAGGGCGGCCAGCAGCTCCCGCTCACGAGGCGTCAGGCCGGCCAGCGGGTCGCTGGCCAGGGACGACACGTCGATGAACGGAAACACCATGCGTCCGGCGGCGACGGCGATGATGGTGTCGAGCAACTGCTCGGGCGGTTCGCGCTTGGAGCAGAACCCCGCGGCGCCCAGCGTCATGGCTTGGCGCGGCACGTCGGGATTGGGACTGCCGGTATAGACAATCAGTCGGGGGGCGTCCACCCGGGCCCGCAGGGTCTGCAGGACCCCGCGCCCATCAAGGTAGGGCATCTCCCACCCGATAACCCCAACGTCAAACGGGGTCTTGTCCACGGCGTCGATGAAGCGCTCGCCATCGCTGGTCACCGCCGCGACGGTGAACCGTTCGTCGCCGGAGAACAACTTGATCAGACTGCTCTGAAGCAGCGGATTCTTCTCGGCGATGACGATGGTGATCGGTCGGCTCTGCTGCACGGCCATAGATCCAGATCCTTCCCCCAGGAGCCCTCGGTCCAGTTCCCAGACCCCCCTCCTGAGGCGGTGATCTTACCGTTTGTGGGAAAAACCGCAAACCTTGATCGCAGGTTACCCACACTTTTCCTACACCACGGCGGGGGGAGGGGGCCATCCTGCCGCCTCCAGCCCCGGAATAGGCCGGCCGGCCAAATAAAAAGGCCGACTGCCCTGGACGGCTGTCGGCCTTTTGTTTTATATCTTTAGGCTTGAGATCAGGCCTGCTCCGCCCAGGCGCGGGCATCGAACTTGCCCAGATCGCCCTCGGTGGCGGGGGCCGCCGGCAGTTCAGCCGGAGCGCTGGCCTTGGCATTGACGACGGGAGCCTCGACCACGGGGGTCTTGGCGGCGGGGACCTGAACCGCCGGCTCGGCCTTGCGGGCGGGGGCGG
>JAVBXM010000033.1 GCA_030824585.1 Phaeospirillum sp. | reverse complement strand
CCTGTGGTGGAGGGAGGAGTATGACTCGGCCGCGCCCAAGGGCGCCCGCGCCCGCCCGGCGATTGAGGGACCTGAAAATAAGTACGGCGGCCGGTACCAGGGGGGAGAGTACCGGCCGCCGCGTTTGGCCGGCGCGCCGCTCGAGAGGGGACGGGGGAGCGGCGAGCCTTGTGGAGGGCCATGACGCGGATCATCGGGGCCAATTGTGGCGATTTCATGGGCGCCATACGGATCCGGGCAAAGAATTTGTCTTTGCCCGGGCCGGGGGTTGGGGGTAGTTTTCTTCCGCTTGAACCCCCACTTAAGGGTGGTATCCTGCGCGCCGGACACCGGGGGCCTCGGCAATAGCCGAGGTCGCGGTGTTCGCGTGCGTCCAGCGGATCGGCCAAACCACCCGGAAGTGGGGCCGCAACCTTGATCGAGAGGATTACGCCGTGCTTGAAGCCTATCGCCAGCATGTCGCCGAACGCGCCGCGCTCGGAATTCCCCCCCTGCCGTTGTCGGCGGAGCAGACCGAGGCCCTGGTGGGCCTGCTGCTCAATCCGCCCAAGGGCGAGGAACAGGCCCTCGTCGATCTGATCACCTACCGCGTTCCCGCCGGCGTGGACGACGCCGCCAAGATCAAGGCCGAGTTCCTGGACAAGGTGGCCAAGGGCACCCTGGCCTGCGCGCTGATCAGCCGTGAGAAGGCCACCGAACTGCTGGGCACCATGCTGGGCGGTTTCAACGTCAAGCCGCTGATCGAGCTGCTGTCCGACGCCAAGGTCGGCACCGTCGCCGCCGAGGGCCTGAAGAAGACCCTGCTGGTGTTCGACTTCTTCCACGACGTCAAGGACCTGGCCGACAAGGGCAACGCCAACGCCAAGGCGGTGCTGCAGTCCTGGGCCGACGCCGAGTGGTTCACCTCGCGCCCGGAAGTGCCGAAGTCGCTGACCGTCACCATCTTCAAGGTGACCGGCGAGACCAACACCGACGACCTGTCGCCGGCGCCCGACGCCTGGAGCCGCCCCGACATCCCCCTGCACGCCCTGGCCATGCTGAAGAACCCCCGCCCGGGCATCGAGGCGGACGAGCCCGGTAGCCGCGGCCCGCTCAAGCAGCTCGACGCCCTGGCCAAGAAGGGCAACCTGGTGGCCTATGTGGGCGACGTGGTGGGCACCGGCTCGTCGCGCAAGTCCGCCACCAACTCGGTGCTGTGGTTCACCGGCGAGGACATCCCCTTCGTCCCCAACAAGCGCTTCGGCGGCGTGTGTCTCGGCACCAAGATCGCCCCCATCTTCTACAACACCATGGAAGATGCCGGTGCGCTCCCCATCGAGCTGGACGTCAACCAGATGAACATGGGCGACGTGGTCGAGCTGCGTCCCTATGAGGGCAAGGCCCTGAAGGACGGCAAGGTCATCAGCGAATTCACCGTCAAGTCCGAGGTGATCTTCGACGAAGTGCGCGCCGGCGGCCGCATTCCGCTGATCATCGGCCGCGGCTTGACCGCCAAGGCCCGCGAGTCCCTGGGTCTGCCGGTCTCCACCCTGTTCCGCCTGCCGGCCGTCCCCAAGGACACCGGCAAGGGCTTCTCGCTCGCCCAGAAGATGGTCGGCCGCGCCTGTGGCCTGCCCGAGGGCAAGGGCATGCGCCCCGGCACCTATTGCGAACCCCGCATGACCACGGTGGGCAGCCAGGACACCACCGGCCCCATGACCCGCGACGAGTTGAAGGACCTGGCCTGTCTCGGCTTCTCCGCCGACATGGTGATGCAGTCGTTCTGCCACACCGCCGCCTACCCCAAGCTGGTGGACGTCAAGACCCACCGCGAGCTGCCGGGCTTCATCTCGACGCGCGGCGGCGTGGCGCTCCGCCCCGGCGACGGCGTCATCCACTCGTGGCTGAACCGCCTGCTGCTGCCCGACACCGTGGGCACCGGCGGCGATTCCCATACCCGCTTCCCCATCGGCATCTCGTTCCCGGCCGGCTCGGGCCTGGTGGCCTTCGCCGCCGCCACCGGCGTCATGCCGCTGGACATGCCGGAATCGGTGCTGGTGCGCTTCAAGGGCAAGATGCAGCCCGGCGTCACGCTGCGCGATCTGGTCAACGCCATCCCGCTCTACGCTATCCGCGCCGGCCTGCTGACCGTGGAGAAGAAGGGCAAGAAGAACGTCTTCTCTGGCCGCATCCTCGAGATCGAGGGCCTGCCCGACCTCAAGGTCGAGCAGGCGTTCGAGCTGTCCGACGCCGCCGCCGAGCGTTCGGCCGCCGCCTGCTCGGTGCGCCTGGATAAGGCTCCGATCATCGAGTACATGACGTCCAACATCACCTTGATGAAGTGGATGATCGCCAACGGCTACGAGGACCCGCGCACCCTGGGCCGCCGCATCAAGGCCATGGAGGAGTGGATCAGGAAGCCGAACCTGCTGGCCCCCGATGCCGACGCCGAATACGCCGCCGTGATCGAGATCGATCTGGCCGACGTCAAGGAACCCATCGTCGCCTGCCCGAACGATCCCGACGACGTCAAGCTGCTGTCCGACGTGGCCGGAGCCCATATCGACGAGGTGTTCATCGGTTCGTGCATGACCAATATCGGTCACTTCCGCGCCGCCGGTAAGGTGCTGGAAGGCAAGTCCGATATTCCGACGCGGCTGTGGATCGCCCCGCCGACCAAGATGGACGCCATGATCCTCAACGAGGAAGGCTACTACTCGGTGCTGGGCAAGTCGGGCGCCCGCATGGAAATGCCGGGCTGTTCGCTGTGCATGGGCAACCAGGCGCAGATCCGCAAGGGCTCGACCGCCATGTCCACCTCGACCCGCAACTTCCCCAACCGCCTGGGCATCGACACCAACGTCTATCTCGGTTCCGCCGAGCTGGCCGCCGTCTGCGCCCTGATGGGCAAGATCCCCAGCGTGGCCGAGTACATGGAGCAGGTGAACGTGGTCAACGCCAAGGCCGCCGACATCTATCGCTACATGAACTTCGACCAGATCGCCGAGTTCAGGGACGTGGCCGCCAAGGTCGCCGTCTGAACCGGGCCTGAACGACCGAATGAAACCTCCGCTGGGAAACCGGCGGGGGTTTTTTCTCGTTCTGATGTTTGTTGCCGTTCCGGCGGTGCCGTGGCATCCTGATATCCGCTCCTTGCGATTGCGCGGAAAAGGGCCATGTTCCCGGCGCACAAGATTCCCACCAGCGGCAACCCCCTCATCGACCAGCAGCACGGCCGGCTGACCGAGCTGATCCGCCATGCCGCCCTGGCGGCGCGCGATACGGACGACGCCGCGCCGTTCCAGCAGGCGCTATCCGAATTCCGCCGCGCCCTCGCCCACCATTTTGCGGTGGAGAAGGTGATCTTCAGCGGGGCGGGCTTCGATGCCGCCAGCGGCCACGATCAGGCCCATACCATCATCCTGGGGCATCTGGATGCCGATCTGGCGGCGGCGCGGGACCTGTCGACGGTCCAGGCCCGCCACCGCATGCTGGAAAAGCTGGAGCGGATTCTCCTGGACCACGAGATGCTCGAGGATGCCGCCTATTGGGATGCGGTCCGCGCCCATTCCTGCCGCCCGACCCTGAAATGGACCGAGCTGATGGTCATCGGCATCGACTGGGTCGACAGCCACCACCGGCATATGGTGGATCTGCTCAACCAGCTCTCATGGGCCGCCCAGGCCGAGGATGCCGCCGCCTGCGCCCGGTTGCTGCGGGACTTCCTTGATCTGGCCCGCCGCCACTTCGCCGCCGAGGAGCGCTACCTGGAAGCCCAAGGCAAGACGCCGTCCCACCACCGGGCCGACCACGCCCGCATGCTGTCCGAACTGGACCAGTTGGCGGCGGCGGCGGATTTCGGCCCCCGCATCCTGGTGGAGCATTACCTGCGCTTTTGGGTGATGGAGCATATCCTGGGCATCGACCGCCAAGATCTGGTGGAGTGACGCGGGCGGGGGCCGCCCGCGTCATCCGCAATGGCCGCCGCTCAGCCCCGCCGGGCGTGGACCCGGCCGAGGCGGGCCTGATCGTAGCGCACCAGTTCGTTGTGGCGGATCAGGGAGCGGATGGTCTGCACATAGGCATCGCCGCGCTCGGAATAGGTGGAGAGCGCCGCCGCCAGGAGGTGGCCGTCGGGCCACGCGCCCTCGGAGCGGGTCTGGGCCCGCACCCGGCGCAGTCCATCATAGGCGCGATGGGTGTTGAGGTTGTGCATATAGGCGCGCACCGCCTCGTAGAGCGTGGTGAAGTTGCGCATGCCGGTGCCGTCGGCGGAAACTTCGACGGTATGGCCGAACAGATTGCGCGAGCGGCGCACCAGCTTGGACGTGCCCCAGCCCGATTCCTCGGCCGACTGGGCCAGGGCGAGGGACGGCGGCACCACGTCGACGCGGGACAGCAGCTTGCGCAGATTGCCGTCGTCCACCTCGTAGCGCTCGGCCAGATCGGCCAGCCAAGCCTGGTCCGAGGCGGCGACGTGCAGGCGGTTGGCCTTGCGGTTCATGATGTCGAGCAGGCGCGAGCGCTCGGCGGCGATTTCCTCGTCCACCGCCAGCACCAGGGGTAGCATGACGCGCAGGAACACCGCCTTCTTGCCCTCGATGTCGGGCAGGTCGTCGATGTCGCCGGGAACATGGGGCAGGAACAGCGGCGGCACATCCGCCTGACCGGCCGCTACCGCTTCGAGGCGGTAGCCCATGCGGTCCAGGGCCAGATTGAGGCGGGCGGCGTTGCTGACGTCGTCACCGGTAAGGAGGGCGGCCTGCTGTTGCGGCGCGGCCTCCAGGGCCTGGGGACGGGCCACCGCGACGGGCGCGGCGGTATTGTGGAGAACCATCCAGTAAAGCCCGCCAACCGCGCCCAGAAGGGCGGCAAAACTGACGGCTGTGAAGATTCGGGATCCGATCGACCCGCATCGCATATCGGCCTGCCTCCATTTTGTTGCAGTGCAATATCGACAACGACCTTACCCGAGGCGATTGAGCTAGATCAACCAAAAACCGCCCGCCATACGAACGAAAACAGAACATGCCCCGAGCCGGCGGCTCGGGGCATGTCCATTATTCGATGAGAAAAGAGACGGTTAGTCGACCGCCTGGACGGCCATCACCTCGGGAACATAATACTTCAGCATGTTCTCGATGCCGTGCTTCAGGGTGGCGCTGGAGCTGGGGCAGCCCGAGCAGGCGCCCTGCAGGTGCAGGTAGACGATGCCGTCCTCGAAGGCGCGGAAGATGATGTCGCCGCCGTCCTGGGCCACGGCCGGACGCACGCGGGTGTCCAGCAATTCCTTGATCTGCATGACGATGCCGTCGTCGTCGCCGGTGGCGGCGGCCGCCTCGGAACCGGGATTGATCACCGGATCGCCGGAATTGAAGTGGTCCATGATGGCCGCCAGGACCTGGGGCTTGACCGCCTGCCAGTCGGCGGCATCGGCCTTGCCGACGGTGATGAAGTCGGTGCCGAGGAACACGCTGCCGACGCCGTCGATGGCGAACAGGCGGGTGGCGAGCGGCGAGCCGGCGGCGCGCGAGGAATCGGCGAAGTCGGCGGTGCCCTGGCCC
>JAVBXM010000003.1 GCA_030824585.1 Phaeospirillum sp. | reverse complement strand
TGCTCCCGCCGCCAAGGCCGCTCCCGCCGTGGCGACCGCGCCGGTTCCGGATCGCCCCTCGACGGGCGGAAACGGCGCCGGCTTCGCCTCGGCGTCGGGTGAGGCCCCGGCCCGCCGGGTATCGGGGGGCAGGTTGTCCGACGAGGACCTGGCCCCCACCCGCAAGCTGTCCGACGGCCCCATCGAGGTGGCCGGAATTCGTCCCGATCCCGATGCCGAGGCGGCCCGGCGCCGCGCCGCCAAGCGTCGCAAGGATTGGGAAGAAGCCATGGCTCAGGCCGGGCATGCGGCGCGCAAGGGGCGCGACGTGGCGGCGCTGGACGTTTCCGCCGTGGTGGCCGAGCACGCCAAGTGGCTGCAGACCAAGGGGGCGGAGGGCAAGCGGGCCACCTTCACCGGCATGGATCTGGCCGGGGTCGATCTGGCGGGGGCCATTCTCGCCAACGCCACCTTCCGCGATGTGGATCTGTCCGATTCCTGTCTGGCGGAAGCGCGGCTCGACGGCTCGGACTTCCGCTACGCCACCTTGTCGGCGGCCAATCTGGGCGGGGCCAACCTGGGGGTCGCGGCACTTCGGCACGCCAAGCTCAACCTCAGCAATCTGGAAGGCGCCGTGCTGCGCGGCACCGACCTGTCGGGGGCCTCGTTGAGCGGCGCCCGCACCGCCGGCGCCGATTTCAAGGGCGCCATCATGATGGGCGCCGATCTTCGCGATACCGACCTGTCCCGGGTGGAAAACCTGACCCAGGCGCAGATCGACAAGGCCATCTGCGACAAGGCGACCAAGCTGCCGCCCGGCGTCTTCCGCCCGCTCGCAGAAGGCGAACGTCTGGCCTGAGCCCGCCAGACACGGCTGTAAATTGCAATCGATACAAATTCCGACTTGAAAACTCGCCCAATGGATACAACATTGAGCCTGCTGAGGTGCATTACTTTTGTATGGCCCCAGGTAGTCAGGAAAGGGTTTTGGGGGGAGCCTTATCCGTAGCGTAGCAATGCGGAGGCTTGCCCATGATTCGGCTGACCGATGTCAAGATTTCGGCCAAGATCGGCCTGTCGTTCCTCTTTCCGGTCATCCTGATCGTCGGGCTGGCGGGCTATGTCATCAGCGACAAGGCGCGGGTGGTGGCCGAGACCTCCACCCTGGCCGGCATCGCCCCTCTGACCGCCGACATCAGCGCCCTGGTGCACGAGGTGCAGAAGGAGCGCGGCGCCTCGGCGGTCTATATCGGCAGCAAGGGCGAGAAGTTCGGCGCCGAGCTCAAGGCCCAGCGCAAGCTGACCGACGAGGCGCGGGAAAAGCTGCTCCGCTCCCTGGCCAGCGTCGACATCACCGCCCTGGGCGCCAGTTTCCCGCCCAAGGTGGACAAGGCGGACAAGCGCCTGGACGCGCTGATCGCCACCCGCGGCGCCATCGACGGCCTGTCCATCGACGCCCGTGCCTCGCTGGGCAATTTCACCGAAACCATCCGCTTCCAGCTCGACGTGGTCAGCCAGATCGCCCTGCTGTCCAGCGACGCCAGGGTGGGGCGGATGATCGGCGCCTATCTCAAGCTGATGGAGGGCAAGGAAAAGGCCGGGCAGGAACGGGCCACCGCCGCCGGCGCCTTCGCCTCGGCCAAGTTCGAGCCCGACATCTATCGCCGCTTCGTCTCCATCGTCGCCGAGCAGCAATTGTTCCTGGGCGAGTTCCTGGAAACCGCCGCCCCGGCCCAGGCCGAGTTCTTCCGCGCCACCTTGGACGACGAGGCCAGCCGCACGGTCGAGCGCATGCGCAAGGTGGGCCTGGAGAGCATCGCCACCGGAAGCGTGGGCGACGTCACCGGCCCGGCCTGGTTCGCCGCCGCCACATCGCGCATCGACCTGCTGAAGAAGGTCGAGGATCGCATGGCCGCCGACGTCCAGGCCCTGGCGGCCCAGGTCAATGGCGATGCCAAGGGGGTTCTGGTCACCACCATCCTTGGGGTGATCGCCGCCCTGATGATCGCCTTGGCGGTGGGCTGGACGGTGGTGCGCCAGATGACCTCGGCCATCGGTTCGCTGGTCGGCACCATGGATCGTCTCGCCGCCGATGATTTCTCGGTGAGCGTGGGGGGAACCGGGCGCGGTGACGAGATGGGGGCCATGGCCCGCTCGGTGCAGATCTTCAAGGACGCCATGATGCGCGGCCACGATCTGGCCGAGAAGCAACTGGCCGAGGTCTGCCAGCGCGAGGCGCGCGGCCGGGCCATCGAGACCCTGGTCAACCGTTTCCAGGGCTCGGCCGAGCGCATGGTCGAGGCGGTCTCGTCCGCCGCCCAGCGGCTGCAGGGCACCGCCGCCTCCATGAGCACGGCGGCCAGCGACACCAACAACCGCGCCACCGTGGTGGCCGGCGCCACCGAGCTGGCCTCCGCCAATGTCCAGACCGTGGCCGCCGCCGCCGAGGAACTGACCTCGTCCATCCAGGAGATCGGCCGCCAGGTTCACCGTTCCGCCGAGATTTCCGGCAATGCGGTGGCCGAGGCCGGCGAGGCTCAGGGAGCCGTCACCGGCCTTGCCACCATGGTGGGCAAGATCGGCGAGGTGGTGGTGCTGATCAACGACATCGCCGCCCAGACCAATCTTCTGGCGCTCAACGCCACCATCGAGGCGGCGCGGGCCGGCGAGGCGGGCAAGGGTTTCGCCGTGGTGGCGGGCGAGGTGAAGAACCTCGCCAACCAGACGGCGCGGGCCACCGGCGAGATCGGCCAGCAGATCGCCTCGGTGCAGCAGCAGACCGAGAAGGTGGTTCAGGCCATCTCCGAGATCGTCGGCATCATCCGCGAGGTGGGTGAGATCACCGCCGGCATCGCCAGCGCGGTGGAGGAGCAGAGCGCCGCCACCCAGGAGATCGCCCGCAGCGTCGAACAGGCCGCCGCCGGTACCGCCGAGGTCTCGGCCAATGTGGGCGGGGTCCAAGATGCCGCCGGCCGCACCGGCGCCGCCGCCGACGAGGTGCTGGGCGCCTCGCGGGATATGGGCAGCGAGGCGGTGCGCCTCAAATCCACCATCGACGGCTTCCTGGGGGAAATCCGGGCGGTTTAGAAGGGGACCGCGCGAGGGTGCGTTACCGCGCCTTGTCCAGGGCGGCCAGCACCTCGGCCTCGCTCAGCAGTTCCGGCAGGGCGATGCCGTCCGGTGCGCTGGGGCCGTAGACGGCGTTGAAGGGAATGCCGTAACGCCCGAACGACGCCAGATAGTGGGAGATGCCGTCGTCGGGCTTGGTCCAGTCGGCGCGCAGGGCCACCACGCCGGGCGACGACAGGCGCCGCGCCACCTCGCCCCGCTCGATCACCGCCGCCTTGTTGACCTTGCAGGTGATGCACCAATCGGCGGTGACGTCCACGAACACCACCTTGCCGTCGGATACCAGCCGGGCCAGGGTCTGGGAGTCGAAGCGGCTCCAGGTCACCGCGCCGTCGGCTCCACCGCCGCTTTCGCCGTTGGCGGTGCCGTGGAAGGGGGCCGCCAGGGCCAGGCCGACCAGCGCCACCACGCAGGCGGTGACCGCCGGGCGGGCCGCCGCCGGCAGGCGGTGGCGCAGGCCGAGGACGGCGACCGCCGCCGCCATGGCGCCGCCGGTGACCAGGGCGGCCAGCAGGCCGGCCTGCGCCATCAGCACGGTCAGCAGCCACAGCCCGGTGCCGGCCAGGGCAAGGCCCAGCGCCTTGCGCACGCCGACCATCCAGCGTCCCGGCCTGGGCAGCTTCAAGGCCATGTCGGGCCACACCGCCACCGCCAGATAGGGCGCCGCCATGCCCAATCCCAGGGCGGTGAAGATCAGGACGATTTCCGAGGCGCCGCGCGCCAGGGCGAAGCCGATGGCGGTGCCGAGGAAGGGGGCCGAGCACGGCGTGGCCAGCAGGGTGGCGAAGGCTCCCGACAGGAAGTGGCCCGCCACGGTGTGATGGGGCACGCCGCCGCCCCGGTTGAACAGGACGGTGGGCATGGGAATCTCGAACACGCCCCACAGATTGGCGGCGAACAGGGCGAGCAGCACCACCATCAGGGCCAGGAAGCCCGGCTGCTGGAACTGGATGCCCCAGCCCACCGCCGCGCCGGCCTGCTTCAGTCCGATGGCCAGTGCCGCCAGGGCCAGGAACGAGGCGACGATGCCTGCGCCCGAGGCGACGAAGCTGGCCCGCACATGGGAGCGTTCGCCGCCGCCATGGCCCAGCACGCCCAATACCTTGATGGACAGCACCGGCAGGACGCAGGGCATCAGGTTGAGGATCAATCCGCCCAGCAGCGCCACCAGCAGCATGCCGGCCAGTCCGGGGGCGTCGCCGCCCGTCGCCGCCATGGGGGGGGCCGTGCCGGGGACCGGCGTCGCCGTGGCTTCGAAAGCGCGCAATCCGTCGGTGACCGTAACGGTCATGGGGGCGCCGGCCAGGGGCTTGAGCAGCGAGCCGGCGGGTACCGGAAGCTCGAACACCGCCTTGCGGCGGTCGGCCGACAGGCTGACGCGCGGCTGGCCGAAGGCGGCCACGTCCTCGGCCTCGACGAAGGCGTCGGGATCGCTGAACGGCTCGGCCGACGACACGGCGAGCCGCAACGTCGAGGTATCGCCGCCGCCCAGGGCCTCGGCGGAGTCGAGGGCAAGGCCGTGGCGGCGCCCGTCGCCGGGCACCAGGGCGGTGAACCGGCCGATATCGTGGGCGAAAGCCGAGGGCTCGGCCGGGCCGGGCGACAGGTCCAGGCCCAGTTCCACCTTCTGCGGCACGCAAATCTGGGCGCAGGCCAGGAAATCCACCGTCAGGCGGGCGGCCACCGGCCGCTTGGCGTCGGGGGCCTTGGCATCCAGCGGCAGGATCACCTCGTCCACATAGCCGTAATTCTGCAGTCCGGCCAGCACGAAGCGGTGGGGCGCCGGCCAGCGCGGCTGGGGATTGTCCAGATTGGCCGAACCGGCCCAGTCCAGCTTGGGCGGATAGCCGGCGTCGCCGGGGGTGCGCCAGTAGATCTTCCAGCCCGTCTCCAGCTTGAACTGCAGGCCCAGGCGCAGTTGCCCGGCCTCGCCGATGCCGGTGGTGGCGGAGACCAGGCGGACCTTGCCGGATTCGCTGGACGCCCAGTCCGAGGCGCCGGGTTCGGCCGCCTGGGCCGTCATCCCGGTCAGCAGCAGCGCCGCCGTCAATGCCGCCTTGATCCACGCCATCATGTCTTCCTTGAGCTTTCTCGCGGCAAACAACAGCACCGCCCGCCGGCCGGTGTCAATGACGACCGGCGCAGTGCGGCAATGCTTGGCGGAATTGGCGGGGAAGGCCTTGACCCCGGTCATGCGGCGGCATGACGTGGCGGGGGAAGGGACCGGCCCCCGGACGCGGTTCACGCATCCGGGGGAGCCGGGACCGAGAGCTACCGCGCCCCGGCGGTGGACAGGGGCTTGGCGCGGCGCGACGCGCGCTCCAGCCCGGCCTGGGCCGCGGCGGCGGGAGCCGCCTTCTTCTGCGACGGCGGCGGGGGCGGCGGGGCCGAGGCCATGGAGGGAACGGCGGCGTTGCTGGGAACGCCGGCCACCGCCTGGGGG
>JAVBXM010000062.1 GCA_030824585.1 Phaeospirillum sp. | reverse complement strand
CTCGGCCTGCCCGCCACCGCCGCCCGCCTGCTGGCCGTCATGGGCCTGGCCGGCGGCGCCCTGGCCTGGTGCCTGCGGGACGCGGGTTTCCGGGCGGCGCGCGGCACGGTGGCCGGAGCCCTGGCCATCGGTCTGGCCATTCCCGCCGGCTGGGCCATCACCGGCATCCTGGGCGCCGACGATTTCGACCCGGTGGCGCTGGCCTCGTTCTCCTTCATCGCCCCCATGGGCGACGGGCTGATCTATCTGATGACCTATACCGGCTCGACCATCACCTTCGGCATCGCTGCGGTGGGCGGCGTCATCGCCGGGTCGTTCCTGGCGGCCCGCCTGTCGGGAAGCTTCGCGGTGGAGGGCTTCGCCGACACCGCCGACACGCTGCGCCACCTGGCCGGCGGCGCCCTGATGGGCACCGGCGGCATCCTGGCCATGGGCTGCACCATCGGCCAGGGGCTGACCGGGCTGTCCACCCTGTCGCTGACCTCCCTGCTGGCACTGGGCGCCATCATCGTCGGCGGCCTGTGGGGCCTGAGGAGCATGGAGGAAGGCGGTCCGCTTTCCGGCCTCCGCGCCCTGCTGCGCCCCTGAATATCATAATATTATGATATATTCGGTTGCGCCCCCTTGCCCGCCTCCGCTACCATCAAAGAAAAAAGATTCCTTGGGGGAGGAGAGGCTCGTGGACACCACCGCGACACTGAACCGCCGCGCCGTGCTGGCCGGGACGGCCGCCTGGGCCGCCGCGGCGGGTCTGGCCGCACCGGCGCCCGCCGCCGCGCAGGAGGCGGACGAACTGGCCCGCAAGCTGATGGGGCCGTTCAAGGCCAAGGAGGGCAGGGTCAGGCTGAAGATGCGCGACGTGGCCGCCAGCGGCGCCTCCGAGCCCATCACCGTGTCGGTGGATTCGCCGATGACCGCCGCCGACCACGTCAAGGCCATCCACGTGCTGGCCGAGGGCAATCCCTATCCGGTGGTGTCGTCTTGGTACCTGACGCCCCGCTCGGGCCGTGCCGAGATCAGCTTCCGCATGCGGCTGGCCAAGACCCAGACGGTGCGGGCCTATGCCGTGACCTCGGACGGCGAGGTGTGGATCGCCCGCCAGGACATCACGGTGACCATCGGCGGCTGCGGAGGCTGAGGACCATGGCCAATTCCGATCGCGTCAAGGTGCGCATTCCGCCCAAGGCCAAGAAGGGCGAAATCATCGAGATCAAGACCCAGGTCAGCCACGACATGGAGACCGGCCTGCGCAAGGACGCCGCCGGCAAGACCATCCCCCGCCACATCATCACCCGCTTCACCTGCACCTGGAACGGCGAACCGGTGATCAGCGCCGACTGGCATCAGGCGGTGTCGGCCAATCCCTTCGCCAGCTTCTTCGCGGTGGCCACGGCCAGCGGCAAGATCAAGCTGGCCTGGTTCGACGAGAACGGCGAGACCCTGGAATACGTCCACGACATACTGGTGGAGTAGACAAGAATCGACTTATTATAAGTATTGATACATATCTTATCTGACATTTTGTAACCAGAGCCCTCCCTCGACATTTATGGATTGGCCGATACAATCCTTCGCCATATCATACAAGGTGGAGGCGGCAATTCGTCATGCCTCTGTTTTATCGTTACGGCAGTTCGCGAGCGCGCGCTCCAATGCCCATGAGGCTCCCATGCTGAACAACTTCAAGATCGCGGTCCGGCTTGCCCTGGCGCTGATCATTCCGCTGGTGGCGGTCGTCGTCTATTCCGGCCTGGCCCTGTCGGAAAAGAACCGGCAGGCCGACGAGATGGAGCAGGTCGAGGAGTTGGCACGGCTGGCCCCGGCGATCAGCGCCCTCGTCCATGAACTGCAGAAGGAGCGCGGTACCTCGGCCGGCTTCGTCGGCAGCAAGGGCGAGAAGTTCCGCGACCGCCTGCCCGAGCAGCGCAAGCTGACCGACGGCAAGCAGGGCGAGCTGACCGCCGCGCTCGGCCGCTTCCCCGCCGCCGATTACGGCACGGGCTTCAAGTCCAAGCTGGACGCCGCCGATGCCGCCATGAAGGGGTTGGCCGACAAGCGTGCCGCCATCGGCAACCTGTCCATTCCCCTGGGAGAGGCCACCGGCTACTACACCGGAACCATCGCCAAGCTGCTGGCGGTGATCGAGGAAATGGCGGTGGTCAGCCGCGATGCCCGCGTCACCAAGGCCATCCTCGCCTATGTCCAACTGCTGCAGGGCAAGGAGCGGGCGGGCCAGGAGCGCGCCACCGCCAGCGGCGGATTCGGCGCCAAGAAGTTCGAACCGGTCCTGCACCGCAGCTTCACCCAGTTGATCGCCCGCCAGGAGGTGTTCTTCGACACCTTCGCCAAGAACGCCGAACCCGAATTGCGCCAGGCCTTCGAGAAAGTCATGGGCGACCCGGTGGTCAAGGAGGTCGACCGCATGCGCGCCGTGGCGCTGGATGCCCCGTTCACCAACGACCTGGGCGGCATCGAGGCACCGGTGTGGTTCGACACCATCACCAAGAAGATCGACCTGCTGAAGCAGGTGGAGGATGTGGCCTCCACCGCCCTGGTCACCATGGCCAAGCAGGGGCACGACGCCACCCTTAGCGCCCTTTACGCTTATCTGGTCATCACCGGCGCCGTGCTGTCGCTGGGCATGGTCCTGGTGTGGATCATCGCCCGCGGCATCACCCGCCCGCTGGCCGAGATGACCGTGGACATGACCAAGCTGGCCGAGGGCGACAAGACCGTGCCCATCAACGGCCTGGAGCGCGGCGACGAGATCGGCGCCATGGCCCGGGCCGTCGAGGTGTTCAAGGAAGGCCTGATCCGCGCCGACCAGTTGGACGAGGAGCGGCGCCAGGCCGAATGGACCAAGGACAAGCGCGCCCGGGTGATCGACAACCTGCTCCGCGAGTTCAACGAGGAGGTTTCCGACGCCCTGGCCGGCATGGCATCCACCGCCACCGAGCTGGAAGCCACCTCGCGCTCGCTGTCCTCCACGGCGGAGGACGCCTCGGCCCAGGCGTCGGCCGTGGCCGCCGGCATCGAGGAAACCGCCGTCAACATGCGCACCGCCGCCGGCTCGGTCGAGCAACTGGTCCTTTCGGGCGAGGACATCAGCCGCAAGGTCCAGGACTCGGTACGGATCAGCGAGGAGGCGTCGTCCGAGGCCCGGCGCACCACCCAACTGATCGACGGCCTGGCCTCGGCGGTGGACAAGATCGGCGCCGTGGTGGCGCTGATCAACGATATCGCGGCGCAGACCAACCTGCTGGCGCTCAACGCCACCATCGAGGCGGCGCGGGCCGGCGAGGCGGGCAAGGGCTTCGCCGTGGTGGCCAACGAGGTCAAGCATCTGGCCAACCAGACCGCCAAGGCCACCGACGAGATCGCCGGGCAGATTTCCACCGTGCAGAAGGTCACCGGCGACGCCGTTTCGGCCATCACCGCCATCACCAACGTGATCGAGCAGGTGCACGAGGTGGCGACCGGCATCGCCGAGGCGGTGCGCGGCCAGGATGCCGCCACCGGCGAGATCGCCGCCAACGTGCAGCAGGTGGCCACCGCCACCGGCGAGATCAGTTCCAACGTCACCGGGGTGAACAGCGCGGCCGAGGACACCAAGCACGCCTCGTCCGAGGTTCTGCAGACCGCTCAGGACGTCTCGGAACGCGCCACCAGACTGCGCGACCGGGTCGACACCTTCCTCACCTCAATCCGCGCATCCTAGCAAGGGCAGCCGGCTATGCAGTACACCATCAAGGCCGTGGGCGGCGGAGCGGACATCCACCTCAAGGGACGCCTGACCTTCGCCGAGGCGGGGAATTTCCCGAAGGTCCTGGCGGAATTGGACAAGGTGGGAAAGGCTCACTGGGATATCCGCCTGGGTGAGCTGGCCTTCATCGATTCCACCGGCATGAGCCTGTTCGTGCACATCTACGACAGCGCCAACGCCGCCGGAACCAAGGTGGTGATCCACGACGCTACCGGCCCGGTGCGCGAGGCCCTGGACCGGGCCGCCTTCCAGACCCTGTTCGAGTTCAGATAGGCCCAAGGGGCTGCCGCGCCTGAGGGCTCCGTCCGGGTGACCGGTGGCGATGGGATCAGCAGCCGCGCCACACCGGCGGACGCTTTTCCAGGAAGGCGTCGATGCCCTCGGCGGCATCCATGGCCAGCATGTTTTCGGTCATCACCTGCGAGGCGTGGGCATAGGCATCGTCCAGGCCCATCTCCAACTGGCGATGGAACGCCTCCTTGCCAACCTTGAGGGTGTAGGAGGATTTGGCGGCGATCTGCCGGGCCATGGCGGCCACCTCGCCGTCCAGCGCCTCGGGCGGCACGGCGTGGTTGACCAGCCCCCAGCGTTCCGCCGTGGCGGCGTCCACCGGCACTCCGGACAGCAGCATCTCCATGGCCTGCTTGCGCCCCACGGCGCGGGACAGCGCCACCATGGGCGTCGAGCAGAACAACCCGATATTGACCCCCGGCGTGGCGAACCTGGCATCGGTCGAGGCATAGGCCAGGTCGCAACTGGCCACCAGCTGGCAGCCGGCCGCCGTGGCCATGGCGTGGACCTTGGCGATCACCGGCTGGGGCAGGCGCACCACGGCCTTCATCACCCGCGAGCACAAGTCGAACACCACGGCGACCTGCTCGCGGGTGGTCAGCGACCGCATTTCCTTGAGATCGTGCCCGGCGCAAAAAGCCGGACCGCTGGCGGCCAGCACCACCACCTTGACCGAGGAATCGGCGGCGATGGCGGCCAGGGCCTTTTCCAGTTCCGTCATCAGCGCCACCGAAAGGGCGTTGCGCGCCGCCGGGCGGTTCAGCGTCAGGGTGGCGATTCCGCCCTCGTCACCGCGCCTCAGGATGGGATCGACCTCGGACATACCAAACCTCCCTTGCCATCTCCGGCGAAAATCCCGGACACTGGTCCGACCACTTTAGCCCGGAGCCCCAATGTCCGCCATCTCCGCCGAACAGTTCAACGCCCTGCTGATGGAAAAGCTGCCCATGGCCCGCGATCTGGCCATCCGGGCCGAGAGCATCGGCAAGGGCACCGCCCGCCTGATCATGCCGTTCGGCCCCCACCTGACCCGCCCGGTGGACGTGGTCTGCGGCCCGGCCCTGATGACGCTGGCCGACGTGGGGCTCTATGCCGCCGTGCTGTCGGCCATCGGCCAGCAGGAAATGGCGGTGACCAGCAACCTCAACATCAGCTTCCTGCGCAAGGCCGAGCGCTGCGACATCATCGCCGAGGCCAGCCTGCTCAAGCTGGGCCGCCGCCTCGCCATGGGCGCCGTGGAACTGATCGCGGCGGGCAGCGACGAACTGGTGGCCCACGTCACCGCCACCTACGCGATTCCTTGATTCGCCCCGCCCTCAGGCGCCGGGCGCGCGCCTCCGCGCGCTTGGCTCCCGCGCCATAAGGCGCGCGGCCCCTTGGGCCTAACCAAATCCCGAGGGATGGGATTTGGTGGTTTGCCCCGCCCTCAGGCGCCGGGCGCGCGCCTCCGCGCGCTTGGCTCCCGCGCCATAAGGCGCGCGGCCCCTTGGGCCTAACCAAATCCCGAGGGATGGGATTTGGTGGTTTGTCCCGCCCTC
>JAVBXM010000237.1 GCA_030824585.1 Phaeospirillum sp. | reverse complement strand
GGTGTACCCTTTTCAGGCCAGTACCAAGGCCAACAAACTTACCGCGGGGTGGAGCAGCCCGGTAGCTCGTCAGGCTCATAACCTGAAGGTCGCAGGTTCAAATCCTGCCCCCGCAACCAAATTAGCCCGTAACTTCAATAAGTTACGGGCTTTTTGATTCTTACTCCAGATCGCAAAAGCCGCCCATGGTAGCACCCAGGTAGCAAGGTGGCGCGAACGAATGCGAAACGAAGCGCAGCGTCATTACCTCTCCAATTCCGTTCCGACACGCAGTCGGTTGACGTAGCCTTGGTAGGCGAAACTGCGATCCCGCTTTTTGCCTGTCGTCTCGACGAGAATGCCGGCACCGACCAGAGCTTCAATGGAGCGGATTGCCGTTGGCTTGCTGGTGTCGATCAGGGCCATTGCCGAGGCGACGGTCACGACAGGATGGCGGGGGAGCGCCTCGAACAGTCGGACTGCGGCAACCGAGGTCTTTCCTGACCCCAGCACCCTTGTGCGATCCGCAGAGATGAGTGCGAACAGGTCGCGTGCCGAGGTATGGGACAGAGATATGATCACGTCAGCCTTGACGAGAGATGCGAGATTTACCGTCTGCATGCAGACGGTAAATCTCGTCGCGCCATCGGCCGCCTGATGGGGCGGTCGGCCTCGACGATCAGCCGGGAACTTGAGCGAAACCGCCTTCCGGCGTCGGGATACCAGCCGGCCTCGGCCGAACGAATGGCTTTGGCCCGCAAGCGGCGCCTGCCGAAGATCGAGCGCTTGAGCCAGCTGATAACCCGCATCCTGGATGCACTTGCTATGGAACAGAGCCCGGAGCAGATCGCCGGCCGGCTCAAGCTGGAGCAAGCAGAGCACAGGGTGAGCGCCGAGACAATCTATGCCTGGATCTACGGCCCGCATGGCCGGCGCCAGAAACTCCATCGCCTGTTGGTGCGGGCCAAGGCCACAGGTCGAGTCGATCATGATGATGTCGCCATCGTAAACCTTGGAGATTTCCTCCAGAAGTCGGTCCCAGACGCCCGCCCTGCGCCAGCGGACGAATCGATTGTAGCAGGTGGTCGATGGGCCGTAGCGCTCGGGAACCTCCGCCCAAGGCGAACCCGTGCGAAAGCGCCACAGGATGCCGTTCAAAACCCGACGGTCATCAACACGGGGTACGCCTCGGGGCTTGTTCGGAAGCAACGGCTCGATGATCAGCCATTCGTGATCCGTCAATTCGTACCGCCGCCGCGCCATCAATGCCCTCCATGCCAGAGGGAATCCTTGAATCACGCCACCGAACGAAAGGGAACCCTGTTTATGAGTTTACGGCCTAATAAAAAAGCGGGCGGTTGCCGGAAGGCAACCGCCCAAGTTCCCACCCATTGGGAGGTGTTCGGGTGGGGGGCGAGCCGAGAGGGACTCAGCTCGCGGGAGAACTATTTCCGTTTGGCAAGCGATCAGCCCAATGAACAAGAAGGTCTCCCAGGCAGCGGGAATAGGGCTTCAAATTCTCCCGAGATCGGAGAACCTGCCCTCCTTCTGGCAGGGCCTCGGTTTCCTGGTTGACTGGCGCGAAATTGAGCGGGGCTCATTTGTAATTGCTCATTTTGCGCTCCCACCTGTCGAATAATTTGGATTCATGATGTTGTCGCACTGGCGTGCCTTCATCCGGGCTGCGACCTCGCGCATGGTGGTGGCGATGTCCGGGTATAGCTCCGCGAGTCGAAGGGCTGCCTGGGCGCCTTCGTTCCAGTCGAAGCATATGCCTGCGATCTCGGCCTCCAAGGCGACTCGAAGCCGTTCGATTTCGTCATCAAAAAAGAGTGGCATATCGGGTCAGATCCTTATTTCCGCGGTTGTTTCGTCCCTGACCTTGCTTAGAAAACCCGCGATTTCCTTGCGGAGCCCTTCAGTCTGAGCCGATAGATCCCCCGCTGCCGACAGCATCATGGTGGTGATCTGGCCAGTGGCTTCGGTCGCAAGGGACACATCGGCAATGTTGCTGGTGATGTCGGAATTTCCGATGGCAATCTGCTGGATTGAGCGGACGATTTCTTGCGTGGCTGCCGACTGCTCCTCAACGGCCGAGGCGATCCCAACGACGATGTCATTGACGCGGGTGATGGTTTCTCCGACATGTCTGATGATGTTTGCCGCCTCTCGGCTAACAGATTGGATGCCGCTGACTTGGCCTGCGATTCCTTCGGTGGCTTTCGCTGTTTGGTTGGCGAGATTCTTAACTTCACCCGCAACAACGGCGAATCCCTTGCCCGCATCGCCGGCCCTGGCCGCTTCGATGGTGGCATTTAGAGCGAGGAGGTTGGTCTGGTGTGCAATATGGTTAATGAGGGTGACGATCTCACCGATTCGCCGCGATGCGTCTTCCAGGCTACCGACCGAATTGTTTGCTGTTTGCGCGCCATGGACGGCCTCTCCCGCGATGGCGGCAGTCATGGAAACCTGTTGGGAGATTTCCGAGACCGACAGGCCCAGTTGTTCTGCCGCGCTGACGACGGTGTTTACGTCGCTTGACGCCTCTCCGGCTCGCGCCGCCACGGTTGATGCTCGGGATGTGGCTTGCTGCACATTCCCTTCCAGCTGATCAGAGACATCTCGGACGCTGGCGACGGTTTGCATGACTGAGGCAAGAACCTCGTCCATGGAAGCATCGAACGCGGCAATGTGGATTTCTCGTTCACGGGCTTTCTCCGCCATCGCTTCTCTGAGATGGCGCTGCTTTTTTTCCAGTTCGGCGGTGTGTTTGAGGCCATCGACAAAGACCGCCACAGCCCGCGCCATGGCTCCAATTTCATCGCGGCGGTCCAGGAGTGGCGTTTCAGCCGACAGATCCCCCGCCGCATACCCAACCATGGCATCCGTGAGGTGATTGACCGGGCCGGTTATGGCTCTGGCGACAACCACCATAGGCGTTCGACTTCGGCTGCGAATCTGGCTCGCTCGAAAGACGCCGCGCGCAGATCCGATAAGGCGGTCGATTGCCGAGACATTCCAAGCAAGAACACGCCCAGCAAGATGATCAGCGATGCCATCAGCAGAACCGGGGTAGCGTACACCTTGATCGAAATATTCATGTTGGCGAGCGATGGGCGCATGATCATTCCCCAAGCTCAGATGCCGATATGGGTGGATAGGGTGGACTTATCTTGTTTGATGGCTTTTGCCGGACCGTCACAGACCACTTCGCCCTTGACCAGGATGACCCCGCGATCAGCAAAATCGAGGAGGACGTTCACATTCTTGTCGACGATGATGGAGGCAATGCCGGTGGCCTTGATGGCGCGGATGGTGTGCCAGATGTCGCGTCGGATTAGCGGAGCCAACCCTTCGGTGGCTTCGTCCAGGATGAGCAGCCGGGGATTGGTCATCAGAGCGCGGCCGATGGACAGCATCTGCTGCTCGCCACCTGAGAGATGCGTGCCTAAGTTGTCCAGTCGCTCTGCTAGGCGAGGGAAGGTCTCCAGCACTCGGTCGAAGGTCCAGTCGCGCCTGCCGTCGATGCCGGGCCTGGCCGCCATCAATAGGTGCTCGCGCACACTTAGATTGTGGAACATCCCGCGTCCCTCGGGCACATAGGACAGCCCGCGTCGGATGATGGACGATGTCTCATGGCCGGTGACGTCGACGCCGTTCACCCTCACCTTGCCCCGGCGGGGAGCTACGATGCCCAGCATGCTTTTCAGTAGGGTCGACTTGCCCATGCCATTGCGGCCCATGAGCGCGACGGTCTCGCCTTCCGCCACATGGAAGTCGATGCCGTGCAGCACCTGGGCATTGCCGTAATAAGTGTGGATGCCGGTGGCGTTCAGCATGTCAGTACGCCTCCGCGCCGTCGCCGAGATAGGCGTCCTGCACCGCTCTGCTGGCCCGCACCTGCTCCAGTGGCCCGCTTTCCAGCAGCGTGCCGTTGACCATTACGGACAGCACCTCGGCGATGGCGAATACCGCATCCATGTCGTGCTCCACCAGGATCAGGGTGTAATCGCGGGCCAGCCCCTTCAGCAGGCCCACCATCTTCTCGGACTCTTCCTTGCCCATGCCGGCCAGGGGCTCGTCCAGGACCAGGATTTCCGGGGCTGTCGCCAGCACCATGGCGATTTCCAACTGGCGCTGCTCGCCATAGGACAGGGCACCCGCCATCCGACTGGCCTTGGGTCCTAATCCGGCAGCCTCCAGCGCACATCCCGCCTGCTCGGACACCGCCTTGTACGAGCAGGCGGGACGGAAGAAGCGCATGGAGGTGGCAAGCCGTGACTGTGCCGCCAGCCGGGTGTTCTCGAAACAGGTGAAGCTGGGGAACACGTTGGTCTTCTGGTAGCTGCGCCCGATACCCAGCCGCGAGACCTTGTGGGCAGGAAAGCCAGCGATGTTGGCGCCCTTCAGCAGCACCTGACCGCCTGACGGCGTCAGATGGCCGGTGAGCAGGTTGACAAATGTGCTCTTTCCCGCGCCGTTGGGCCCAATCACCGCATGGGCCTGGCGCTCGCGAAAGCCGATGGTTACCTCGGAGTTGGCGACCAAACCGCCGAACACCTTGGTCAGCGCCCGGGTTTCCAGGATGAAGTCGGACTGGCTCATGTCGCGTCCTCCTTGTCCTTGCCCCATTGTAGCAATAGTCCCGCCACTCCCTTGGGCAGGAGGAGAACTATGGCGATGATCAGGGCGCCCATGGGCAAGAGCCAGTGGTCGGTCATGCTCTCGAAGGCGAAGTGGGCCAGTTCCAGGATGAAGGCGCCCAGGACTGGACCGAACAGGGTGCCCATGCCGCCCAGGATCACCATCACCAGCACGTGGCCCGACTGGTGCCAGCCCAGCATGGCGGGATTGACGAAGCCGTACTGGCTGGCGGCGAGGAAGCCGGCCAGGCCGGCCACTCCGCCCGCGATGACGAAGGCGGCCAGCTTGTAGGCCCTGGGGTTGAAGCCAAGCCCCTGCACCCGGTTTTCGTTGACCCCGATGGCAGAAACCACCCGGCCGAATGGTGAGGCCAGAAGTACCTTGAGAAAGGCGTAGACAGCCACCATGGCGCCTAGTGCCACATAGAAGAAGGTGAGCTTCTGGTCCAAGTCCAGCAGCGTGACGCCAAAAGCCTCCACCGCCGGTTTGACATGGACATAGGCTCCGTCGGAGCCGCCGGCAGCCTTGGAATCGTTGAAGAAGTAGAAGCCCATCTGACCGAAGGCCAGCGTCACCATGATGAAGTAGATGCCCGAGGAGCGGATGGACAAAAAACCCACCACGGTGGCCGCCAACGCGGAGGTCGCCACAGCCGCTGGCAGCACCAGCCACAGATTGGCGGCCTCGTATTGCGGGCTCAGCATGGCCAGCATGTAGCCGCCCAGGCCGAAGAAGGCAGCGTGCCCAAAGCTGACCAGCCCGGCCATGCCCACCAGCAGATCCAGGCTCATGGCGAGAATCGCCAGGATCATGATGCCGGTGAGCTTCTGCATCAGGAAGGCGAATTTGGCGGCGAACACCAGCTTGCCCCAGACAGGAAACAGCGCCAGGACGGTCAAGACTGCCAGCAGCAGGATGGCGAGACGTTTGGGAACCGAGGTCGAGATCATGAGAACAGCCCCTTGGGCTTCCACAGCAGCACCGCCGCCATGACGCCGTAAACCGTGAAACTGGCGAAGTCGGGAACGAACACCTTCCCGAAGGTGTCCGCCAGGCCGATCAGCATGGCACCCAGGAAGGCGCCCTTGACCGAGCCAACGCCGCCGATCACCACCACCACGAAACACAGGATCAGCACGTTGTCGCCCATGCCCGGAGCCACCGAGGAGATTGGGGTGGAGATGGCGCCGGCCAGCCCGGCCAGGGCGGCGCCCACCGCGAACACCAGCCCGAACAGCAGCTTCACGTCGATGCCCAGCGCGGCAACCATGTCGCGGTTGGAGGCCCCGGCCCGCACCCACATGCCGAAGCGGGTTTTGGATATGACCAAATACATGGCTACTGCCAGCACGCCACAGACACCAGACAGCGCTAGCCGATAGACCGGGTAGGACAAGGTGTCGGTGAGTTTGATTGACCAGTCGAGCATCGCTGGCGCCGCGACACCGTGGACATCGTTGCCCCAGAAGACACGCTGGGCTTCGTTGAAGATCAGGATCAGGCCGTAGGTCAACAGCACTTGGTCCAGGTGGTCGCGCTTGTAGAGCGCTCGGACCAGCAGCACCTCGATGGCATACCCGATGCCTGCCGCCAAGGGCAGCGACAGCAGCACCGCCGCTCCCAGGCTGCCGGTAATCCCGGCCAGCCACCACGCCAGATAGGCCCCCAGCATGTAGAAAGCGCCGTGGGCCAGGTTTATAATTCCCATGATGCCGAATATCAGCGTCAGACCGCTTGCCACCAAAAACAGCAGCAAGCCGTACTGAATGCCGTTCAGCATCTGGATGAGAGCCATCCAGATATCCATGTTTACTCTCCAAGCAGAAGCCTCGTGCCGCTATGGACCGTCACCTTTTCGGTGATCTGTGCGGCGGAAATTCAAACCGCTGTCAGCTGGCCTCCATTCTCATGGCCCCATCCAGTCGAATGGTTGACCCGTTCAGCATCTGGTTCTCGATCATATGGAGGGCGAGTGCCGCGTATTCCCTTGGCTCTCCCAATCGATGGGGGAACAGAGTCTTGGCGGTCAGGGAATCCTGCACCTCAGTTGGCATGCCGGTTACCATCGGGGTGCCGAAGACACCTGGGGCAATGGCGAGAACGCGGATTCCCGATCGTGCCAATTCACGGGCTGCGGGCAGAATCATGGAGGCGACCCCTCCCTTGGATGCCGCGTAGGCGCACTGACCGACCTGGCCTTCGAAGGCGGCAATGGAGGCGGTGTTGATGATCACGCCGCGCTCGCCGCCGCTGATGGGCTCCAATCCCATCATGTCAGCCACGGCCAGACGCATGACATTGAAGGATCCGACCAGGTTGATGTTGATGACGCGGGCGAAATCGTCCAGCGGCAACGCTCCCTTGCGGCCAAAGATCTTTCCCGCCGGGGCAATGCCCGCGCAATTGACGACGATGCGAGCCGGGCCGTGGGCCGTCCGGGCTGAAGTGATGGCGGTCTCAAGGCTTTCCGTGTTGGTGACGTCGCAGGAATTGGAAAAGCCGCCGATTTCCCTTGCGACAACTCCTGCCTTGTCGGCCTCACGGTCCAGGATGGCAACCTTTGCTCCTTCATGAGCAAGGGCTCTTGCCACGGCTTCGCCCAGTCCGGACGCCCCTCCAACCACTAATGCGGCAACACCCATCGGATCCATTTGTGGCCTCCCTGCGATAACGACGCTTGACACATACCAGTCAACCAGTATGTTGTAAACCTAATTATGCGGGCTGCCCAGGGAGGGGAACATGTTTGGTCCTTTAAATCGTCGGTCGGTTTTGACGGGAATCGCCGGGGCTGCGGCCTTGGGCTTTGTTCCGACGCGCTTCGCCATCGGCCAGCAGGCCAAAATAAAGGTCGGGTTGCTGTTGTCTCATGGCGGGGCCTATGCCGGTCCCGGGATCGGCGTTACCAACGGCATCAAGCTGGCCCTTGCGGAACGCGGCGGGAAGATCGCCGGCCGCGAGGTCGAGTTCGTCATGGTCGATGACGAATCCAATCCGGCCAAAGGCCCGGAGAACACCCACCGGTTGGTGACAGGCGAGAAGGTGGATTTTCTGGTCGGCCCCGTGCATTCCGGAGTGGCCATGGGCATGGTCAAGGTCGCCCGTGAAACCGAAGTTCTGACTATTATCCCGAATGCCGGATTCAACGCGGCCACGGGGCCGCTTTGCGCCAAGAACATCTTCCGGACATCGTTCAGCAATTGGCAGGCCAACGCCCCCATGGGCAAAGTGGCTATCGATCGCGGCTACAAGAACGTCGTCACCATCACCTGGAAGTATGCGGCGGGCGAAGAGATGATCAACGCCTTCGTCGATCGCTTCACCGACCTGGGCGGCAAGGTGGTCAAGCAGATGGCCCTGCCATTTCCGGACACCGAGTTCCAGGCCCATCTGACCGAAATCGCCTCGTTGAAGCCCGACGCGGTTTATGCCTTCTTCGCCGGGTCGGGGGCCTCGAAGTTTATTAAGGACTACGCTGCCGTCGGCTTGAAGTCCATTCCGCTGCTGGGGCCGGGATTCCTCACCGACGGTGTTCTGCCGGATTACGCCGAGGCGGCAGAAGGTATCCTCACTACCCTGCATTACGCCGACGCGCTAGACAATCCGGAGAACCACAAGTTCCGGGCTGCGTACAAGGCCGCCTATGGCAAGGAAGCCGACTTCTATGCCGTCCAGGGGTATGACGCGGGCCAGTTGATGGCCGTCGGTCTGGAGGCTGCGAAAGGTGACGCCGGTGCCAAGGCTGCAATCATCGCCGCCATGGAAAAGGCCGAAATCAAGAGCCCGCGCGGAACCTTCATCCTCTCCAAGTCCCACAATCCCATTCAGGACGTCTATCTCCGCCAAGTGAAAGGCGGAAAGGAAGTCGTCCTGGGCGTGGCCCAAAAGGCGGTTAACGACCCCGGAACGGGATGCAAAATCGCCTGACGCGGCGCGCGCTTAACTCGAACAAGGATGAAAAAGTCATGGCTGCCGATAAGAGTGTCGTCAAAGAAGCCTCCATGCTGAAGCAAAAGGAAATGATTGCCCGCAACTACGACGCGATCACGTCCAAGCATGAGACGGGGCGGAAGGTGTCGTCCACCTTTGTTCCTGGGAATCTGAACGAGTTATTCATGACCTTCGGTATCCTGAACAATCTGCCCGAAATCAACGCCATCCAGAATGGAATGAAGAAGATTTCTGGCGGGCACATCATGGAGGCGGAGAAGAGCGGACATTCAGAGGATGTCTGCACCTACGTGAAGGCTGACATCGGAATGATGTCCAAGGGCAACATCGCCCCCAACGGCAAGCCTTTTCCGGCCCCCGACATGCTGATGCTCTGCTACACCGGCTGCTACACTTTCATGAAGTGGTTCGAGCTTCTTCGCGAAGAGTACAAGTGTCCCACCATCATGCTGCACGTGCCTTACGAGGGTGACGGGCGGGTCACTTCGAACATGCGCGACTATGTGATCAAGCAGCTGAAGGAAGTGGTCATTCCCGGCATGGAGCAGGTTTCGGGTGTCAAATTCGACATCGATCGTCTGCGTGAGTACATGCGGGCCTCTGCCAAGGCCGAGGATGATCTGGTGTGGTGCCTCAAGTCGGCCAAGAACAAGCCGTCCCCCATCGATTCCTATTTTGGCGGCGTGTACTACATCGGCCCGATCTTTACCGCCTTTCGCGGCACCCAGGACGCCGTCGACTACTACAAGATGCTGCGCCAGGAAATTCAGGGCCGCATCGATCGTAAGGAAGGCTTCGTCACGCCCGATGGAACGGTCCTCACCGACCAAAAATACCGTCTGGTGGTCGAAGGCCCGCCCAACTGGACCCACTTCCGTGAATTCTGGCAGATGTTCGTTGATGAAGGCGCGGTGGTGGTGGCGTCCAGCTACACCAAGGTCGGCGGAGTCTATGATTACGGCTTCCGTCATGATCCAGATAATCCGCTGGAAAGCCTGGCCGACTATGTCATCGGCGTATACTCCAACCTGAATCTGCCGACCCGCGTCGACATGCTGGCCGAATATATCGAGGAGTACGAGGCCGATGGCCTGCTGATCAACTCGATCAAGAGCTGCAACAGCTTCTCCGCCGGCCAGCTGATGATGATGAAGGAAGTGGAACGCCGTACCGGCAAGCCCGGCGCCTTCATTGAAACCGATTTGGTTGACCCCCGCTACTTCTCGGCTGCCAACGTCAAGAACCGACTGGAAAGCTACTTCCAGATGATCGAGCAGAAGCGCCGTGGCGGCGGCAGCAAGGCGGCCTGATCGCCGCCCATTTCTACGGCAAACGAAGAAACGAAAAGCCAGGGAGGAAAAGGTGCAAAAGGTTGAAATGCGCCAGGGCGAAACCGGTCCGGAATTTCATTTCCCGACCCCATTCAACGTCGCGGTTCCCTTCATCGACAGGCATGTCGCCGAGGGTCGGGGAAAGAAGGCCGCCATTCTCAGCTTCGCCGAGACGGTGGACTACGAAACCCTGGTCGCCAATGTCAATCGATATGGTAACGCTCTTCTGCGCCTTGGCCTCCATCCCGGCGATAGGATGCTGATGGTCGTCAAGGACGCCCCCGAATTCTATTACGCCTTCTGGGGGGCAGTGAAGGCCGGGATCATTCCGGTGCCGTTGAACACCATGCTGACGCCACCTGATTACGCCTTCATCATCTCGGATTCCGGAGCGAAGGCGCTGATCTATTCGGAGGAATTCCGGGTGCCGGTAGATGCTGCCCTCGAGGAGGGCGTTAAACCGGCTCACCTGGTGTTGGTCAGGCATGGCGACTCTTGCCTGCATGATTTGGCAGCGGTGGAGCCGACAACCCTGAGCGCTATCCCGGCTTCTGCCGACGACGAATGTTTCTGGCTGTACTCCTCCGGCACTACCGGGCGGCCGAAGGGGGTGATCCATGTCCATCAGGATATCGTCGCCACTTGCCAGCTCTATGCCGTCAATGCCCAGGGCTGCCAGGAAAGCGACATATTCTATTCCATTCCCAGGCTGTTCTTCGCCTTCGGCATGGGCTGCGCCATGACTTTTCCCTTATGGGTGGGAGGAACAGCGGTACTGGATACTCGGAGGCCGACACCGGACATCTCGGCGGAAATCTTCCGCACATTCAAGCCTACTGTATTCGCTGCCGTTCCCACCTACCTTGCAGCACTTCTGGCCAGTTCGGCCCTGGGCCGCAAGGATCTGGCCTCCTTGCGTCGCTGTGTTTCCGGGGGCGAGGCGTTACCCGAGGAATTGCAGCGACGCTGGACCGAGATCGCCCCCATCCCTATCACCGATGGCGTGGGATCAACCGAAGCGTTGCACACCTATATCTGCAACCGGATCGGTCAGATGAGGGCCAACACCAGCGGCAAGGTGGTGCCTGGTTATCAGGTGAAGATCATTGACGAGGCGGGGAAGGAGGTTCTTGACGACAGGACCGGCCGACTATGGGTCAAGGGGCCTTCAGTTACCCGTAAGTACTGGAATAACCCTGAAAAAACCAGCACCACCATCCAGAACGGCTGGCTGGACACCGGCGACACCTATCGCCGTGACGAGGATGGCTATTATTACTTCTGCGGGCGCAACGACGACATGATGAAAGTCGGCGGTATCTGGGTGGCTCCCTTCGAGATCGAAAGCACGCTGATCTCGCACCCTGATGTGCTAGAGGCAGCGGTGGTGGCCAGGGCGGACGAGGCGGGACTGATCAAGCCGGAGGCCTGGATTGTCTTGAAGGACCCGAACAGGAAAAGTGACGGGCTGGCGGATAAAATTCGGGACTTCTGCAAGAAGGAAATGGCTCCATATAAGTATCCAAGATGGATTCATTTTGTTGAGTACCTGCCGAAGACGGCAACAGGTAAGATTCAACGGTTCCGCCTGAGGACGATGAGTTAATCATGAATTTTAGATTTGAGCCGCTCTCTCTTCCGCCGGAGGCCGAGAATCTCCGGTGTGAGGTCCGGGAATTTCTAACCGAGGCATTGCGAGGAATGCCGGTCGAACGCCGTGCCGACACCTGGACCGGCTTCGATGCCACGTTCAGCAAGGCACTGGGTGCCAGGGGCTGGATCGGCATGACGTGGCCGAAACAGTTTGGCGGCGGCGAGCGTTCAGCCCTGGAGCGCTACGTCATGTTGGAGGAGGTGCTGGCTGCCGGCGCGCCGGTCGCCGCCCACTGGTTCGCCGACCGCCAGAGCGGGCCGCTGCTGCTGCGCTACGGAACCGAGGAGCAGCGCCGCGAACTGCTGCCCGGCATGGCCAAGGGTGAGGTCTATTTCGCCGTGGGGATGAGCGAGCCCAATGTGGGTTCCGACGTCGCTTCGGTGCGGAGCCGGGCCAAACCGGCGGATGGCGGCTGGGTCCTCAACGGCGCAAAGATATGGAGTACCTTCGCCCATCTCTCCCATTACATGATCGCCCTGGTACGAACCTCCGGCGAGGCCAAGGACCGCCATGCCGGCCTGTCCCAGGTGCTGATCGATCTGTCGGCCCCCGGTGTGACCGTCCGGCCCATCACCGACATCACCGGCGGCGAGCATTTCAACGAGGTGATTTTTGAGGATGTACGCCTGCCTGCCTCGGCTGTGATCGGTAGAGAGGGCGACGGTTGGAACCAAGTGATGGCGGAACTTGCCTATGAACGAAGCGGTCCTGAACGCTATCTTTCCAGCCTACAAGCCCTGATCCAGATGGTTACCGTTGCTGCTGAGGGGCACGGGGGGGATCGCCTTCGTGTCGCCATCGGCAAGGCTATGGCTCATGTTGCGGTGTTGCGGCAGATGTCTCTGTCCATTGCAGGCCAACTTCAGGCCGGCCATGCCCCCAATCTGGAGGCGTCATTGGTCAAGGATCTGGGCACCAGTTTCGAGCAGTCGCTGCCGGAAATGCTCCACGATGTTCTGGGATTGGAGCCCAGTCTGTCGGGGGGGGACGCCGAGCGGGTTCACGCCAACCTACTTCAACTGGCGCCCTGTTTTTCGCTTCGGGGCGGCACGCGGGAAATCCTGCGAGGAATCATTGCGCGAGGATTGGGATTGCGATGAGCGAGCTCGGCAACATCATCGAGGACATGATCCAGCGGCTGCTGGTGGATTCCGTCGATCATACCTTACTGGAGCGTTCCGAGGGCGGCGGCTGGGAGGGTGACCTTTGGTCGAAGCTGGAGGAGAACGGCCTGCCGATCATGCTGGCCGAGCCCAAGGAGAAGGGGGGGGAATTCGGCTGGCGCGAGGCTTATCTGGTCGCGATGGCAGCCGGGCGTCATGCTTTGCCGCTGCCGCTTCCCGAAGCCATCGCTGCGGGCTGGCTGCTGGCCATGAGCGGGATCGAGGCGCCGGAGGGACGGCTGGGACTGGCGGCTGGCGATGGTCTGGTTGTTGAAGGCGGCTCCGCCCGGGGGCGATTGTCCAGGGTTGCCTGGGGACGGCATCTCACCCATGTGGTGGCCACCGCCTGTGACCAGGTCGTGCTTCTGCCCGTCGAAGGCTGTGCGGTTGTTCCCGGCGACAATCTGGCGGGCGAGCCCCGGGATGATCTGGTTTTCGCCGGGGTATCGATCCAGTCGGCGCCCTGCCCCCCCGGCTTCGGGGCCGAGACCTCGCGCCAGTTGGGGGCGCTGCTGCGTTCGGCCCAGATGGCCGGAGCCATCGCCACGCTGTTGGAGCGCTCCTTGGCCTATGCCGGCGAACGCCAGCAATTCGGCAAGCTGATCGGCGGCTTCCAGGCGGTTCAGCATATGCTGGCGGCCCTCGCCGAGGAAAGCGCAGCCGCCGCCATGGCGGCCGAGCAGGCCTTTGTTGCCCTTGATGTCGGGCGAGACAAGGACTTCGCCATCGCGGCCGCCAAGGTCAGGACCGGCGAGGCGGCGGGAAAGGCCGCCTCCATCGCCCATCAGGTGCTGGGGGCCATGGGCTTCGCCCGCGAGCATCCGCTGCATTTCGCCAGCCGCCGCCTGTGGTCCTGGCGGGCCGAGTTCGGTTCCGAGGCCGAATGGGCCGAACGTATCGCTGACATCGTGATTCCCAGGGGTGGCGACGGGCTTTGGGCCTTTGTCACCGCCGCCCAAGCTGATCCAATGTAAGGACCTTTGCGACATGAGCGATTTCCTACTGTGGGACGAGGCGGACGGGGTCGTCACGCTGACAATGAACCGCCCAGAAGAACGCAACGCCCTGGGCGAGGAGTCACAGTTCGCCGCCTTCGAAGCCGCCTTCGCGCAGATCAACGCCGAACGCTCCCTGCGGGCGGTGATCCTGACCGGGGCCGGGTCGGCCTTCTGCGCCGGGGGCAATCTCAAGGATATGATTGGCAAGAGTGGCATGTTCGGTGGCGACTCCATGGAGGTTCGCCGCCGCTACCGAGCCGGCATCCACCGGATTCCCCGGGCCATCGACCGGCTGGAGGTTCCCCTGATTGCCGCCGTCAACGGCCCCGCCATGGGGGCTGGCTGCGATCTCGCCTGCATGTGCGACATCCGCATCGCTTCCACCAAGGCCAGCTTCGGCGAAATCTTCGTCAAACTGGGCCTGATCCCTGGCGATGCCGGCTGCTGGTTCCTGCAACGGGTGGTGGGCTATGCCCGGACCGCCGAAATGGCGCTGACCGGCGACCCGATTGCGGCGGAGACGGCGCTGGCCTGGGGACTGGTGTCCAAGGTCGTCGAGCAGGACGCCTTGCTGGACGAGGCCAAGGCCCTGGCCCGGCGGATGGCGGTCAATCCGCCGGACTCGGTGCGGATGGCCAAGTCGCTGCTGCGTCAGGCCCGCGATTCGTCCATGGACAACGCCCTGGAGATGGCCGCTGCCTATCAGGGCATCGCCCATCGCAGCGAGGGCCATGACGCCTATCTGGAGCGCCTCGCCAAGCGCGGTAGCTGACATCATTCAAGAAGGATTTCCTCCCATGACCGCTTCCGATCCCATCGTCATCGTCGGTGCCGCCCGCACCCCCATGGGCGGCTTCCAGGGCGAGTTGGCCGGCCTCGCCGCCCCCGAGCTGGGGGCAACCGCCATCCGGGCGGCGGTGGAGCGGTCCGGTCTCGCCGCCGACCAGATCGACGAGGTGTTCATGGGCTGCGTCCTGCCGGCCGGCGTCGGCCAGGCGCCGGCGCGTCAAGCGTCCTTGGGCGCTGGCATCCCCCAGGCGGCCTGCTGCACCACCATCAGCAAGGTCTGCGGCTCCGGCATGAAGGCGGCGATGCTGGCGCACGACCTGCTGGTGGCCGGCACCGCTAAGGTGATGGTGGCGGGCGGCATGGAAAGCATGTCCAACGCGCCCTACCTGCTGGACAAGGCGCGCGGCGGCTATCGCCTTGGCCACGGTCGGGTGCTCGACCACATGTTCTTCGACGGGCTGGAGGATGCCTACGCCAAGGGAAGGCTGATGGGCAGTTTCGCAGAGGAGTGCGCCGACAGCTATAAGTTCAGTCGCGCCGCCCAGGACGGCTTCGCCCTGGCCTCGCTGGAGCGCGCCAAGAAGGCCATCGCCGACGGCTTCTTCGCCGCTGAGATCACCCCGGTGACCGTCAAGGGCCGCAAGGGCGACACGCTGATGTCCATCGACGAGCAACCGGGCAAGGCCCAGCCCGACAAGATCCCCTCCTTAAAGCCGGCCTTCCGCGACAACGGCACGGTGACGGCGGCCAATTCGTCGTCCATCTCCGACGGCGGCGCCGCCCTGGTGCTGATGCGCCGCTCCGAGGCGGAAAAGCGCGGCCTAGCACCCATGGCCACCATCTTGGGCCATTCCAACTTCGCCCAGGCCCCCGCCCTGTTCACCACCGCCCCGGTGGGCGCCATCAAGGCGCTGCTGGACAAGGTCGGCTGCAAACCCGGCGATATCGACCTGTGGGAGATCAACGAGGCCTTCGCGGTGGTCGCCATGGCGGCCATGCACGACCTCAAGATCGACCACGACCGGGTCAACGTCCATGGCGGCGCCTGCGCCCTGGGCCACCCCATCGGCGCCTCGGGGGCGCGCATCGTTGTCACCCTGCTGGCGGCGCTCCGGCAGTATGGCATGAAGCGCGGCGTCGCCAGCTTGTGCATCGGCGGCGGCGAGGCCACGGCGATGATGGTGGAACTGGCCCTCTGACATGATCCTCTCCGAGGAACAACAGGCCATCCGCGACATCGCGCGGCGCTTTGCGCGCGAACGTCTGGTTCCGGGAGCCGGTGAGCGGGATCGGGAACGCCGCTTTCCCGCTGCCGAACTGGCGGAACTGGGCCGCCTCGGCTTCATGGGCATGGTGGTGCCGTCCGAGTGGGGCGGCGCAGGCACTGATTACGTTTCCTATGTTGCCGCCATCATGGAACTGGCCGCCGGTGACGGGACGGTTTCCACCATCATGGGCGAGCACACCTCGGTGGGCTGCCTACCGATCCTGAAGTTTGGGACCGAAGAACAGAAGGAACGATTCCTTCGTCCTATGGCGCGGGGTGAGAATATTGGCTGCTTCTGCTTGACCGAGTCCGAGGCCGGATCCGATCCGGCCTCCATCAAGACGCGGGCACGCCGTGACGGCGGGGCGTGGGTCATTTCCGGAGCCAAGCAATTTATTACCTCCGGGTGGAACGGCGATGTCGGGATCGTGTTCGCGGTGACAGATCCAGCGGCTGGCAAGAAAGGCATCTCCGCCTTCGTCGTACTGACCGATACGCCAGGCTGGACCGTGGTGCGGCAGGAGGAGAAGCTGGGCCAGCGATCGTCGGACACCTGCGCCCTGGCGTTCGAGGACATGCGGGTTCCCGCCGATGCCCTGCTGGGGGCAGAGGGCGAGGGCCTCAAGATCGCCCTGGCCAATCTGGACGGAGGGCGACTGGGTGTCGCGGCCCAATCGGTGGGCATGGCACGTGGCGCCTTTGATATTGCCCTGGCCTATGCCAAGGAGCGCAAGCAGTTCGGCAAGCCGATCATCGAGTATCAGGCGGTGGCGTTCCGCCTCGCCGACATGGCCATTCGCATCGAGGCCGCGGAGCAATATGTCTTTCACGTTGCCGAATTGCGGGATCTTGGCCACCCCTGCCTCAAGGAGGCGTCCATGGCCAAGGTTCTGGCCACCGAAATGGCCGAGAAGGTGTGCTCAGACGCCATTCAGACCCTGGGAGGCTATGGCTACTTGGCGGACTTTCCACTGGAGCGGATCTATCGCGATGTCCGAGCCTGTCAGATTTACGAAGGCACCAGCGACATCCAAAGACTGGTTATCTCCAGAGTACTGGCGCAACAGGGGGAGATTTAATGTGAAGGACATTCTCGTCCATCTTGATGGTGGTGAGCGTGATTCGGTTCGTCTCGACATGGCCATCGGTCTGGCGAAGCGTCACGGCGCCGTACTGACGGGGTTATTTGCCCGGATCGACAGTTTTAAGCCCAGTGCCGTGGCGCGTCATGCCAGCGATGTCCTGGTCAAGGTTCGCAACGGGGCTAAAGCGGTCTTTGACGCCGCCGTGAAGGAGGCTGGTATTGCCTCGCGTTGGTGGCAGCTATCGCATGGCGAACCTGGTCATGTCCTGTCTGAGACCATGTTCTGTGCCCGCTACGCTGATCTGGTGGTGATGGGCCAATTCGAATCAAAGACCAAGCAGGTCCCCGAGGATCTTGTCGAACATGTGGTCCTGCATTGTGGTCGGCCGGTGCTGGTGGTGCCCCATTCCGGTTCTTTTCCAACCTTGGGAGAGCATATGGTGGTGGCGTGGAATGCCGATCGGGAAGCGGTGCGGGCCTTGAATGACGCCAAGCCGCTGATGGTTGCCACCGGGGGGGTGACTGTCTTGTCGCTGCATGCTACCACCGACGAGGGAGGCACCAGCATGGGCGATGTTCCCCATGTGGACGTCGTCGATCATCTTTCGCGTTGGGGGATCGATGCCCGTTTGGAGCGGATGCCAGTCGATGGCCTTGATAAGATGGATGTTCTGCTATCCCGGCTGTGCGACCTGGGGGCCGATCTGCTGGTGATGGGGGCTCACTCCCATTCTGCGTTGGTGCCGTGGCATGCGGGTGGTGCGGCCTACATACTGCGCCATATGACCATCCCAACGTTGTTGTCCAACTGACCGAAGAGAGGATGTCGGCGGCTGTCAAAAAGCTGGTTGACTCCCGTGATCAAACAGAAAACATACCGACCACCTAGTATGTATTCTGCGGACCCGAGGCGATCTCGGGATTCTACTGCCATGAGAGGGGTGAGGAATGTCAGTCGCCGATATCGTCAGCCGTTGTGAACGGATGATTGAGGATCTGGATTTCAACTATGCCCGCAAGTGGAAGGCCGCCAAGCCCAGCCGCAAGGTGGTCGGCTTCCTGCCCGTCTACGCTCCGCTCGAAATGATCCATGCTGCCGGTTGCTTGCCGCTGGGGATCTTCGGCGGCGGCGACCAGATGGAAGTCATCCACGGCGATGCTTATTACCAGAGCTACATCTGCCGCATTCCGCGCTCGACCATCGAACTGGGGGTGACCAACCGCCTCGACTTCGTCGAAGGCATGATCTTCCCGTTCGTCTGCGACGTTATCCGCAACCTGTCGGGCATCTGGAAGATGATGTTCCCCAATGTGTGGACCAAGTTCTTTGACACCCCGCAGAATTTCGACGCCTCGCTGGGCGGCACCTATTACACCCAGGAACTGGTCGAGCTACGCGAGGGCCTGGAGCATCTCACCGGCCGCACGATCAGCGACGACGACATCCGCAACTCGATCCGGCTCTACAACGAGAACCGCCGCCTGGTGCGCGAGGTCTACGCCTTCCGCGCCAATCAGCCCTGGCTGGCCCCGACCTCAGAGGTCTACCTGCTGATGCGGGCCGGCCTGATGATGGATGTGGAAGAGCACAACCAGATGCTGCGCGACTACATTACCGCCGCCGCCGCCGAGGATCGGCCCAAGCGCGACAACGTGCGGGTCGCAATCTTTGGCTCGTTCTGCGAGCAGCCGCCGCTCAACCTGATCAAGTCAATCGAGATGGCTGGCTGCTATGTGGTCGATGACGACTACGCTCTGGTCAACCGTTTCCTCATGGTCGACGTCCTCACCGAGGGTGATCCACTGAAGGCACTGGCCACCACCTATATTGAAAACTCGGTGGAAACCTCGTGCAAGTACGTGCCCGACGGTAAGGTCAAGGGCAAGTTCCATGTGGATGCGGTCAAGGCCTGCGGTGCCGAGGGTGTGATCTACGCCACCCCATCCTTTTGCGACCCCGCCCTGCTGGACCGTCCAATGGTCTGCCACGCCCTCACCGAAGCAGGCATCCCCTACATCGCCTTCAAATACGCCGAAAATTCGGGCCAGATGCAGCCGATCCGCGAGCAAGCTGGCACGTTCGCCGATTCCATCAAGCTGTGGAGCTGACATCATGCGTTGTTTCATTGGCATCGATCTGGGCTCCACCACCACCAAAGCCGTGGTGATGGATGAGAACCTCCAGATCCTGGGACGCGGCATCACCAATTCGCGCTCCAACTACGACACCGCCGCCGCCGTTTCCAAGCAGGAAGCGCTGATCGACACCCGTCTCACCCTGTTCCGCCGCGCTCTGTCCAACGTGGCGGAAGTGTCGGGCAAGGTCGACGACATCCTGTCGGACCTCGAGCGCAACTTCCGCCATGTCCAGTTCCTCGAACAGCTCGAGGATCTGGAGCAGACCTGCATCACCAACATCAAGGGCCCGCGCTTCGCCGGCCGCGAGAAGGTGGTGATCGAGGCGCTGGAAGGCACCTTCAGCCGTCTGCGCGAGAGCTCGGCCGCCCAGTACGCCCCCGGCGTCAAGCGCAAGTCCGACTTCTTCCGCGATCTGGCCGGCGCCGAGTTCATGAGCCACGGCGAGGCGGTGTGCAAGGAAGCCAATCTCGGCTTCGACCTGATCCTCAACGTCTATGACAAGTCGATCATCGAAGTGGAAAACCGTCCGCCGGCCGGCGACATGGAAGGCAAGTTCGTCCGCGCCCTGGAAAAGGGCACCATGACCGGCTCCTCGATCCTGGCCCCGGTGCAGTCGGCGCTCGCCATTCCGCTGGAGGAGACCTACGTGGTCGGCACCGGCTACGGCCGCGTCCGCCTGCCTTTCCCCAAGGAGCACATCCGCTCGGAAATCCTGTGCCACGGCCTGGGCGCCCATATGATGTACCCGGAGACCCGCACGGTTCTCGACATCGGCGGCCAGGACACCAAGGGCATCCAGGTGGATCCCGTCGGCATCGTCGAGAACTTCCAGATGAACGACCGTTGCGCCGCCGGTTGCGGCCGCTATCTGGGCTACATCGCCGACGAGATGAACATGGGCCTGCATGAGTTGGGGCCGTTGGCCATGAAGTCCAACAAGCAGGTGCGCATCAACTCCACCTGCACCGTGTTCGCGGGTGCCGAACTGCGTGACCGTCTGGCTCTGGGCGAAAAGCGCGAAGACATCCTGGCCGGTCTGCACCGCGCCATCATCTTGCGCGCCATGTCCATCCTGTCGCGCGCCGGCGGCGTCAAGGACCAGTTCACCTTCACCGGCGGCGTCGCCAAGAACGAGGCGGCGGTGCGCGAATTGCGCAAGCTGATCAAGGAAAACTACGGCGACGTCCAGATCAACATCGACCCGGACTCGATCTACACCGGTGCGCTAGGCGGAGCTACCTTCGCCGTCCGTGCGGTCGTGAACTAGTCGGGAAGGGAGGAGACACTTATGTCTGAACTTATCACCACCGGCGTCGATATTGGCTCTGGCTGCATCAAGACCGTCGTGTTCAAGGTCAACGGCGACAAGGTCGAATGGCTGGGCAAGGAAACCGCGCGTATCCGCAACCGCGACCCCTTCCAGCTGACCACCGAAGCCTATGACCACATGCTGAAGACCGCCGGCGTCGATGCCAAGGACGTCGCCTATGTGGCGTCCACCGGCGATGCCGAGAACCTGAAGTTCGCCACCGGTCACTTCTACTCCATGACCACCCACGGCCGTGGCGGCCTGTACCTCAACCCGGAAGCCCGCGCGGTGCTCGATATCGGAGCGCTGAACGGTCGCGCCATCCGCATGGATGGTTCGGGCAAGGTGCTGTCCTACAAGATGACCAGCCAGTGCGCCTCGGGCTCGGGCCAGTTCCTCGAGAACATCGCCCGCTACCTGGGTATCGCTCAGGACGAGATCGGCTCGCTGTCCATGAAGGCCGACGATCCGGAAAAGGTCTCGTCGATCTGCGCCGTGCTGGCGGAGACCGACGTCATCAACATGGTGTCGCGTGGCATCACGGCCTCCAACATCCTCAAGGGCATCCATGTGTCCATGGCGGTGCGTCTGGCCAAGCTGCTGAAGTCCATCGGTGCGGTCGAAGGTATCGTCCAGGTCACCGGCGGTCTGGCTCTCGACACCGGCCTGGTCGCCGCGCTGAACGAAGCGGCCGAGCAGGAGAAGGTCAACCTGGTGGCCGTGGCCAATCCGGACTCCATCTATGCCGGCGCCATCGGCGCCGCGCTGTGGGGCGCCTTCCGTCACGAAAAGCTGGCCCGCCTCGGGCAAGCGGCGTAGGAGGCATATCATGAGTAAAGTCACGATCGCCGCATTGACGGCAAAGGACCTTGAGAAGGTTGTCGAGTGTGACCGTCTGATTAGCGGCCGTTCCCGGCGTGGTTTCTTCGAGAAACGGTTTGGCGCCCAGGAGTCGGCATCCGATGGGTTCATCCAGATCGGGGCGTGGACCCATGGAAAACTGGCCGGGTTCGCCTCCGCTCATATTCTTGAAGGTGAATTCGGGGGTGGAGAGATTGTCGCCGTCCTCGACGCCCTGGGCGTAGAATCCGATGCCAGACACCAGGGAATCGGCCTTAAGTTGCTTGAAGACATAGCTTCATTGGCCAAGGCGCACGGTGCCCGGCGAATAATCAGTCAGGCTCACTGGGAACAGCTTGGGCTGGTACGTCTGTTCGCTGTATCGAAGTTCTCCATCTCGCCTCAGGTGGTGCTGGAGCGCCCCCTTACATCGCTGGAGGCTCGGGAAGATGACGCGACCATCGTTGTCCGTAGTATGAACGAGGCCGATTTCAATGCCGTGACCGCCATCGACCGCAAGGCTATGGGGCTGGATCGATCAGCCTTCTACAAGCGCAAATTTGCCGAGGTTCTAGAGCAGTCCGGGGTTCGGGTGTCGATGGTGGCCGAGCAGGATGGAATCGCCGTTGGATTTGTTATGGCGAGGGTGGATTACGGCGAATTCGGTCAAACCAGTCCGGCCGCTGTTCTTGACACCATTGGCGTCCGCCCTGGATTTGATGGCCATGGCGTTGGTGCCGCATTAATGACCCAACTGTTCCAGAATTTGGTTTCGCTCCGTATCGAGCGTGTCCGAACCGTGGTTCCATGGAATGGGTACGGCCTTCTGTCGTTCCTGGAACGGAACGGCTTTCAGCCTACTGAGGCGCTCTCCTTCGCCCGAGAGCTCACCTAAAGTCTATCAGTCGCCGAGGACCAGGAGGCATTCCGTCACCTCCGGGTCCTCGCTTGGCGTCAAAATGAAACCGCACTTTCTCGCCAGCGCCAGCATGGCGGTGTTATCCGACAGAATTTGCGCGCCGATCTCGTGGGTTTTCCGGGTCTGGTGATGGCGGATGATCTTGGTCATCAAGGTGCTGCCCAGCCCAGTTCCCTTAAGGTCGGAGCGAACCAAAATCGCAAGCTCAGCCTTGCGGTTGTCTGGGTCGGCGACCGTCCGCACAACGCCCAAGGTTTCCCACCCCTGCCCGGGAACTGGCCGGCTGGCAATGAAGGCCATCTCCCGGTCATAGTCGATCTGGGTCAGCCGGGCGAGTTGGTGGTGGCCAAATCTCTGCGGGGTGCCGAAGAACCGGTAACGAAGATCTGTTTCATTCATCCGGTTCACGAGATCTGCATGGGCCTGTTCATCCTCGGGGCGAATAGGCCGAAGCACCACGGCCGAGCCATCACGGAGTGTCGCAGGTTCCTCCAGTTCGGCCGGGTAAGGCAGGATGGAGAAGCTACGGAGATCGGACTGATCCGGAGGGGCCGTCCGGATTCTCGCATCCACCGCCAGAACGCCGCGATCATCGGCGAACAGCGGATTGATGTCGCAGGCGATGATCTCTGGATTATCGGACAGCATAGCCGACACCCTTACCAGGGCGTCGGCTATGGCGTCCAGATCGGCCGCCGGACGGCCGCCTTGGGCCTCCAGGCGCCACGAAACACGGGTCTGCGCGATCAGGCGCCGCGCCAGGGGGCGATTAAGCGGGGGCAAGGCCAGGGCGTGGTCGCGAATGACCTCCACCGCCCGCCCACCTTCGCCGAATACCAGCACCGGCCCAAACAGAGGGTCGCAAGCGATGCCGATCATCAACTGGCGTGCATGGGGCCGCAGCGCCATTTTCTGCACTCCGAAGCCGTCGAAGCGCAGTTCCGGCGAGGTTGAGGCCACCCGGTGGAAGATGGCCTCGGCGGCGGTCCGAACCGCCTCAGCGTTCTCAAGGTTGAGCGCCACGCCGCCCACATCCCACTTGCGGGGCACATCGGGCGAGGAATAGGTCAAGGCGACGGGAAAGCCCATGCGGGTGGCCGCCTGCGCCGCGTCCTCTGGTGTGGCGGCCAGGACGCTCTCCACCGTGGCGACGCCGTAGAAGGACAGCAATTCACGGGTTTCCGGGTCGGTGAGGAATCCGTCGGCGCGATCGAGTGCCCGGTCGATGATCGCGCGGGCACTCCGTCTGGCGGAGTGCAGTTCCAAAATGTCGGACGGCGGCGTTTCCAGCAGCATTTCCTGATTGCGGTGAAAGTCCACTAGATGCCGGAATCCACGGATGGCGTCGCCGATCGTCTCGTAATTGGGCAATCCCGCCTCGGCGAACAATGAGCGCGCGGTCATTGATGACTCGCCGCCGAGCCAGCAGGTCAGCAATGCACCTCCGACCCGCTGGTGAGCGGCCGCGACCGCCCTGGCGCAAGCGCCGCCGTTCGACAATGCGGTGGGGGCATGGATGACCAAGGTCGCGTCCAGGTTCGACGTTTCGACCAGTTCGGTCAGGGCCGCGCCATAACGATCGGGTTGGGCTGCCGTCTCCAGATTTATCAACCGGGCCGGCTCTCCAGCCCCGATCAGAGCCATTTCGTCCGCCGCCATCAGGGCGAGATCGGCGCCGTTGCACACGATACCCAGACGCTCGCCCTTCATATGGCGGTTGCGCGCCAAGGTCTCGACCGCTGCGAACAGCTCATCCATGTGATCGACCCGCAGCGCGCCAGCTCGGCGGGCAACCGCGTCGAACACCTCGTCCGGCGCGGCGAGGGTCTCCGACAGGAACGCTCCGATCGGGCGGTTGTTGTCGGCTCGGTTGGCTTTGATCAGCAGCAGCGGCTTGTTGCGCGCCGCCGCACGCGCCGCTGGCACGAAATCCCGACGGTTGGGGATGTCCTCCACATAGAGCAGGATGGCCCTGGCTGCTTCGTCATTGGCCAAATAGTCAAGGATGTCGCCGAAATCCACGTCTTCGCCGCCGCCCAGACTGATGAAATGGGAAAAGCCGATGCCACGGGTGTTGGCCCAGTCGAGAATGGTGGAGAACATGGCCCCGGACTGGGACACGAAGGCGATCTGACCCGGCAGGACGGGGACGTGTCCCAGGCTGGCATTCAGCCGGGCGGATGGAACCATGAGGCCCAGGCTGTCGGGGCCCAGAACGCGTAGCCCGCATGACTTTGAGGCGGCCATGAAGGTGGTACGGTCGCCAGGGGCTTCCATCATGATTGCTGCTCGGCAGCCGCGTTGCCCAAGCTGCTCGATCAAGGCCGGGGCGTCGCTTCCCGCCGTGCAGATCACAGCGAGGTCGGGAGCGACCGGCAGGGAGGCGATATTCGGATAGGCCAGTATCCCGGCCACCGCCCTCCGTCCCGCCGCCACCGGCATCACCGGGCCACCGAAGCGCCCGTCCACAAGATTGTGCATCACCGTGGCACCGAGGGAGCCCGGCTGGTCGGAGGCGCCGATCACGGCGATGGTGCGGGGAGCGAGCAGATGGGTCAGGTTGGTGATGGACAAACCCCTATCCTTTCATGGCGAAACCGGGATCATGCGTCGTGATCCATCAACCGCGTCGCCTGAGCTCGAATCTCCGGCGGGAGAGGACAGGAACGGCGTGTTTCGCGGTCGAAATGGACCGTCGTCAACTCGCAGACTGTGCAAAGGGCCTCGGGCTCGATCCGATAAAGCTCGTGGACATAGCGGATGACCTTATCGCGCACCTCCAGAACCCGGGAGCGGACTTCGATGATGTCGCCCGCTAGTAACTCTGCCCTGTAGGTAATGTTCTGCTGCACTGCCGCCATGGCGTAACGTCCCCGCAGATAGGAAGGCGTCAGCCCCATGGCCGAGAAGAATGGCCATGTCGCTTCGTCGAACTTGGAGACGTGCCACATGACGTTGACATGGCCCATATGGTCGCATTGCCACGGATAGGTGGTCCCTCGATAGGTGATAAGGATGGCCATGGCTCTAGCAATTGCTCCATTTGGGGGGGCGCTTTTCCTGGAACGCCACGAGTCCTTCCATCATGTCTTTCGTCTTGATGAGATCGACGCCGCACAGCCGCTCGACCTCGTCGAGGCGCAGTGATACCCGGTGGGCCAAAGCCCCACGAGCCGCCTTGACGGCAAACCGCAACGCGCAGGCGCTCAACGGGGCATAATGTTCGTCGAACCAAGCCAGTGCGGCTGCCTCCGGGTCTTCAGAAACGCGGTCGACCACTCCCATGCGTAGCGCTTCGTCGGCACCGACGCTGCGGCCGGTGTAAAGCAAGTCTTCCGCCGCCGCAGGGCCGATCCGCTCGGGCAGCAGGCAACTGGCGGCGGGGGCGAAGACTCCCAGCTTGATCTCGGGTTGGCCCAGCTTGGCGTCGGGAGAGCACAGAATCATGCTGCCGGCCAGGGCGACCTCCAGGCCACCACCCAGGCATTGGCCGCGAACCGCCACCAGGATGGGGCAAGGATAGAACAGCATGCGCTTCAGCAGTCCGTGCAGGACCGCCAGCATGTCGGCCATCTGGTCGGGGAAATGCTCCTCGATGCTGGCGCCGAAGCTGAAATGCGGCCCGGCATGGTCCAGCAGGACGGCGGACAGGTCCTTGTTGCCCTCCTGCGCAGCCAGGGCGGCGTCCAGGGCCTTGATCATGGCGGCGTTGACGATATTGGCCTTGGGCCGATTTAGCCGCAGGCGTAGCAGCCTGCCGTCGCGGTCAAGCCAAGTCTGCAGGGGGGTATCGGTCATGAAATCCTCCCGGGCATCAACGCCTCGATCAGGTCAGGTGTCCATGGCGCGCCTATGGCCTGGGCCTGGCGCAGAGCCACGAAGTTGACCTCGCGGCCGACCTCCTTGTTGCCCACGGCGAAGGCCTTGAATCCGGCATGGGCCTCGGTGGTCATGTTGATGGCGGCCCAGGCGCGGTTGCCCTCCTTGCTGCGGTTCCAGGCGTCGAGCTTGGGCTTGCGCAATTCCTCCAAGGTCTTGGTCAGGGCCTCGGGCGACATATGGAGGAATTTGGAGCACAGCTCCTCAACCTTGGCGTCGAGACGCGACAGGTCGATCTCGCCCTTGGCCACGATCTCCTTGGCCGCCTTGATCTCCCCACCGGCTTTGGGTTCGCCCAGGATGAATTCGCCGAACTCGTCCACCACTCGGTCAGTGACGACGGACGGGTTGGGGATGAAGCGGCTGTCGACCTTCAGCGCCGGAACCACCGCACTGATCATGCCCAACCGCCGCGCCTTGTGGGCCGAGATGGGATCGCACAGGATACCGGCGGCCATGGCCTCCTCCGCTCCGATCATCACCGGCAGGAAGTCGGTGGCACCGCCGACCATGGCGCCGCCATGCTTGGGGCCAGCCTGGCCGAACACCGCTAGATCCTGGGCGACCGACAAATCGCACGCTAGGCCCAACTCCTGGCCGCCGCCGCTACGCAGCCCGTTGACCCGGCAGATCACCGGTTTGTCGCAGGCGAGGATGGCCGAGATGGTGTCGTCGAACAGCCGCATGAACCTGCGGAATTCCTGGGGATTGCCGGCGTAATAGGTGGCGAATTCCATGGCGTCGCCGCCGGTGCAGAAGGCTTTGCTGCCGGCGCCGGTCAGCACCACCGCGACCACGTCGCGGGCCTCGCCGGCGGTTCTGAAGGCTTGCTGCAACGCCTTCAGCATGTCGATGGAATAGCTGTTGAACTGCCTGGGGTTGTCGATAGTGACCCAGACGTTGAAGAGTCCTTCCGCCGCCGTCGGGTGTTTCTCATAGAGGATGCCTGGGGACGACGGCGCTGGGCAGGCGGAATGATCCACCAACTGCGAAGGCGCGGTTTTGGTGACGATATCTTTGATCATGATCAGGGAACCAATACGACGCGCCGGGCGATCCGGCGATGATGGACGGCATCGAACACCTCGTTGATCTGGTCCAGCGGGTGTTCCTCGACGAAGGGCAGAATCTGCACCTTACCCGCCAGGACCATGTCCAGGGTCGGCCCGTAGTTGGGCAGGACGCAGCCCCAGTTGCCCAGGGCGCGGCCGTGCAGCGCCATCAGGTTGGAGAGGCGAATCTCGACCTTGTCCATGGTGAAGCCCACCACCGCCAGGGTCGATCCCTTGACCATCAGGCCGAAGGCAGTTTCCTGGCCAACCTTGGTGCCCGAGCATTCGAACACGAACCACTCGATGGGGCGCAGGCCCCGTTCCTTGGCGAAGGCGGCAACGCGCTTCTTCAACTCGCGGCCATCCATCTCGCGGGCATTCAGGATCAGGTCGGCGCCATATTGACCGATCATGTCCAGCTTGACCGGGTCCACGTCGATGGCGATCACCGTTGCGCCGAAGGCCTTGGCGATCTGGACGCAATAGCCACCGACCCCGCCGACCCCATTGACGATGGCGAGGTCGCCCGGGCCGATCCCAGACTGGCTTACCGCCTGGAAGGGGGTGGTGACTGCGTCGGCCACCACCGAGACCGAGGCCAAGTTGAGACCGGCCTTGGCCAAGCGGGCTTCATCCACCGCCAGCAGGCCATGGGCGGGCGTCTTGATGTGGGACGCGAAGCCGCCATGGATGTCGTTGCCGGGCATCTTCTCGTTGATGCACAGGGTTCCCTTGCCGCGTTTGCAGGGATCGCACTCGCCGCAATGGAACATCGCCGGCACGATCACCGCCTTGTTCAGCCAGTTTTGCGCCCCGGCTCCGACGGCAACCACGCGGCCGCTGATTTCGTGGCCTAGCGTCAGCGGAAGGGCATGGTTGGTGCGAACACCGTCGTAGTAGTAGCCAAGGTCGGTGTGACAGACGCCGCAACCGGAGATCTCGATCACCACTTCGCCGTGGCTGGGCGGGAAAGGGTCGAACGCCTGCCTCTCCATGGGTTGGCCGACACCCGTCATCACCCAGCGGTAAGCTTGCTTGGACATCAAATGCTCCTTCAATCCTTGGGGTAGGTATAGAAACCCTTGCCGGTCTTCTTGCCCCACTCGCCTTTTTCGTACATGTCCTTGAGGATCCGGTTGGGCTTGGCGGCCTCGACCCCGGTTTCCTCGTACTCGTCCTGGCGTGCCAGGTAGGAGACATCGATGCCGGTGGTGTCCAGCAGGCGCAGCGGCCCCATGGGGTGGCCGAGGCCCTTGGTCACCGCCAGATCGATGTCCTCGGCGCTGGCGTAGCCCTCCTCGTAGAGGCTGACCGCCTCGCGGGTCAGGGCACGGAAGACCCGGTTGACGATGAAGCCGGGAATTTCCTTGCGCATGACCACCGGGGCCTTGCCGATACGCTTGCAGAAGTCCACCACTGCATCGGTCACTTCGTCCGGAACCTTGTGGTGGACCACCACCTCCACCAGTTCCATCACCAGGGCCGGATTGAAGAAATGGATGTTCAGCACCCGGTCCGGGCGACTGGTGGTTTCGGCCAGCCTTGACCCCCGCATATTCGAGCTGTTGCTGCCGAATATGGTCTTGGCCGGACATAGCCGGTCCAGGGCCTTGAACAACTCGGCCTTGGGCTCGAACTTCTCGATGATGGCCTCGATCACCAGATCGGCGTCGGCAGCCGCCTCGGCCAGATCGGCGGTGAAGTGAAGATTGGCCAGCGCCGACGTCTTTTGCGGCTCGCTCAGCCGGCCCTTGGCCACTCGGTCATCCAGATACTGACGAGCGAAGCTTTCCGCCTCGGCCAGGCCTTCGGGACGCGAGTCGTTTAGGCTGGTCTTGAAGCCGGACAGGGCGCATTGCAGGGCGATCTGGCGCCCCATGGCACCGGCGCCGATGACGGCGATCTTTTTCATCTGTGATGTTCCCTTTTATGACAGCTTGCGCTCGGCGAATTTGGCGATGCCGTCCTTGCGATCCTTGGCGGCGTAACAGCCGGTGGAGACCTCGATGTCGAAGAGGGTGGAGTGCTCCATGTCCATGGCGTGATCGATGCAGCGCTTGGCCCCCCTGACCGCCACCTGGACATTGGCCTGGACCCGCCTGGCCAGGGCCAGCGCCTCGTCCATCAGGCTTTCGTCCGGGACGATGCGGTTGATCAGGCCGAGGTGTTCCGCCCTGGATGCGTCGATGGTGGCGGCGGTGAGGATCAGTTCCTTGGCCCGCGCCGTCCCGATCAGCTTGGGAAGCTTGCGGCAGCCGCCGGCCGCCGGGATCAATCCCCACTTGACCTCGGGCAGGGCGAAGGTGGAACGCTCGGTCGCCAGGATCATGTCGCAGGACAACGCCAGCTCGAATCCGCCGGCCAGGCAATGGCCGTTGACGGCGGCGATGGCCGGCTTGGTCCGCTTCTCCAGTTCCTCGTACATGGGGAACAGCTCGCCTAGGCGGAAGGCGTAGGCTTCGTCGTCGCTCAGGGTCTGGCGCTCCTTGAGATCGACCCCGACGCAGAACGCCTTTTCGCCCGCCGCCGCCATGATCACCACGTCGATGGTATCGTCGGCCTCGATGTCTCGGATGGCAGAACGCAAGGCCTGCACCATGGCGCGGTCGATGGCGTTCAGGGCGTTGGGGCGGTTGAGGGTCAGCACGGCGATTCGGTCGGCGCGCTTTTCCAGCAGGATTTCGGCGGCCATGCTCAACTCTCCCGCCGGATGATCATGGCGGTGGTGACGCCGCCACCACCGCAGATGGAGGCGATCCCCAGTTCCTTGTCCCGCTTGCGCAGGATGTTGTCCAAGGTCACCAGGAGGCGGGCGCCGGTGCTGCCGGTGGGATGGCCCAGCGCGATGGCGCCGCCGAAGGCGTTAACCCGGGCGCGGTCCCAGCCCAACACCCGTTCGTTGGCGATCATCTGGGCGGCGAAGGCCTCGTTGACCTCGATGAAGTCCATGTCGGGCAGGGTCATCCCCGCCCTCGTCAGGGCCAGGGGGATGGACCAGCCCGGGCCGTCGCCCATGGTGGCGGGTTCGACCGCGATCTGAGCCGAGGCCACCACCGAGAACAGCGGCGCCTTACCAATAGATTTTGCATGTCCCCGGGTGGTCAGGACCAAGGCGGCGGCGGCGTCGCCCATACCGCAGGAATTACCGGCGGTGATCGAACCATCCTTCTTGAACACCGGCTTCAGCTTGGCCATGCGCTCCAGCGAGGTGTCGGGCCGGATGGATTCGTCACGCGCCACGACGGTCTCGTCGCGGTCGCGGCTGGCGGCAAGGGTCACCGGCGCGATCTCGCTGTCGAACATTCCCGCCGCCTGGGCCTCCGCCGCCTTCTTCTGCGAGGCCAGGGCGAAGTCGTCCTGCTCCTGGCGGCCGATGGAATATTTGGCCACCAGATTCTCGGCGGTCATGCCCATGCCGTAGCCGCACAGGGGGTCGAGGGTGTCGCTCCAACTGTCGGACAGGGTCTTGTCGCCCAGCTTGAAGCCTTCCCAGCGGACGTTCTTCAGCAGATAGGGCATGGTGCTCATGGATTCCATGCCGCCGGCGACGATGATCTTGGAGCCGCCGCTGGCGAGCTCCAACCCGGCCAGCATCATCGCCTTCATGCCCGACGGGCAGGCCATGTTGACGGTGAAGACCGGCCGGTCGAGGGCGATGCCGCCGCGCACGGCGGCGGTTCGCGACGGATTGGGGCCGTTGCCCGCCTGCCGGCAATTGGCGTAGATCGCCTGATCCACCTGTTCGCCGGTGATGCCGGCCCGCTCCAGCGCGGTGCGGATGGCGACGGCGCCCAAGTCGTAGGCGGGGATGTCTTTGAAGCTGCCGCCGAAGGCTCCCATGGGGGTGCGGACGGCGCTGATGGCGACGATGTCGTTTGCGTTTGCCATGATCAGAGCCCGTAAACGCGGGCGGCGTTGCCGCGCAGGATCTTGTCGGCCACCTTTTCGGTCAGTCCTAGCTCGTTCCGGATGCTGGCGATGGACTCGGCATGGGTGATGGCCGGGTAGTTTGTGCCGTAGATCACCTTGTTCTGGCCCCGGGTCTTCATGAAATGGACCAGGGTGGGTTCCAGGTATTTCGGATTGTGGGCGTCGATGCCGAGATAGACGTTCTCGTGCTTCCAGGCTAACGAGATCATCTCCTCGGTCCACGGCCAGCCGGTATGGGCGCCGATCAGCTTCAACTCGGGGAAGTCGAGGGCGATGTTGTCGAGGTGGATGGGGCGGCCGAGTTCGTTGGGCATGTGCTCGGCGGAGTGGCCGACCTGCATGGAGACCGGGATGCCCAGTTCGACGCACTTGGCGTAAAGCGGGTAGTACAGCCGGTGGTCGAGCGGAATGCCGAAGCCGTAGGTGTGGATGTAGACGCCCTTGAATCCGTAATCCTTCACTGCCCGTTCCACGTTGCGGACACTGTCTAGTTTCTGCAGGGGATTGAAGCCGCACAGGCCCACCAGCCGGTCGGGGTGGCGACTGACAGCGGCGTGGACCTCTTCCTCGGTGATGTCCCAGACCATGGTCTTCTTCTGATAAGACATCATGCGGATGGCGGGGATCAGCGCTTTTTCCAGCCCGGCGGCGTCCATCATGGCGACGAAGTCATCCACGGTGACGCCTTTCACACGCTCCTCCATCTTCCACCACTTAATCAGCCGGTACATTTCGGGTTGGCCGTACCAGTGCCGCTCGATGGCCTCGGGAGTGAACAAATTGCAGTGGAAGTCGATGGCCATGACGGTCCTCTTCGCAGTGTTGAAGGTTTTTAAGGTTGATCGGCGCCAAAGGCCCCGCCGTGGCGGAAGCTCGCGATTTCCTCGGTGGAGATGCCCCAGCGGGAAAGGGCTTGTTCATCGTGCTGGCCGGCCTGTGGTGGCGGCAGGTCCAGTTCGGCGTGGGTGCGGCTGAACCGAGGCGCAGGGGCGGCCTGAATGACGCCGTCCAGGGAGCGGAAGGTTTGCCGTGCGGCGTTATGTGGATGCTCCGGGGCTTCGACCAGATCAAGAATGGGGGAAACGCAGGCGTCGGTTCCTTCGAGCAAGTCCGTCCATTCATCACGGGTTTTCCCCATGAAGGCGTGAGCCAGGATCTGCTTCTGCTCTGGCCATGTTTGAGCGTCCAATTGGTGGGATGGGTCAAGCTCCACCCCGAGGTGCTCCAGCAGTTGGCGGTAGAATTGCGGCTCGATTGGGCCGACGGCCACATGGCGGCCATCGGCGCAGGCATAGGTGTCGTAAAAATGGGCGCCGCCATCCAGGTAGTTTGACTGGCGGGAAAGGCGCCATTTACCTTCGGCGTGGAGGCCGAGGAAGCGGTTCATGGTAAGTGCGGCGGCATCCAGCATGGCACCGTCCACCACTTGGCCCAGACCGCTGCTTTTTGCCTCCAGAACGGCCGAAACCAAGCCAAAAGCCATCAACATGGCGCCGCCATAGTCTCCCACCAGATTGAGTGGGGGAACGGGCTTTGCGCTGTTGGTGCCGATGGCTTCCAGGACACCCGTGAGCGAGATGTAATTGATGTCGTGGCCGGCAGCTTTGGCCAAGGGACCTTCCTGCCCCCAGCCAGTCATTCGGCCGTAAACCAGCCGGGGATTGGCGGTCAGGCAGTGCTCCGGGCCAAGTCCTAACCGCTCCATCACCCCGGGCCGGAAGCCTTCGAGTAAGATATCGGCTTGTCCGACCAATCGCATGATCGCCGCGATGCCCGCCGGCTTTTTTAAATCCAAGGCGACCGAGCGGCGACCTCGATTCAAGATGTCGAAGCTCGATCCCTTTCCCCTGGCGTCAGAGCGATCGACACGAATCACATCCGCCCCCAGGTCGGCCAGCAACATGGCACAGAACGGGGCGGCACCAAGTCCGGCAAGTTCGACAACCTTCAGATCCGCCAAGGGCCCCATAGTGTTTGCAATCCTATCTTCACAGCCTCACAAACATACTATACAGTCGGTTTGTAAAGGTCAACGGCGAGCTTTAACCCTTTTCCGGCGATGGGGCTCCAGGGGGGCGCTTTCGAATTGACCTGGGCGGACATTGATACTAACTGGTCAGACTGTTTTGACGGCCTATGCAGCACGATGGAACCGCGAGCCATGGATGTGACGACGAAAAAGCCGAACAAGAAAGAAGAGCAGCGAGCCGCCAGCCTGGAGAATATCCTTGCTTGTGCCTTGAACTTGTTCGTGAAGAATGGCTACCGCGCCACTACCATTGATCATATTGCAGCCAAGGCGAGGCTGACCAAGGGGGCTGTCTACTTCTACTTTAAGACCAAGGACGCCATCATGCTTCGCCTCCTAGAGCAGGCTGAAGAGTACGTGGTAAGTCCTATCGCCAGCCATATCGCCGAGGCTGGGCCGGGGGCAGATGCTAAGCTTGTGAAATTCATTCACAGCCAGTCGATTCTCGGTCTGACGCGGCCTGAGCATGTGCTGTTGCTCATCTTGGTTTCCATCGAATTCAGCGGTGCCAGCAACGAGATAGAGGACAAGGTGAAGTCCATCTACCGTCGCATGTATACGGCTATCGAGGGGGTCATCGTCCAAGGTCAATCGGAAGGAGTCTTCCGCACGGATCTCTCTGCCCACGACCTTACCGCCATCGTCATGGCAGGCCATGATGGTGTGCTGGTTGAGTGGTACCGTCGGCCCAAGGAACTGACAGGCAAGAACCTTGCGAACACCCTTCGGGCAACCCTGTTGCACGGCATCATGAACAGAAGTTGAGTGACCCGCTGGCAAGAAGGGATGGGACACGCTTGCCGGGAAATATCTATGGGATAGAGCGTGACGCTAGGCTGTTCGGTATTGGGCTGAAGAAAGTTGCACATCTCCTAGTGTGATGGGTACGCGGGCAACTCGATCTTCAGGCACAGCATGGCGTTTGGCCCCGTAAAAGATGAGGCGGCGGTCGAAGTAAGCGTGGAGAAAGGGGCTATCTTGGGTCATCAGCGTCTCGGCACGCTTCCTCGCACAAAGAAGTGGCAACGCGTCGTCGAGATGATCGGCGGCGGTGCCGATATGCGGGATATTGCCGAGGCGACTTCTGTGGCTGCCGAGCGGGATATGATCGATGCCGGGAAGGATCAGGCACTCCGGCATGCATTCTGGTTGCTGACCCAGATTCCATTTGCTGCGCGGATGGGTGAGCATTTCATTCCAGAACTCAGGATGCTCGGCCTGAAGCTGAGCGATCGACCATCCCTGGTGGAGATCGTCACCGCGTTTACCGACGCAGTAGATCGGCATGTCCGAACGACTGGTGGGCGGACGGACCTGGGCGAGATGGCCCAGTTGTCTGCAGCAGAAAGCCTCAACGCTGTCGCCAGTCGTGAACTCCCTGGGCTGTTCGGGACCTCTTTCGAGGATGTCCGGGGTGCGTTGGCCGGCTTGGGGACGCCAGATCAGTTCAGCGTGTTGTCGCGGGATTTCTTTGCCCGTCTGACCCGACGGCATCTGGGCTATTACCTTAGCCGTGAATTGCCGAATCATGTGGGGGTGGGTAAGCGTTTTCAGACTGCGCGCGAACATAAGGAATTCGAGGGGGCGCTCGATACCCACGCCCGTGAGACTGCCAGGATCGTCAAGGAATTCTCGCGGGACTGGTTCTCGAAGAGCAATTATGAGGGCGGCATCGACCAGGACAAGGCGGCCCGTTTCGGGCATGTCGCATTCGACAAAATACGCAGGGAATTGCGCAAGCGGAGAGATGCCGATGGCTGAGCGGCTGGTCGTCTGCGGTGGCGTGGCGGGTGTGCCGGGCGCCAGGGACGTTCTGGAAATGGACGTCAATGCGCCGGAGGGCACGCCGCAGAAAGTCAATCTCAGGCTCGGAGATCTCTGCGCCCGCATGGTGCAGGATGTTCCGGCCGTGTTGGCGGACCTGCTGGAGGTGGCGTCCTACGTTTATTGCGCCGACCAGTTCACCCGGCGCGGCCGGGATGGAATGCGGAGTATGGGAGCGGAATGGCGACGCCAGTTCCGCTTCATCATTCCGGTGCGTCGCCCAGACCTCTGGAATCGTCGGGATGTGATCGAGGCATTATGCGAGACGCTGGGTTTTCTGTCTGAGGATGCCTATGCCTTTGAATTCGTCGAGCATCGTTCACCGGCCACCGGATTGCAGCCCTATCTTGATCTCGGCCATTCGGCGGATCGTGGGTTCGTTCCCGATGAGGTGATGTTGTTCTCCGGCGGCCTCGATTCCTTTGCCGGGGCGGTGGACTGCCTGATCGGCAGCGGTCGCAAGGTGGCGTTGGTCAGCCATCGGGGTTCGTCCATGGTGACATCTCGGCAATCGGCGCTGTTGGTTGCCTTGCGTAACCGGACTCAGGCCAGTCAGCTTTTTCACGTCTATGTCAGTGTCAATAAAGGCCAGGAAGAATCCGTCGAGTTCACCCAGCGGACGCGGTCATTTTTGTTCGCGAGCCTGGGACTGGTGGTGGCGCATCTGTTCGGGCAACGCACGATCCGGTTTTACGAGAATGGTGTCGTCAGCATCAATCTTCCACTGGCCGAGCATGTGCTGGGCGCGCGTGCCACTCGTACCACCCATCCCCATGTGCTGGCCGATTTCACCTCGCTGTTCTCGCTGCTGTTGGGTGAGGCGGTCTTGGTCGAAAATCCATATCTGTGGTTGACCAAGAGCGACGTGGTCGGCGTCATCGCCAAACATGGCTGTGCCGATCTGATCGCTGAGACATTCAGTTGCACCCGCGTGCGCGAGGCGACCAAGCGCAAGCGCCATTGTGGTGTCTGTTCTCAATGCCTTGATCGCCGCTTCGGTATCCTGGGAGCTGGCCTGGGGGAATACGAGTCGGCCGATGCTTATTCCGTCGATCTGTTCAAGGGCGAGCGAAGGCCCGGTACGGACGTGGTGATGGCTGAATCCTATGTGCTGAACGCCATGAAATTGGCAGGCATGTCCGAGCAAGGATTCTTCAGCACGTTCGGGCAGGCGTTTCGGGTGCTTCCCTATCTGCCGGGGCCGCCGGACGAGGCGGCGGCGAAGGTCTACGATCTGCTCCGACGTCACGGCCAAACGGTGGCCCGCGTCGTTGATTGGGAATTGGGCAACAACGCCAGTTTGACGCATACGCTGGGCCTGCCGGATACATCGCTGTTGATGTTGCTGAAATCCACGTCCATGCGATCGATGGAAACGGTGGACCCGGCTGAGGTCGAGCCGCCCGCCTCCGAGCAGGCCGCAGCTGATGTCTCCCGGCGATCCGCCAACGGACTGTTTTTTGCCGTGGATGAGGAAAAGGAGCGCATTCTTTTCCGTGGTGGTGTCAAACTCGCCGGAGCAGGATTCAAGCTCTTGCGGGCTCTGGTGGCTGATTTCGCCGCAGACGTGGCGGCCGGTCTTCCGCACGAAGAGCATCGCCTGATTAAAAGCGATGCTCTTGCCGAGCGTTTGGGGATCGAGGAACCGACGTTGCGCAAGCGAGTCGTGCGGACCCGTAACGCCATCGAGAAGCAGTTCCTGGACAAGCTGGATGTTCAGATTGCCGACGATGCCGTTATCCAGAACGTCAATTGGCGTGGCTATCGCCTCAATCCCTACCTGCTCCAGATCCAGCCTGGGCAACTCGGTGACATCGGGTCCGACTGACCCGATGTCACGACATTCAGGTCGGATGTCACGACTTTCCGGCCCGATGTCACAGCTTTTCCCGCAAAGCCGCAGCAATTCTCGGGCGACAGGCTCGAATATGTCACAACTTTGTTTGTGACCATCCATATCTCTCTCGGCGCGAAATCATGAAAATCACTGCGAATTCAATCTATTGCTCTCGTTCCGACGCGGTCGGGGGCGCAATTCGTAGTGAGGTGCCATGTCACAGATCAAATCTGACCAGCCCAAGGTGGTGACCGGTGATATCCGGCCGTTGCCGTATTTGACCCAGGAAGACATCGCCACGCGGTGGGCGATCAGCCCACGCACGCTGGAGCGGTGGCGCTGGCTGGGAATAGGCCCACGTTATCTCAAGATTCGAGGCCGGGTGCGCTATCGCCAGGAGGACATCGACGCCTATGAGGCGGAGCAGGTGCGGGAAAGCACCTCGGCCACCGCCCCGGCGGCGGGAGGCGCCAAATGATCGCCGCCACCGCCATGCCGGTGTTGGGGGAGGGCGCTTTCCTCGCTTGGCTCGACCGCGCCGCCCCCGGCGAGCGGATCGCCTATCACGAGGGCCATCTCGGTTGCGACCGCGCATTCCGGATCTCGCACCTGCCGGAGCCGGTGCGGGCCGAGATCAATCGCGTCGCGGTCTGCGCCATGGATCTGGCTGGGCAGGGGCGGGTGGTGTTGGCCCAGCGCCGGGTCGCCGAAGACCGGGTGGCCTATCTCGCCATCAAGGCCCATGGGCCGCGGACGACGGGAGGCCGGGCATGACCGCCAATCCGTTCGAGCGCCACGGCCTCGCCCATCTGTCGGCCAGCCAGCTCAACCTGTACCGCGCCAGCCCGGCCCTGTGGGTGGTGGAATACCTGCTGAAGGTGCGCGGCAGTGTCGGTGTCGCCGCCCATTGCGGCACCTCGGTGGAGGCGGGCGTTGCCGCCGGCCTGCTCGATCCGGCGATGGCGGTGGAGGATTGCACCGCCATCGCCCAGAAGCGTTACCGCGAGCTGACCCTGCTGTCGGGTGATGCCAGGCGCGACGAGAAGGGCGCCGAAATCCCCGGCATGGTCGGCCATGCCCTGGAGGCGCTTCGGCCTTACGGCGTGCCCTCGGCCACCCAGCAGCGCATCGAGGTGCGTCTCGACGACGTGGCGGTGCCGGTGATCGGCTTCAAGGATTTCAGCTTCGACGCCCACGGCCTCGATGTGGATCTCAAGACCTCTGCCCGCCTGCCGTCGCAAATGAGCCAAGAGCACCGGGTCCAGGGTGCCATCTACTTCTCGGCCTCGGGCAACCGCGAGCAGCGGTTCTGCTACGCCACCAAGGCCAAGGGCACGGTGTACCGGCTGGAGGAGCCGCACGAGGCCTTGGCCCAGGCCCGGCGCATCGCGCTCGCCATGTCGCGATTGCTGGCGCTTAGCGCCGATGCCGCCGAGATAGCCGGCCTGCTGGTACCCGATTACTCGCAATTCCGCTGGTCGGCGGAAACCCGTGCCGCCGGGCGCGACCTCTACGGCATCTGATCACTGCCAATCGCAAAGGAAATGCATCATGCCCCTTAACATCGGATCGAGCGGCGAGGCCGCCAATTACCTTAAGTTCAACGCCAAGTCGGGCCGGCTGGCCATCAATGACGCCGAAGGCGACCAGATCGAGATCGCCAATTTGACCGCCATCTTCGATCTGGAGCGCATCGTCACCGGCTGGCTGCGTTTCCGTGAGGGTCAGGCTCCCGAGCGGCTGCTCGACCATCCCAATGGCGACAGTGCCCCCCGTCCCGAGGGCGAGGGCTTCAAACGTGGCTTCGTGCTGCAGGTCTATAGCCGCAACGCCCTGGGCGGCGTGCGCGAGATGTCGGGCAACAGCCTGCATCTGTGCAATGCCGTCAACGCCCTCTATGCCGATTGGGAAGCGGGCCGGGACGAGCATCGCGGCCAGGTGCCGGTGGTGGTGCTGGACTCGGTGCAGCCCATGAAGGATCGCTACGGCACCAATTACCGCCCGGTGTTCCGGATCACCAAATGGGTGGAGCGCCCCGCCGATCTGGTCGAGGTGGTGGCGGTAGAATCCAACGTCCAGGCTCCCGGCACGCGGACTGCGGCCCAGCCCAGCGGACAGAAGCCGGTGGCGCCTCCCAGCCAGAGCCAGCCCCAAGCCGATCCCCTGATGTCGTCCGAGTTCTGACGGACGCTGTCCTCTGGCCCCGTCGTTCCGGCGGGGCCCTTGGAGAGCGCCCACAGCACCGTCCCTGGACCAGCCGTCGATCATGACCAACGTCACCCCTTTGCTTGAACCGGATGCCGCGATCATGCTCCGCCATCTGGAGCATCTGTTCGGCGGCGATCTGGATGGCTGCCAGGACGGGCTGGTGGAAATCGCCTGGACCGACGGCGCCGGCGGCCGGTTGCAGCACGCCCGGCTGGTCGGCACCGATGATTTGGACGAGGCGGCCGAATTCGCCGCCGCCACCAACCGTATTCCCGGCCAGAACATCTATGTGGGCGCCGCCTTGCGTAAATCCGGGACGCCACCGTTCGGGCGCGCCGATGATAACGATGTCCTGGCGCTGCCCGCCTTCTATGTGGATCTCGACGATGCCGGCGCCGCCGATGCCGCCAAATCGCGGTATCGGCATTGCCCGCCCACCGCCGCCGTGGTCACCGGCCGCCATCCCCATTTGCGGGTGCAATTGTGGTGGCGGCACGAATCGCCCGAGCGTGACACGGCCCTCTGTCGCCGTCAGAACCGGGCGCTGGCCCTGGCCTTCGGCGGTGACATCAAGGTGGTCAATCCGTCCCGCGTCATGCGTCTGGCCGGATCGGTGGCGTGGCCGTCCAAACCAGGCCGGGTGCTGGAGCGCACCGAGCTGCACACCTTCGCCGACGGCAGGCCGGTGCTGTATCTGCCCGGTCAATTGGCGAAGGTGTTTCCGCCGGAGGAAGCGGTTGAACCCGCCCCAACATCCGATACCTCCCAATCCGGCCTCGCCATCGGCAATGCCGCCCAGGGCGTTGGCGTCGCCGGGGTGATGGCGGCAGTGCGGGCCGGCGATCACTGGCACGACAACATGGTCCGTCTCGCCGGCCACTGGATCGCGCGGGGCTGGTCCGATGCCGAAATCATCGCCGCCGCCGAATCCCTGACCCTGCCGGGCTGGACCGCCGCTCAGACCCACGTCGAGGTGGCGGCCATGATCGCCGGGGGCCGCGCCAAATGGGCCATCCCCGATCCCGATCATGCTCTCGAGGAGGATTTCAGCTCGGGGCCGCCGCTGGAGCCGGGCTTTCTCGACGCCTTCGCGCCCGGCCTGATCCCTCGCCGCCGCTGGGTGCTGGGCCGCATGCTGCTGCGCCGGGCGGTGACGGTGATGGTGGCGCCGCCTGGCGTCGGCAAATCGACGCTGAGCATCGAGCAGGCGGTGGCGGTTGCCACCGGCCGCGAGATCACCAATCTCGCCGTCCATGAGTCCGCCAGGGTATGGCTCTACAACAACGAGGATGATCTCGACGAACTGAAACGCCGCCTCGCCGCCGTGCTGGAATTCTGGCGCATCCCCTTTGCCGAGATCCGGGGGCGGGTGGCGCTGAACAGCGGTGCCGATCGCCCCTTGCTGGTGGCGACGCGTGACAGCGCCGGCAATGTGCTGCGCCGCCCCGACGTCGATGCCTGCATCGAGCATGTGCGCCGCCATGGCATCGGCGTGCTGGTGGTCGATCCCTTCGTCGAGACCCATGCCGCCGACGAGAACAGCAACGACCAGATGAAAACGGTGGCGGCCATGTTCCGCGAGATCGCCCAGAAGGGCGACTGCTCCGTGCTGCTGGTCCACCACACCGCCAAGCCGCCGCAAGGCTCCAGCGATGGTCATGCCGGCAACATGAACACGGCGCGTGGTGCCAGCGCCCTGCCGGGCATCGCCCGCGTGGTGCAGACCCTGTTCTCCATGAGCCCATCCGATGCCGAGAAACTCAACGTCTCGGCCGAAAACCGCCATCGCTACATCCGCCTCGACGACGCCAAGGCCAATCTCGGCCTGATCTCAGCCGATGCCCGCTGGTTCCGGCGCGAAGGCGTCACCATCGCCAATGGCGACGAGGTCGGCGTGCTGGTGCCGGAGGATCTGGCCGATATCGCCGCCACGACGACCGCCCAGGTGCCGCCCGACGTCCTCGACGCCGTACTGGCCGAAATCGGGCGGGCCTGGGATGCCGGCGATCCCTACAGCGATGCCCCCCAGGCCCGCGACCGCCATCTGCTCAAGGCGCTGCCGCCCCGGCTCGGTCTGCCGACCGAACTGGTCCGCGCCGCCTATCTCCGGCTGTGCGATCTGCGCCGGCTCAAGGTCGATGTGGTCGACCGCAATTCCAAGCGCAAGGGCTTGCGGCCGGTATCCGGTGCTGCGGAGGTCCCCAATGACGCAACAGATTGAAACCACAGAATTTGCGGAAGTTGCGGAAGTCTTGCGGAAGTTCCTCCTCCGCAACCTCCGCACCGATTGCGGAAGTTTGCGGAAGTCTGCGGAGGTCAACTTCCGCAACCTCCGCAAATCGACCCTGCCGAAGCCGATAACCCATTGGAAACGCAAGGCTTATCCCGTTTGCGGAAGTCCGATGCGGAAGTCGCGGAGGTTGACTGCTAACCCATTGATTTTGCTTGCGGAGGTTTGCGGCGGAAGTTCCTCCCCCCATACCCCCCTCCGCGCGGATGCGCGCGCGAGGATCTCGCGCCCATCCGCGCCGTCCACGCCTCAGACTAGCGGGAGACCGTCATGACCCATTCGGCACGCCCGTCCGACCTCGCCTCCGACCCGTGGGCGCCGTCCAATGCCGTCATCCAATCCATGGTCGAGGGCCTGGACCTGATCGCGGTCGACATGGAGCGCAAATGGGGCATCGGCCGACTGCGGCTGCTGGTGTCCGATCTGTTGCGGGCCAAGTTCGATGCCCAGCGCGGCAAGCTCGAAGCCGCCATCGCCAGCGGGCGGGAGACCTATGTCCGGGTCCAGGCCGAGGGCATGCGCAAGGCCTGGACGGCTCTGGACAAGGCGGCGACCGAAACCGGCGGCCAGCCGCTGTCGCCCCAGGTGTGGGAATGCGTCCTGCCCGAGACCGGCGAGATCGTCGCCATCGTCCGCACCGAGGCCGAGGCCAGTGCCGTCTGCCGTCACGGCAGAGTGTTCACCCTGGCCGAGATCGCCCGGCTGATCGCCGCGCTGGGCGACACCGTGCTGGGCGTCAAGCAGGCCTTTCCCGGCGCCGAGATCACCCGCACCGGTCCGGCCACCATCGACTGGAAGGAGGGCGACCCGATCCCATTCTGAGCCGAACGGCGGCGGGTCGTCCCACCAAGAACACCCCGCCGCCGCCCACACCACGACAATCCCATGGAAGGAGATCCTCATGGCAGTCCCGACTCTGCCCGTTCAGGGCGACATTGCAAGCATTCCGGCGCTACCGGCCTGGGCGGTCGATTCCCAGGGAGGTGGGCGATGACGTATTTCCCCAAGGGCTTCGGCGGCGAGCGCCGCAATGCCGAGCGGGTCAAGCGTGACGGCTGGCGAGAATGCGGTGTCCTGGTCATCGCCGAGGATGACCAGCGCCTCACCTGGCCCGAGCGCGAACTGATCCGCCAGCTTGGACAAAAGCTCTATGGCCCGCGTCCGGCCAAGGAGGCGGATCATGGCTGAAGCCAAGCTGACACCGACCGAGGTTGAAGAGCGTCTCGCCGAAGCCGCTGACATCCTGCGCCGCCTTCCCGAATCCAGGGTGCAGGGCCACGCCAGCACCTGGCCGCCCTATGTGCGGGAATACTGGGAATCCTACGGCGTCGCCGAGGTGAAGCTGCGCCGCCCGCCACCATCGGCAGCCGCCATCACCCGCATGGACGAGGCATTGCCGTGGCTGACCTGGCTTGATCCCACCGATGCCAAGATCGTCTGGTTGCGGGCCAATGGCGACCGCTGGAAGGTCATCTGCTGGTCGGTGGGCATGCAGCGTTCCGCCGTCCATCAGCACTGGCTGTACGGCCTTTGCGTCATCGCCTGGCGGCTGCAGGGCCGCACGGTGCCCGTCAAACGATCACGCCAGTTCCTGATCGATCGGATGCAGGCGGTATCGCGGTGACGGTTGGAGCAGGGGCGGTTCACCACCGCTCCTGCTCAATTGCACCAAACAGCGCAAGGTGCTATATATCGCTCATGATTACGTCCGAACAGGTTCGCGCCGCCAGGGCGCTTCTCCGCATCGAGCAGGATGATCTGGCGCGTCGCGCCCACATCTCCGCCGCCACTATTCGCCGGCTGGAGGCGTTCAATGGCGTTCAGCGGGTCTCTCCCGGCACGGTGAAGGAGGTTCAGCGGGCGCTGGAGGAGGCGGGGGCGGAATTCATCGACGACGGCGTTCGCCGCCGCCCGGCACGGGATCGCGCCAGGGCGGATGAACTGTTCGCCGACATCATGGCGATTGCCCGTCATGGCGCGGCCCGCCCGGTGATCAATCCCGGCTTTTCCGAGGCCGATCTCTACGGCGATGACGGCCTGCCGTCGTGATCGTCCTCGACACCTCCGCCGTGGTGGCGCTGCTGCAGGGTGAGGACGACGCACCACGGATGGCGCGGGCCATCGCCGATGCCGATGGCTGCATCCTGTCGGCGGTCAGCCATCTGGAAGCCGCCATGGTGCTGACCGGTCGGTCGGGAGCCGAGGCTGCCGATGATCTCGACGCCCTGATCGAGCGGGTCGGCATCGAGGTGGTGCCGTTTGATCGTCGCCAGTCCGAGCTTGCCCGCGACGCCTTCCTGCGGTTCGGCAAGGGGCGTCACCCCGCCGCCCTCAACTTCGGCGACTGTGCCGCCTACGCCCTTGCCGCCGGGCGTGGGCTGCCGCTGCTGTTCAAGGGCAACGACTTCTCCCAGAGCGATATTCAGGCCGTCCTGGTCCCTGATTCCTGATCGTCGGAAAGAAACGCCGAGGCGGACACTTTTCGCTGAGACCAAGTGGGGCGGTTTGGGGTAAATATCCAGTCATGCTTGCGAGAGGCGCGGATGGATGGCGGCGATGCCATCAAGTCAAGTGCCAATCGCAGTCAAGCGAAAGAGTACGGTGGGCTACGCGAAACAAAGCGGGTCCTCCCTGGCTCTTGCGCTATGCGGGGGGCAACAGCGCCGGATTTCGCTAGCGACAGCCTGAATTTCTGGGTTACCACCCGGTTACCAGTTACCACCCCATGAGGCGCGCAAGTCCAAGGACCGCGCGCCTTTCGTGTTTCTGGCGGGGTGGTAACCAACCCCGGTAACCGCCCGGTTACCACGTCCCAGGTTACCACCTCGCCGGTTACCACCCGGCGGTTACCACCCACAGCCCGGTTACCATCCCCATGCAGCTTGCTCTTCCCGAGCCGGTCCCCCCGGCCATCGGCGCGATGTCGTGCGCCTTGGCCGCCGAAGGGCTGGTCTATGGCGGCGTCTGCTCCGGGATCGAGGCGGCGACGGTCGCCTGGGAGCCGTTGGGCTGGCGGCCCGCCTTCTTCGCCGAGACCGAGCCGTTTCCCAGCGCGGTGCTGGCCCACCACTATCCGACGGTGCCCAACCTGGGCGACATGACCGCCATCGACGGCACCGCATGGCGGGGCAAGATCGACGTGCTGGTGGGTGGCACGCCCTGCCAGGCGTTCTCGGTGGCGGGCCTGCGCAAGTCGCTGGACGATGCCCGTGGCAACCTTGCCCTCAAATTCGTGGAATTCGCCGATGCCATCGACCCAGCTTGGGTTATTTGGGAAAATGTCCCCGGAGTCCTGTCCACCCGCGACAATGCCTTCGGATGCCTTCTGGGTGGACTGGCCGGAGAAGATGGTCCGGTTGTCCCGCCAGGGGGCAAATGGTCGGACGCTGGTGTTGTCGTTGGACCCGCGCGCACAGTCGCGTGGCGGGTGCTCGACGCCCAATATTTCGGCCTGGCCCAACGCCGCCGTCGTGTGTTCGTTGTTGCAGGTGCTGGAGACCGGGCCGATCCCGTCCAAGTACTTCTTGAGCGCGAAGGCGTGCGCCGGGATCATCCGCCGCGCCGAGAAGCGGAACAAGGTGTTGCCCCCACGCTTGATGCTCG
>JAVBXM010000019.1 GCA_030824585.1 Phaeospirillum sp. | reverse complement strand
ACCGCGGCGATCAGCAAGATGGAATGGCGGCCGCTGAGATGGGGGATCAGGCCGAAGGCGGCCACCAGCACGCCGCCCACCGAACCCATGGTGCTGATGAAGAATACCCAGCCCGCCCCCGCGTCGGCCTCGCCATGCAGGGGGCGCTCCAGGGCCACCAGCAGGGGGTTGAGCGCCGACAGCAGGATCAGGGGCACGGCCAGCAGCAGCACCGAGGCGAGAAACGCCCCACCCACCAGGCTCAGTTCGGCCAAGGGCCCGAAGCAGGCCGGATAGAGCAGGACGGCGGCCACCAGCCAGACGCCCGACAGCGCCGGACTCAAATAATAGGCGCCGCGAATCCCGTCAGCGGAGCGGCCCCGGCAAAAGACGCCGCCGTAATAATAGCCCAGCGCCAGACACAGCAGGGTGACCGACAGGATGCCCGTCCAGATCAGCAGGCTGACCCCGAAGAACGGCGTCATCACCCGAGACGCGATCAGTTGCAGGCACAGGATCGCCGCCCCCGTGATCACGATGGTCGCCCGCGCCATTATCCCCCTCCCCGCCGTCATGGGCCGGCACTATGGCAAATTGCGGCGGGCGGCGACAGGGGCCGCAATGAAAAAGGGCGCCGCCCTTCGGCGACGCCCTTTTTTACAACGTCAGGGAAGCTCAGAGACCCCAGCCGTTGGCCTGTTCGCGGGCCGACAGCGAGAACGAGTTCTCGATGTAGCGCAGCAGGTCGGCCACGCTTTCGTCGACGCTCTTGCCCTCGGTGACCAGGGCCAGTTCCGGCAGGGCCGGCGCCTCGTAGGCCGAGGAAACGCCGGTGAAGTAGCTGATCTCGCCGGCCCGGGCCTTCTTGTACAGGCCCTTGGGATCGCGGCGCTCGCACTCATCCAGGCTGGTGGCCACGTGCACCTCGTGGAAGGCGTCGGGGTTGATGGCGCGAACCTTCTCGCGGTCGGTACGGAACGGCGAGATGAACGAGGTCACCACCACCATGCCGGCTTCGGCGAACAGATGGGCCACCTCGCCCACCCGGCGGATGTTCTCGGCGCGGTCGGCGTCGGAGAAGCCCAGGTCGCCGCACAGGCCGGTGCGCACGTTGTCGCCGTCCAGCACGGTGACCTGCCAGCCCTTGAGGAACAACTGGCGCTCCGCCTCCATGGCGATGGTCGACTTGCCGGCGCCCGACAGGCCGGTCAGCCACACCACACCGCCGCGATGGCCGTTGGCGATGGAGCGGGTCTCGGCATCCACCTTGTGGGGGACTTCGGTGACGTGGGTGGAGCGGTTGCGGGCCTCGTCGGTGGGAGTCTCGGCGATGACGCCGCCGCCGACGATATCGTAGCCCTCGACCAGCACGAAACGGCCCAGGCGGGGATTGTCCACGAAGGAATCATGGGCGATGGGCGACTTGCCGCGGAACACCACTTCGGCGACGGCGTTGCGCGCCACCTCGGTGCCCTGGTGGTTGGCCAGGTCTTCCACATCGATGACCCGCTCGATCTTGGTCACCTCGACCACGTGCTCGGCGGTGGCCAGCTTCAGCTTGTAGCGCGAACCCACCTTGAGCGGCCCCCGGCCCAGCCAGAAGACGCGGGCCTTCAGGTCGTGGGACTGGTGGGGAACGTGATGCTCCAGGCTGGCGACGTTGCCGCGCTCGACGAAAATCTGCTCGTCCAGCGTGATGCCCACCGACTGGCCGGCACCGGCCGACACCGAGGCCAGGGAATTGCCCCAGGTCTCGATGGTGGCGATCTTGGCCATCTTGCCCGACGGCGAGAACACCAGGGTATCGCCCACCTTGAGGCGGCCGGATTCGATGCGGCCGGCGATGATGCGGCGCTCGTCGAACTTGTAGACATCCTGCACCGGAAAGCGCAGCGCCAGATCGGTAGCGGGCTTGGCCGGCTCGAAGCGGTCCAGCGCCCCCAGCACGCTGGGGCCCTTGTACCAGGGGGTCTCGGCGGCATTGGCGGCGATGTTGGCGCCGCTGCGGGCCGCCACCGGGATGACGTAGGTGGGCTCGACGCCGATGGAGTTGAGATAGGCGACGATCTCCGCCTTCACTTCCTCGAAGCGGGTCTCGGAGAAGTCCACCAGGTCCATCTTGTTGACCGCCACGGCGATCTGGCGCAGGCCCAGCAGGTGCAGCAGGTAGCCATGGCGGCGCGACTGCTCCTGCACGCCCTCGTGGGCATCGATGACCAGCACGGCGGCCTCGGCCGACGCCGCGCCCGACACCATGTTCTTCAAGAATTCCTTGTGGCCGGGGGCGTCGATGATGACATAGGGCCGGGCCTCGGTGCGAAAGCGGATCTGGGCGGTGTCGATGGTGATGCCCTGGTCGCGCTCGGCCTGGAGCGCGTCCATGACGAAGGCCCATTCGAAGGGCATGCCGCGCTTGTCGCAGACTTCCTTCAGGTATTCCACCTTGCCCTCGGGCAGGGCGTCGGTCTCGTTGAGGATACGGCCCACCAGGGTGGACTTGCCGTGATCCACGTGGCCGACCACGACGATCTTCATGGGCGAGGCGTTGTGAGGTACGGAAACCTCGGGGCTCATTTTAAGGGCGGTTGCGGTGTTGCTCATGATTGTGCTGTCCCCTCGCTCACATATACCCGCCGGCGCGCAGACGCTCGAAGGCGTCCTCGGATTCCTTGTCCTGGGCGCGGCCCGAACGCTCGGAAATCTTGGTGGTCTCCAGTTCCTCGATGATCTCGGCCACCGTCGACGCGGTCGACGCCACCGAACCGGTGCAGGGTGCACAGCCCAGCGAACGGTAGCGGCGTCCGTTCTTGGCGAAGTACAGGTCGACCATGGGGATGTTCTCGCGCTCGATATAGCGCCAGACGTCCAGCTCGGACCAGGCCAGCAGCGGGTGGATACGCAGATGGGTGCCAGGCGCGAAGTCGGTCTTGAACTGGTCCCAGAACTCGGGCGGCTGGTCCTTGAAGTCCCACTCGGCCGACTGGTTGCGCGGGCTGAACACCCGCTCCTTGGCCCGCGTGCCCTCCTCGTCGCGGCGGATGCCGGCGATGACGCCGGTGAAGCCGTGGCTCGCCAGCAGGGCCTTCAGACCCTCGGTCTTGAGCGCGGTGCAGCACTCGACGCGGCCGTTATGGGGCCCCATGCCGGCGGCCAGGGCCTCGGTGTTCTCGCCGACGATCAGCGGCAGGTTCCATTCCTTGGCGACCCGGTCGCGGAACTCGATCATTTCCGGAATCTTGTGCTTGGTGTCCACGTGCAGCACGGGGAACGGCACGTGGCCGAAGAAAGCCTTGCGGGCCAGCCACAGCATGACGTTGGAATCCTTGCCGATCGACCACAGCATGGCGATCTTGTCGAGGCGGTTGAAGGCCTCGCGCAGGATGTAGATGGATTGGCTCTCCAAGGCGTCGAGATCGTTCATGATCATCTCTTGTTGTCTTTCCGCGTTCAATTCCCCGAGCCGTCGCGGCCCAGGGGCGTCGTATGAATGCCGCATTCGCTCTTGCCCTTGCCGGCCCAGCGTCCGGCACGGGCGGGCTGGCCGGGATCGACGGGCCGAGTGCACGGCCAGCAGCCGATGGAGCGGTAGTTCTGCGCCACCAGGGGATGGCGCGGCAGGTTGTGCCTGAGGAAGTAGTCCTCGATGGCCTCGGCGCTCCAGGTGGCCAGCGGACTGACCTTGAGCACGCCGCCGCCGTCCGACAGGGTGGCGAGGTTTTCCCGCTCGGCGCCGTGGGCCCGCTTGCGGCCGTCCACCAGGGCGTCGTAGCCGACGACGGCACGGGCCAGGGGACGCACCTTGCGCAGTTCGCAGCAGCGGTCCTCGTCGGTCCGCCACAGGTCGGCGGCCTCCTTCAGTTCGTCCTCGGAGGGACGAACCACCACCACGTTGGTGAGCCCCAGGCGGCGTTCCAGCGCGTAGCGGTACTCGATGGTCTCGTCGAACAGTTCGTCGGTGTCGAGGAAGATCACCGGCGTGGCCGGCTCGACCCGGGCGACCAGATCGAGCAGCACCGCCGATTCCGCCCCGAAGGACGAGGTCACCGCGACACGGCCGGCCAGATCGCCCTTGATCAGGGCGGCCAGCAGTTCCTTGCCGTCCAGATGGCCGTAGGCGCGGATAAGATGCTCCACGTCCAGCGACATCAGGCCACCACCGCCAGGATCGAGGCGAGATCGCCCACCTCGGCCACCACCGGTGCCTTGGGCTTGCTGATGAGCACGCCCACCGTGTCGATGAAATAGGCCACCGCCTCGCGGTAGGTCTCGGCCTCGCCGGTCACCAGGGCCGAGGTGCGCTCGGCCAGTACCGATTCGAAGGCGTTGACCGCCTCGATGGTCGCCGCCTGGGACGAGCGGAACAAGGCGAACACCGCCTCGGCGTCCTGCTCGTCCTCGGTGATCACCCCGTGGCCGGCCAGCAGCAGACGCACGGCGTAGACGGTGGCCTCCTCGCCGGATTTCAGCGCCTCGGGCCAGCGGCCGCGACCCAGGAAGCGGTCCAGGTTGATCAGGCCGTCATCGGCCAGATCGGTGTAATAGGTGGTGCTGACCTGGGGCGCGGCGCATTCGCCCTTGGCCTTGGGCGGGCCGACGAAGACGTCCTTGTCGCCCCAATCGGTGAACAGGTCGTCGCCCTCGCCCGCCGCCAGCGGCTTCAGCACCGCGTTGATGCCGTCCTTGCCCAGACGCTCGGCCCAGACCCGCGCGCTCTCGCCCTTGGCGCGGGCGCCCTGGATTTCCCGGCGCAGCAGGGCCACCGCCTGGTTGGCGAGGCGGGCGGGAACGATGGGGCCTTCGATGCCCACCTGGCCGGCATAGGCGTCGCCGCCGAAATGCAGTTGGTAGTGGGGAGCGGGCTTGCCGTCGATCTTCTTGCCCATGCCGTGCAGGCCGATATCGGCCACGTGGTGCAGGCCGCAGGAATTCTGGCAGCCCGACACGTGCACCGAGACGCCCTTGGCGTCGGCAACACCACGGGCTTCCTTCTCCACCTGGATGCCGAAGCTCTGGGAATTGGTGATGCCGATGCGGCAGGTGGTGGTGCCGGGGCACGACACCACGTCGGGCACGTCATCGGCCGCCTCGGGGATGTCGAAGCCCAGGGCGCGGACCCTGGCGGTCGCCTCGGCGACCTTGTCCGGGGCCACGTCCAACAGGGCCAGCTTCTGGTCGCGGGTGGTGGACAGGCGGCTGACGCCCGCCGAGACGGCGATGTCGTAAAGGGCGTCCAACTGGTCCGAGTCGACGATGCCCAGCGGGATGTAGACCACCAGGGCCACCTTGCCGTCATGGCCGGGCACCACGCCGGCCGGCGTGCGGGCCACCGGGGCCTCCACCGGCTTGCGCCAGGCGAGCGGCTGCCAGGGACGCTGCGGCAGGTTCTTCAGCCGCTCGAATTCCTCCCTGAACAGGGCGGTGAACTTCTCGGCGCCGAAACGCTTCAACACGAACTTCAGGCGGGCCATGGCGCGGTCGCGGCGGTTGGAATAGCGCTGGTGAAGGCGGGCGGTGGCCTCGATGACGGTGGGCAGGTCCTCCTCGACGACGAAGGACAGGACCTCCACCGCCATGACCGGCTGGCCGCCCAGGCCGCCGCCGGCCAGGACCTTGAAGCCCTTCCTGCCATCCTTCTCCACCGCGATGAAGCCCAGGTCGTGGATGGGCGAGGCGCCGCAATCGGTGGCGCAGCCCGACACGGTGAACTTCATCTTGCGCGGCATGTGCTGGACCAGCGGATGGCGCAACCAGGTCCGCGCCAGTTGCTCGGCCACCTTGCCGGCGTCCACCAGTTCACGGCCGCAGGCGCCGGCCAGGGAACAGGCGGTCATGTTGCGCAGCGTGTTGCCGCAGGCCTCGCGGGTGGTGATCCCGCCGGCGTTGAGGACCTCCAGCATGTCGGCGGTGCGCTCCAGGGGCACGTAGTAAAGCTGGAAATCCTGCCGGGTGGTGATATGAGCCGGGCCCTTGGCGAACTCGCGGTTGACGCGGGCCAGGGTCTTCAGCCAAGGCGTCGGCACGATGCCGCCGGGGATCTTGATGCGGACCATCTGGACACCGGCCTGCTTCTGGCCGTAGACGCCGTAGCGCAGGCGGAAGGCGGTGAAGCGCTCCGCATCCCACTCGCCGCTCTGGTGGCGCAGCAAGGCCTGCCGATACTCCGCCAGATCGGAACTGCGGACCAGCGGCTCGATGGCGGAGAGGTCGGCGTGGGTGGCGTCCTTCATGACTGGCCCTCTTGGTGTTTTACACATATAAAAGTGTATGATGTCGATAAACTACGGTGTATCCCATATTTAACACCTCAGTCAACATTTTTTCGTGTACATTAGTTCTATTATGCACTAGAATTTATGTAGTTTCTGACCTGGAGCCACCCATGACCAATTCGCCCACCCCCGGCTACGCCGGAGAAATTTCCCCCGCCGCCGCCTGGGAACGCCTTGCCTCCGACCCCTCCGCCAAGGTCATCGACGTCCGCACCCAGGCGGAATGGTCGTTCGTCGGCGTCCCCGATTTGTCGCCGGCGGGCAAGCAGGTCCTGCTGGTCTCGTGGCAGGTCTTCCCCACCATGGCCCGCAACGACGCCTTCGTCGCCCAGGTGGAAGCCCACGGCGTGAAGAAGGACGATACCCTGCTGCTGCTGTGCCGCTCGGGCGTACGCTCGCGGGCCGCCGCCGAACTGTTGACCCAGTTGGGCTATACCGGCGCCTGGAACATCACCGACGGCTTCGAGGGACCGCACGATTCCACCAAGCACCGCGGCGCGGTGGCGGGATGGAAAGCCTCGGGCCTGCCCTGGGCCCAAGGCTGACGAGTTGTGATAATTCCGTACGGCACCGCTGTTGCCCGTTGACACCCGGGCCGATTGGATCGATATCGAGTCATGCGGAAGGGCATACCCTTCCGCCAATGGTGGTGTTTGCCCGCCTGTCGGGCTAGAGGTCATACGGTGTTGTCGTCGCGCCCGCTGCTTTTCTCGTTGACCATGGGGCTGGCCGTTTTCGGCTGGGAGCCATCCGCACAGGCCCAGTCCGCCGCCGACAGCCAGCGCCGGCTCGAGGCGGCCATCGCCGCCGCCCCGCTGGCCGAGCCCACCTCCGAAGGCAAGGCCCTGCGGGAGTTCTATCGCGGACGCCAGGGCCAGGCCGCCTGGAACGCCGACAGCGCCGAAATCCTGCTGCGCGAGGTTCGCGCCCTGGCGACGGCCCAGGGACTCGATCCCGCCAGCTATGCCTTGCCGCCGGCAGGAAGCGACGTGGACGGCGACGTGCTGGTCAGCGCCACCCTACTGCGCTTCGGACGCGACCTGGCCATCGGCGCGGTATTGCCGGCCCGCAACGTCGGCGGCTTCGGCGCCGAGACGCGCAACGACTTCGACGGCGCCCGCTTCCTCAAGGCGCTGGCCGAGGGCAAGGCGCTGGCCGAGCAGATCGACGCCGCCTCGCCCCATTATGTCGGCTATACCCGTCTGCGCGAGGGGCTGGAAAAGGCCCGCGCCATCGCCGCCGCCGGCGGCTGGCCCACCCTTCCCGACGGCGCCAAGCTGGTCCCCGGCGAGACCGACGACCGCGTGCCGGTGCTGCGCCGCCGCCTGATCGCCTCGGGTGACCTGGGCGAAGGCTTCGCCGAGGGCAGGACCTACGACGCGCCGCTGGCGGAAGCGGTGAAACGCTTCCAGGCCCGCCACGGCCTCGATGCCGATGCCGCCATCGGCGGCAAGACGCTGGCTCACCTCAACGTTCCCGCCGACGCGCGGGCCCGGCAGATCGCCGTCAACCTGGAGCGCTGGCGCTGGATGCCCCGCTCGTTCGGGCGCTACCACATCGCCGTCAACATTGCCGCCCAACAGATGGAAGTGGTCGAGGACGGCAACGTCACCATGACCATGCGGGTGGTGGTGGGCGACATCAAGCATCCGACGCCGAGCATGAACACCACCATGAGCTCGGTGGTGCTCAACCCGGCCTGGCGGGTGCCCACCAGTATCGCCAACAAGGAAATCCTGCCCAAGCTGCGCAAGGACCCCAACTATCTGACCAGCAGCAAGCTCCAGATCGTCGACTACCCCGAAGGCAGTCCCGAATCGGCCGGCGACGGGGTCGACTGGAACGCCATCGGCAAGAAGTTCCCCTATCGCCTGCGCCAGCCGCCGGGACCGGATAACGCGCTGGGCCAGTTGAAGTTCAACCTGACCGATTCCGACGACATCTACATGCACGACACCCCCAACCGGAAGGCCTTCGGCCGTTCGTACCGGGCGCTGTCCCATGGCTGCGTGCGGCTGGAGCGGCCGGTGGAACTGGGCGAATTGCTGCTGGGTTCGCGCTGGCAGGGCAAGCTGGCCGACAACATCGCCGCCAACCGCTCCACCCGCACCCTGATGCTGGAGCGGACTATCCCGGTTTACATGATGTATTGGACCGCCTGGGCCGACGAGAGCGGGAATCTTCACTTCCGCGACGACCTCTACGGCCACGACCGGCGGCTGATGACCGCCCTGGACCGCGCCCGCGCCCCGGCCTCCCGCCCGGTGTCGGGACGCACCGCCGGCGCCTCCTGACCACCCCATACCTCCCTACCCATAACTGGGACCAAGGGGTAGTTGACTCCCGCCCACCCCAAAATGGTAATAAGGTCTCCGCCCGAGGGGGAGAGCCTCGGACAACAGGGACGGAGGGGGAATGTTCGATAAGGCGAAGAGCCGACGTGGCTTCCTTGGACTCGGTCTGAGCGCGGCAGCCACCCTGGTGGTCAGCAACCCGGTCGAGGCCGCGGTACGCCGCCTTCCCGAACGCCAGATCCACCTCTACAACACCCACACGGGCGAATCCTTCAAGTCGGTCTATTGGGCCGAGGGGCACTACCAGACCAAGTGCATCGCCCAGATCAGCCGCTTCCTGCGCGATCACCGCAACAATCAGGTCCACCCCATCGATCCCAAGCTGCTCGACCTGATGACCTCGGTCCAGCGCAAGGTGGGGGCCAAGGGACCGATCCACATCATCTGCGGCTACCGCTCGCCCACCACCAACGCCATCATGGCCTCGCTCAGCGACGGCGTCGCCACCCAGTCCCTGCACACCCAGGGCAAGGCGGTGGATATCCGGCTGCCCGGCCATGGCACCCGCATGGTCGGCAAGGCCGCCCTGTCGCTCAAGGGCGGCGGCGTCGGCATGTACCCCGAATCCGATTTCGTCCACATCGATACCGGTCGCGTGCGGACCTGGTAGAATGAGAACGCGGCCGAAACGGCCGCGTTTCGCTTCATTCCCCCCTATCTTCCCTTGCGGCCCTCGAGCAACGGCTTGAGGCTTTCCACCGCCTGGACCACCTTGTCCGGCGGCACCTGGCGCAGGTCGAAGCCGAACCAGCCCTTGGGCAGGTCGAACATCCGACGGTCCACCGCCCCGACCCGCAGGTCGGACAGGCTCATCTCCACCGGGGAATCATCGCCGTCGGCGCTGTTCAGCACCCCCACCGCCTTGACCACCACGCCTTCGCGGCTGGTCCAGATGTCGCCGGTGAAGCCGCCCTTGGGACCTTCGGCCCGGGTCTTCCAGCGGGTGGCGCGCAGGCCGGCCACATTCTCCTCGCGCACACGGGTGCGGCTGGCCTGCCAGGCGTCCAGCCCGCCGACCATGCCGGCGGCGGCGCGCAGCGACAGTCCCACGTACCACTTGCCCGACAGCCCCAGGAGATAGGCGGTATCGGCGTTGCGATCGATCAGGATGCCCTGGCCGCCGCCGTCGGTGGCGACCTCGCGGCGCTCCAGGCCCGGCATGTGCCAGACCCGGCCGTGATAGGTGCCGCGCGACGACGTGACCGAAAAGGCGGCGGTATAGGAGGCCGGAACGTCCAGCAGATCGAGGGCCGGCTCCGACGCCGAGGCGGGGAGCCCCCCGACAAGCAGGAATAACAGGGCGATGAGATGGCGCACGGGACCCTCGCTGATGACCGGGAGGCAGCAAAGCACGAGCGTGTCTCCGGCTCAAGGGCCAGAACAATCCGGTTGCGCCGCCACCGCCCTACCGTATCATCGTCGCGAGGCATGGAGAGGACGCAATGTCCCAGGGCAGCGACACGAATACCGGCCGGCGCAGGATGGATCAGGCCGCCAACCTGCTGGTCCGCGCCACCGAGGCGCTGCTCCAGGCCTCCGACGAGTTGGAACTGCTGGAGCAGATCTGCCTGATCGGCGCCGAGGCCGGCCACCGCCTCACCTGGATCGGCTATGCCGGGCAGCCGCCGGAGCGCAAGGTGACGGTCATGGCCCGCGCCGGCCTGGCCGTGGATTATCTCAACGATCTCACCATCAGTTGGAACGACGACGAAGCCGGCCGGGGGCCGACCGGCATCGCCATCCGCAGCGGCCAGCCCTACGTGGTGGCCGACACGAGGTCCGACCCGGTCTTCACCCCCTGGCACCAGAAGGCGGAACTCCACGGCATCCGCTCCAGCGTGGCGCTTCCGGTGGGTGAAGGCGACCAGCGCATCGGCGCCCTGATGTTCTATGCCGCCCAGCCCAACATGTTCGACAGCCAGGTGGTCGGCATGCTGATGGGGGTGGCCCGCAACCTGTCCCACGGCATCGCCACGCTGCGCATGCGCGCCCGCCACCAGCAGATCGCCAGGGAACTGGCCGAAAGCGAACAGCGCTACCGTTCGCTGGTGGAACTGGCCCCCGACGCCATCGTCGTCCATGGCCACGGCTCCATCCTGTTCGCCAACCACGCCGCCATCCATGCCTTCGGCGCCAGTTCGTGGGCGCCGCTCACCGGCCGGCCGGTGCTGGACCTGGTCCATCCCGACAGCCGCGGCGACGCGCTGGAGCGCCTGGACTCGCCGCCGCCCGGCCACGTCCTCAACCACTACCGGCTGCTGCGCCTGGACGGTTCGGCCTTCGAGGCGGAAGTGCTGGCCTGCTCCATTTCGTTCCGGGGCCTGCCGGCCCGCCTGCTGGTCATCCGCGATGTCAGCGAGCGCACAAGGGTGCAGGAGACCCTGCTGCAGACCGCCAAGCTGGCCACATTGGGCGAGATGGCCGCCGGGCTGGTCCACGAACTGTCCCAGCCGCTGAACATCATCCGCCTGACCGCCGAGGGCGCCCTGATGCTGATCGAGCGGGACAAGGCCAACCAGGAGTTCCAGACCCAGCAATTCGCCCAGATCGCCGAGCAGTGCGAGCGCACTGCCGAGATCATCGACGATATCCGCATCTTTTCGCGCCGCGATACCACGCCCATCCAGGTGTTCGACGCCGCCCTGGCGGTACGCTCGGCCATCGAGGTGCTGGACGGCCAGTTCCGCCCCGACGGCATCGTCGTCCACCTGGAGCTGCCCCCCGGCCCGCTGCCGGTGCGCGGCCGGCGCATCCAGCTCGAGCAGGTGATGATGAACCTGCTCAACAACGCCCATCATGCGCTGCGCGATTCCAAGGATTCCATGCCGGCCGACTGGAGCGGCGAGATTTCCGTCCACGCCGCGCGCCGGGACGATCATGTGGAGATCGTCATCGCCGACAACGGCCCCGGCCTGCCCGAGACCATGAAGGCCCATCTGTTCGAGCCGTTCTTCACCACCAAGGAGGCCGGGCGCGGCACCGGCCTGGGCCTGTCGGTCAGCCACGGCCTGATCACCGCCATGAAGGGCAGCCTGGTCCTGCAGGACAGCCGGGCGGGAGCCTGCTTCGTCATCTCCCTGCCCCTGGACCTGGACGCCGCCGGGCCGGTTCCCCTGCCCGCCCTCTCGCCCAGTCTGGCCCAGGCCGGATCGGGCGATGCCCATATCCTGGTGGTGGACGACGAGACCACCGCCGCCCAGACCCTGGCCCGCTACCTGCAGGAACTCGGCTACCGGGTCAGCATCGCCGGCACCGGCCTCGAGGCCTGGAAGCTGTTTTCCGACGACCCCGCCGACGTGGTCATCACCGACCTGCGCATGCCGGCCGGCAACGGCGAGCAACTGGTGGAAAAGCTGCGCGACTACGACCCCTTGCTGCCCATCGTCATCGTCACCGGCCATCTGGGCGCCACCGAGCGGGTGGCCGCCAATCTCGAGGATGACCGCTGCGCCGTGTTGAAGAAACCCGTGGCCCTGGCGCAACTGGGGGAACTGGTCACCGTGTTCCTGCAACCGCCAACCTAGTATATTTTTCAGGGATACTCTTGGATGGCATTGTTTGTTCCAAAAACCCTGTTTATACTTTCGGGTGGGTTGGAAGCCTTTTATGGTGGGGGCAAATAATTTTGGGAGCGGGACTCATGCAAATTCTGGTGGCCGACGACCACAAGCTGGTCCGCGATGGGCTGAGGCCCTTTCTTCAGGAGCTCGAACCCGGTGTGGAAATCCTCGATGCCGCTACCTTGGGTGAAGCCATCAAGGTCATTGATGAAACCCCGGGTATCGGTCTGGTCCTGCTGGACCTGATGATGCCCGGCATGGACGGCCTGAGCGGATTGCAGCAGATCAAGTCCCGCGTTCCGGAAACTCCGGTGGTGATCGTCTCGGGCTATTCCACCCGCGACCACGTGGTGTCCGCCGTGCAGGCCGGCGCCGCCGGCTTCATCCCCAAGACGGTCAGCGGCACCGCCATGGTCAACGCGCTGCGCCTGGTGCTGTCGGGCGAGAAGTACCTGCCGTCCAGCACCTTCTTCGAGGACCCCAGCAACCAGTCCATCACCCCGGTCTCCGCCAAGCCGGCCGGCGCGCCGCCGCCTTTCGACCGCCTGTCGCGGCGCGAGGGCGAGATTCTCGCCCAACTGGTCGAGGGCCGCACCAACAAGGAAATCGCCATCGCGCTGTCGTTGCAGGAGATCACCATCAAGGTCCACCTGCGCAACGTCTATCGCAAGATCGGTGCGGCCAACCGCGCCCAGGCGGTGCGTATCGCCCTGCAATCGGGCTGGGTGATGCCGGAAGTCATCAACTGAACTGAAGGCTCACCCCGGCAGGCCGCGCCGGGCCCGGTCGGCGGCGGCCACGGCGGATTCGGCGTTCTCGCCCGGTTGCAGCACGTGGTAGCCGGAAAACAGCGCGAAGCTGTGGACATCGCCCTGCCAGTAGAAAGGCTGCCGGTTGATGCGTTCCATGATGTCGCGCACCTTGTCGCGGGCGGCGGTCAGTTCCGTCCCCGACAGCAGCAGGGCGAAGTCGCTTCCCCCCATCAACCCCACCGGGTCCGAGGTCCGGAGCGAGCCCACCAGATGGGCGGTAACGTGGCGCAGCGCCCCGTCGCCCGCCGCCAGCCCCTGGATCTGGCGCAAATGCTCGATCCCCGCCACATGCAGCAGCACCAGGGTCCCCGAGCCGTGGCCGGTGCTGAGCAGCGTCTCCAATTCCCGGATGAAGCCCCGCCGGTTCAGTGCCGGCACCATCACATCGCGGTCGGCCAGGCCTTCCAGATAGGCCTGGCGGCGCCGGTTCTGGGATTCCATCCAGCGCAGGCGGTCGGCCTCGCTCAGCAGGCCGGTGACCGCCTTCAGTACCGCCGGGGTGATGGCGGCATCGGGCAGCCCCAGGATGGACGCCACGTCGGCGACGCTGTGCTGGGTCTGGGGCGGTTCGTTCTGGGGATAGGGCGAATGCGGGTGGTGGCCCGGGGAATGGGCATCCCTGTCGAGGGCATATTCGTTGACATGCCCGATGGAATAAACAGGTTCGCTACGAAACTGGTTGGCCATCCTTCCCCCCGACGGGAAGCGTGATTTCAAGGCATGGTAGCACAGGGGGCAGGGAACCTGTCCGGAATTTCGGCAATACGTCCTTGCGTCCAGGGCGCGGCTGCATATAATTCCGCCCTTTCTCTTCCCTAGGCAGGGCAAGGATCGAGCATGGTCAAAGCGGCCCCCATCCAGGTCGGCATCATCATGGGCAGCCAGTCGGACTGGGAGACCATGCGCCACGCCGCCCAGGTGCTCAGCGACCTCGGCATCGCCTTCGAGACCCGGGTGGTCTCGGCCCACCGCACGCCGAAGCGCCTCTACGACTATGCCACCTCGGCCAAGGGCCGCGGGCTGAAGGTCATCATCGCCGGAGCGGGCGGCGCCGCCCACCTGCCGGGCATGGCCGCCGCCATGACCACCTTGCCGGTATTCGGCGTTCCGGTGGAGAGCAAGGCGCTGAAGGGCCAGGACTCGCTGCTGTCCATCGTCCAGATGCCCGGCGGCATTCCGGTGGGAACCCTGGCCATCGGCAAGGCGGGCGCCACCAATGCCGGCCTGCTGGCCGGCGCGGTGATCGCCCTGATGGACCCGGCGGTGGACGAGGCGCTGGAAGCCTGGCGCGCCCGCCAGACCGAATCGGTGGCCGAGGCCCCGGTCGATCCCGATTCTCCCGACCTGATCCGCCCGTGAGCCACGATCCCGCGACGTCGCCGCTGCCGCCCGGCAGCGCCATCGGCATCATCGGCGGCGGCCAGTTGGGCCGCATGGCCGCCCTGGCGGCGGCACGGCTGGGCTACCGCGTCCATATCTTCACGCCCGAGACCGGCTCCCCCGCCGCCCAGGTGAGCGACGCCGCCACCATCGCCCGCTACGACGACCAGGACGCCATCGAGCGCTTCGTCCGTTCGGTGGACGTGGTGACCTTCGAATTCGAGAATATTCCGGCGGAAAGCGTCCGCCACATGGCCGAGCACGTGCCGGTGCGCCCCTGCTGGAGCGTGCTGGAAGTGGCGCAGGACCGCTGCAACGAAAAGCGCTTCTTCAACTCCATCGGCATCGAGACCGCGCCTTGGCGGGCGGTGGGCAGCCTGGACGAACTGCGCCAGGCCATCCATGAGATCGGCCGCCCCGCCGTGCTGAAGACCGCCCGGCTGGGCTATGACGGCAAGGGCCAGGTCAAGATCGGCCCCGACACCGACCCGGCCGAGGCCTGGGCCGCCCTGGGCGCCGGCCTGGAAGAAGCCGGCCTGGGCGTGCTGGAAGGCTTCATCGACTTCCTGGGCGAGATCTCGGTGATCGTGGCGCGCGGCGTGGACGGCGAATGGGCCGCCTTCGACCCCGTGTGGAACGTCCACCGCGACCACATCCTCGACACCACCACCGTTCCCGCCCCCATCGCGCCTTCGCTGATCGGCCAGGCCATGGACATCGCCCACCGCGCCGCCGAGGCGCTGGGCGTGGTCGGGCTGCTGGCGGTGGAGATGTTCGTCACCCCCGACGGCCTGCTGGCCAACGAGATGGCGCCCCGGCCGCACAATTCCGGCCACTGGACCATGGACGCCTGCGTCACCGACCAGTTCGAGCAGTTCATCCGGGCCGTCTGCGGCCTGCCGCTGGGCAGCCCCGAGCGCCATTCCGACGCCGAGATGAAGAACCTGATCGGCGACGACGCCGGCCAGTGGCTGGACATCCTGAAGGACCCCACGGCGCGCCTGCATCTCTACGGCAAGGCCGAGGCCCGGCCCGGGCGCAAGATGGGCCACGTCAACCGCATCCGGCCCCGTTCCGACCGCTGATACCCCCTAAAGCAATGACGATTTCGTAACCAAGCGATTTCACCGTTGACCCCCAGGCGGTATTGCCGGATTTTTACTACCGGTTATTACCCCTTAGATATATGGGATTGCCTTGGAAGAGCTGGTCGTCCACGTCCTGACCCAATACGGATACCTGCTCTATCCGCTCATCACCGCCTGGACCTTCATCGAGGGTGAGACGGTGGTGATCGTCACCGGCGTCCTGGCCTCGGAAGGCCGGTTCCGCATCAATGTGGAATTGCTGGCCCTGGCGGCGCTGACCGGCAGCTTCTTCGGCGACCAGCTCTACTACTATATCGGCCGCAAGTACGGCGCCCCGCTGCTCAAGCGCTGGCCCAGCCTGTCGGGCCGCATCGACTGGGCCTTCGAGACGGTCAACCGCAGCCCGGCCATCTTCATCCTGTCGTTCCGCTGGATTTACGGGGTGCGCAACGTGGCGCCCTTCATCGTCGGCATCGCCGGCGTGCCGCGCGTCAAGTATCTGGTGCTGAACTTCATCGCGGCGGCCATCTGGGCCCATTCCTTCGCCTGGGGCGGCTATTTCATGGGCCGCAAGCTCGAGGAATGGCTGGGCGACAGCAAGTGGTTCGTCCTGGGCGGCTTCATCGTCTTCATGATTTGCTTCGGGGTGTTCGGCGCCATGCGCGGCCGTTCCCAAAGCGCCGCCGCCAAGCCGGCCGAACCCTCCGACCCCGCCGAGTAGGCGGCGGCGTCGCCGGGCGCGGGCATCGTGCCCGCAAACCTCAGCCTCAATAACGGGTGGCGGTATTCAGGGAGTTGCGCGCTTCTTGGAAGCGGACGCGGCGCAACTGGTATTCGGAAACGCGAGCCTTGCGGTAGGCATCGGCGATACGGCCGGCCTCGTCGCGGGCGGCCTGGGCGTTCTCCCGCCACGCCTTGCGCAACTCTTCCACCTGGGCGTTGCCGGGCACCTGCCGGAGCGGCGGAGCCGACGGCACCGGCTTGACCCGGGCCGATGCCACCTGGGTGCCGGCGGTATTCGGCGGGGCGTTCCACACCTTCATCAGGCGCTCGCGATAGGCGGCGGCCAGATGGGGCGTCTGGGAATGGTAGTACGACGCCGCCGTCGGCCAATGGCCGGTGGCGCTGAACAGGCCCTTGAGGAAGCGGGCGGCATAGGCCACGTTCGCCGCCGGGTCGAAGGCCTCGTCCAGATTGGCGAAGGCATTGGGATGGTGCCGCAGGTTGACCTGCATGCAGCCCACGTCGATATTCTGCACGCCCCGGGCCTTGAGGCGCTTCACCTCGGCGATGGCCTCGGCCTTGCTGGGCAAATATCTCCCCTGCCCCTCGGCCATCACCGTCCACGGCCAGGCAATAACTGCCTTGTGCTGGGAATCGTAGCGCCCGGACTCGACGATGGAGATGGAATGGAGCAGCGCGGCGGGAATTCCGTAAAGGCGCTCCTGGGTAGCGGCCTCCGAGGCGCACAGGCCCTCGTTGGCGACGGTGGGAACGGCCCGGGCGGGCAGCGCCAGCACGGCCATGACCGCGCCTGCTCCCACCATCCATGCCATACGCCAAGCCGTCATCACACTCTCCCTGGGGCCCGTGGGCCGCAGGCATTCTTGCACACCCCATGCCAGGATTTCCACGATTCCCGCTACAAAGTGGTCATACCTGTGTTGCATCCACCAAAGGGAGAGAAAGGCCATTTCGGCGGCTTTCCGCGCTTCTCCCGTCGATTTTTACCTTGCACCGCAGCAATTCTACCGATATATATTGCACTGCAGCAAAGGCCAGTCCCTCGGACCCCTTTCTGCTTTCTTGGACGTTTCCTCCCTAAACTCAAGCCGCTGGGGCAACCCAGCGGCTCTCTTTTTGTTTTCAATGAGTTAGCCAGGAATTGAACGACGCCAAAAATGCACCAACTGCCCCACATTCTACCCCACATAAAAATATTATATATTTTTCAACGATGTAGGTGTGCGTTACGATCTTCCCCTCTTGGAGCCTAAACCTCCCCCCACACCCACTTTACCAAGTCTATTTTTACGAGCTATTTTGCGGAAAGCTTCGATTTTAAAGCAGGGAGACCTGAGATGGTCGTTTGGGAAACATACACAAAACGCCAACGCCGTCTCAGGGGCGAGATGCCCGACGTATATGTTTATGATGATCTACCAAAAAAACTCAAAACTCAGATCGTGCACATATACCGCTCGGCCATCGACGGATCGTCGGTCAACAGCCAACACCTGATGGCCTACAGTGCCGCCGTCAACTTACTCAGACAAGAGAACGGCGTGTTCAATTTAAACAATAACATTTATCAAGACGGTGAGGCTGAGTTTACGGAATATTTTCTGAATGAGAAAGACATAGAACAGTCATTAAGTGCTATAGAGATAATATTTTATCTTATCGATAAAAAAATACGACACGTCACTTACTATGATCGCCGCACGCAGCATGCTGACAATGCAATTAACGAGCTGAACATAAGATTCAAAGAATCTGGAGTTGGGTATCAATATGAATCTGAGAAAATTATTCGCATAGATTCTGAGATTCTCCATGCGGAAGCCGTCAAGCCAGCATTAACTCTATTGAGAGACCCAAGATTTTCCGGGGCAAACGCCGAGTTTCTTAGTGCTCACGACCATTATCGGGATGGAAAATACAAGGAATGCCTAACCGATTGTGCCAAATCATTTGAAAGCACGATGAAGATCATTTGTGACAAACGTCAATGGGCTTACACCCCAACCGATCCGGCAAAGAAGCTTATCGACGTGATTCTCGACAACGAGCTTGTCGAAAAATATTGGCAGGCCCACTTCACCTCTCTCCGCTCCATGCTGGAAAGTGGCATCCCAACACCACGAAACAAGAAGGCGGCACATGGCCAAGGCGGCGACATTAAGGACGTGCCTCCGTATCTCGCCAGCTACGTTCTGCACCAAACTGCGGCAACGATTTTGATGTTAATCGAAGCAGATAAGGCCAAACCGTAACACTGGTTCTGCCCCACATTCTGCCCCACACACAGCCCCATTAAACAGATGAAATCAATGGGTTCAATGGGTTGACAGCCCCCACAAACAACCTCCCTAAACTCAAGCCGCTGGGGCAACCCAGCGGCTTTTTTTCTGGCTTTCAAGGGCTGGGCGCCGAAACCGCATCTCTGGTATATATCCATAGACTTAGTCCCCCATCGGCCACCGCGACCAAGAGCCACGTTTGAAGATGCCCCCATACGACGCTCTCAAACGAAACCATGCCCGCCCGCTGGGGCGGCGCATCATCCTTTACACCATCGTCTTCAGCTCGGTGATCACCCTGATCATCAGCGTCCTCCAACTGACCAGCGAGTTCGCCGGCCGCCGGTCGGCGGTGGAGCAGCAATTGGATGGGATCGACGTCCTGCTGCCCTCCATCGCCGAAAGCGTCTGGACGTTCAACGAGGCGCAGATCAGCCTGGCGCTGCAGGCCCTGACCAGTATGCCCTACGTTCAGGAAGCCGCCATCGCCACCCCGGAAGGAAAAGTGTGGTCCCAGGGGCGCCTGCGCTCGGCCCACTCCATCAGCCGGACGTTCACCCTGGAACGCCAGACCAGCACCGGCCGGCAGAGCCTGGGCACCTTGGACGTGGTCGCCAGCATCGACGCCATCTATGTGGCAGTCTTCACCCTGACCGCCGAGATTCTGTTCGGCAACGCGGTCAAGACCTTCCTGGTGGCCGGGTTCATGGGCTGGCTGATCCACGTGCTGGTAACCAGCCGCCTGACGCCGCTCAAGCATGAGGTCCAGGGCGTGCTCGACGACCTGGGGCACCCGGCCGCGGCCGAACCCAAGCCGCGCGGCACCCCGCCCGGCGACGAGATCGACGCCCTGAAGGACAGTTTCTCGGACATGGCCTCCCGGCTGAGCCAGGCCATCAGCGGCATGAAGACGGCCAAGGCCGACCTGCAATCGGCCAACCAGGAACTGGATGCGCGGGTGCGGCAAAAGACCGCCCAGTTGGAGGAGAGCACCAGGAAGGCCGAGGAGGCCGCCGAGGCGGTCCTGCGGTCCATGGGGGAACAAAGGAACTTCCTGTCCATGGTCTCCCACGAGTTCCGCGGCCCCCTTTCCACCATCGCCGGGGCCACCCAGCTCATCGCCATCTATGGCCGCGACAATGGCGAGCTTGCCGACGAGGTGGCGAAGATTCACCGCGCCCTCGGACGGATGTCGAACCTGATCAACGAATACCTCAACGAGGAGCGCCTGGACTCGCCGGCCAGCCCGCTGGACGCCACGCGGTTCGACCTGGGCGCCCTGGTGGAGGAAACCTGTCTGGCCGACCAGTTCTCGGCCGCCTCCCGCCCCCTGGACATGGACATCGAGCCCGGCGTGCTGGTGGCCGGCGACCGCAACCTGCTGGCCATCGCCATTTCCAACATCGTCGACAATGCGCTGAAATTCTCTCCCGCCGGCAGCCCGGTCGGCGTGACCATGGGCCGGCAAGCCGGCCGGGCCGAAATCACCGTCCGCGACCGGGGGCCGGGAATACCGGCCAGCGAGCGCGACAGGATCTTCGAGAAGTACTACCGCTCCATCAAGACCGACCGGGTCTGCGGCGTGGGACTGGGCCTGTACCTGGTCAAACGGATCGTCGACCTGCACGGCGGCACCATCACCGTCGAGAGCGGCCCCACCGGCGGCACCGCCTTCACCCTGCGCCTCCCTCTGGCCTGACGGTTGCGGACAGCCGGATCGCTCCCCATACTCGGGGGGAAAGCGTTCGGGGCCGACCATGCCTGCCAAGCCGCGCATCCTGTTTGTCGACGACGAGGCCCGTGTCCTCCAGGGATTGCGGCGCGGCATGCACAGGCATGAGGAGCGCTGGGAGATGGAGTTCGTCTCCGACCCGGCGGCCGGGCTGGCGGCCATGCGGGCCCACCCCTTCGACGTCGTGGTCTCGGACATGTCGATGCCGGGCATGACCGGCATCGACATGGTGGTGGCCATGCGCCGGACGGCACCAGACACCGCCTACATCATGCTGACCGGCACCGCCGATTTGCGTACCGCCATCGACGCCATCAACCGTGCCGACATGTTCCGCTTCTTCACCAAGCCCTGCCCGGCCTTCCTGCTGGCCGAGGGCATCGCCGAGGCCCTGGCCGGCCGCCCCCCGCCCGGGCAGCCGCCCTCCATGGGCGAGGCCGCCCTCGACCGCCTGCCGGTGGGCGTGATCGTGGTGGACGCAACCGGCCACGCCCTGTTCATGAACCGGCGCGGCGCCGCCCTGTGCGCCGCCGAGGACGGGCTGTCCCTGGACGGCGGGCGGCAGGTCCGGACCGCATTCCCCGCCGAAACGGCCAGCCTTCACCGGGCCGTGGCGGAAACCCTGGCCGGCGGCGGAACGGCGGCGCTGTCCATCTCCCGCCCGTCGCTGAAGCGCCCCCTTTCGGTGCTGATCGGCCCGCTGCCCAGGCCACCGGCCGCCGGCGGACCAAGCGCCGCCCTCTACATCAGCGATCCCGACGACCTGCCCCTGGTTCCGGTGGAGCAACTGGCCCGGCTGCTCGACCTCACGCCCTCGGAGGCGCGCCTTGCCCATTCCCTGGCCCTCGGCCACTCGGTGGAGGAAGCCGCCGGCCTGTCCGAGATCACGGTGTCGACGGCGCGCACCTACCTCAAGCAGGTCTTCGCCAAGACCGGCACGGCGCGCCAGGCGGAACTGGTGAAGCTGGTCCTGGGGCTTCCCGCCGTCGAGGCCTAGGGAATCTCGGGGTCCGAGGAGGACAGCATGGGCGGCGCCTTGGTGCCGTCGGGCAGCGGCCGGTCGTCGCCGCCCAAGGTCCGGTGCATGATCACCACATCCACCCAGCGGCCGAATTTCAGACCCACCCCGCGCAAGACCCCTTCCTGGCCGAAGCCCAGGCTGCGGTGCACGCCGATGGAGCCCTGATTGGCGGAATCGCCGATCACCGCGATCATCTGGCGGTAGCCCAGTTCGGTACAGCGTTCGATCAAGGCGGCCAGCAATGTGCGGCCGATACCCCGGCGCGCCACGAAGGGCGCCACGTAGATGGAATCCTCCACCGTATAGCGATAGGCCGAGCGCTGACGGAACGGTCCGGCATAGGTGTAGCCGAGCACTTCGCCCTCCTCCACCGCCACCAGAAACGGCAGGCCGCGCGCCGTGATGGCGGCGCGGCGGGCCTTCATCTCCTCGACGGAGGGCACCTCTTCCTCGAAGGAGGCGGCGCTGCGCGACACATAGAAGGAATAGATGGACTGCACCGCCGCCATGTCGTCGTCGGTGGCGTCGCGGATTTCCACGGAGAGCGGCGTGCTGGGACCTCTCATGCCCGGCCGAACTCCACCGCCGCCGCCGCCAGGGCCGCCGCCACCCTTTCCAGATCGGCCCGCACCCGGGCGAAATCGGGACCGTGGCAATGGTTGGCCTCGTCCATGTAGAGGGCGCGGTTGATCTCGATCTGCAGGGCATGGCTGCCCAGGCGCGGCTGGCCGTAATGGCGGGTGGTGAAGCCGCCGGCATAGGGCGCGTTGCGCACCACCCGATAGCCCAATTGCGAGAAGGTATCCTCGGCCACCTGGGTGAACAGCGGCGAGCAGGCGGCGGCAAAGCAATCGCCCAGCACCACGTCCACCCGGCTCAGCCCCGAATCGCGGTCCATGGGGCCACCTACCGACGGCATGGAATGACAATCCACCAGCAGCGACCACCCGAAGGCTGCGCGGGTGGCCTCCACCAGTTCCCGCAGCCGGCGGTGATAGGGACGGTAGCAGCGGGCGATACGGCTCTCCGCCTCGGCCACCGGCAGACGCCCGGCATAGATCTCGGCACCGCTGGCCACCACCCGGGCGATGGTCCCCAGCCCGGCCAGGACGCGAGGGCTGCGGGTATTGGCGTGGTCGGGCAGCGTGCCCGAAAACATGGCGGGGTCCAGCTCGTAGGGCTCGCGGTTGGGATCGCAATAGGCCCGGGGAAACAGGGCGGCGATCAGCGGCGCCCCCAGGGCGACCACCCCGGCATACAGCTCGTCCACGAAGCTGTCCTCGGAGCGGCGCAGCATGCGGGCGTCGAGCCGGGATTGGGCCACGAACTCGGCGGGATAGTCGCGTCCGGAATGGGGCGAGGAGAAAACAAGCGGCACCGTTTGCCGGGGCGGCTCGAACACCCTCAGCACGGCATCATCGTCATTCATGATCTCGGCGGGCATGGTATCCATGGCTTGCCCGCCCTTCTTAGCAAATCGCCCGGCTCGTGTCATACCCCGCTCGCGGAAAACGGCGACTTTCGCCCTGCTTCATTTTCCATTGTGCAGGCATTTCAGAAGGGCTTGCAATGCCCGAAGAACGACGCTAAAAGAACGTCCCTCGGCCGGGCCCAACCAATGGGACGGACCAAGACAAGGGCGGTTAGCTCAGCGGGAGAGCACTACGTTGACATCGTAGGGGTCACTGGTTCAATCCCAGTACCGCCCACCATCGAAGGCCTCAGGGAAACCTGGGGCCTTTGTCCTTTTGGGCCCTTCCGCTCCGCCGTCAACCTTGCCTTAAGCAATCCCTGGCATGATGTGATTCTTAGTATCACCCGACAGAAGGCGGGATTGCATCATGGCCACCACATCGGCAACCCACTCCAAGCCGTTCATTCAGGCCCCCGCCCCGCGAAAGCCGGCCGGAGCGCCGGGTGGCGGCAAGGCGAAACTGCTGGCCCTGGCCGGCATCGCCGTGGTGCTGGCCGCCCTGGGCGGCGGCGCCGTCCTGATGCGTCCCCATACTTTGGGCGGTAACGCGGCGGTGACGCCCGAGGCCTTCGCCGAGCAGATGGAAGCCGTGGCCCGCAACGGCGGCGGAACCATTGCTCACGTGTTCGGCGGCACCATCCGCACCGAGCGCAACGGCGCCATGCTGGCCCTGGTGGCCGACAACGTTCCGCCCACCGCCTGCGTCTCGGTGGGCTGGAAGCTGGTCCGCAAGGGCTTGCTGTCCATCAACGGCACCATGCCGCTCCGCGTTTCGGCGGCCAAACTGGCCGAGTTGTGCAACCAGGAAGACGGCCCCGCCGTGCTGACCTGGATTCCCAAGCCGGCGGAATAGACATCCATCATAGATATTGATTACCCTCACACCTCCTGCCACCATATGGCGGGTTGGGCAACACTGTGGAGTGTGGGGAATGGACGATATCGATCTGGCAGCCGAGCGCACCGACATGCTGAACGCCGCCGCCATTCAGGCGGTCCTGGAGCGGACGGAATCAGTGCTCTCCACCGGCATCTGCCGCGCCTGCAACGAGGAGATCGAGGCCGAGCGCCTGCAGGCCAATCCCTATGCCAAGCATTGCCGCGACTGCGCCGACGAGGCCGAGACTCGCGCCCGCATGGCCCGGCGCTGCGGCCCGCGCTGAGCGGCCGGACCGGCACAACGGCATCCGGCGGTCCCCGGACACGGAAGGACACGGATGCCGCCTTGCGGTCACGGATACTCGTCATGTCATCCCGAGCCATGGCGAGGGTCTCGTCCTGGGCGTCGGGATGACAGGCCGTTTCATTCGCGCCGTATCATCCTGGCTTTCGCATGAATTGGCCCGCCCCCAAGGAGGCGGGCCGGTTCATTTCACAGGACCAGCAGGGCGCTGCCGTTGTCCTTCTCGATCTCCCACAGGTAACCGAGGGAATCGAGAGCCCGCTCCCGCGACATCAGGGAGTGGGCTTCGGGCGCGGCGATGATCGCCCAGACCCGGTCCCGCATTGCCGCCAGCTTCTCGCGGCGCGCAGCCTTCTGGCCCATGGTCGTTCACTCCTTTCGCAGAAGCGACTTCATGGATAACATATCCAGCTTTTCCTTAACGGAACGTATCAACCACCCCAGGCATCGGCACAAATGCCGGCGTACCAACCGACGGCATACTCGGCCTCGGTCTTGCGGGCGTGGGCATCGGCCCCCAGCGGGCTGACGCCGCCCGACCCGGCCACGCCGGCCCGGCGGCCATCGGCCACGTCGTAGACCCCCGCCACCGAGATACCGTAATCGGGGGCCAGCAGGCTGTAGCAGACATTGATGGCCTTGACCGAAGCGAAGCCCTGCCCGGCCAGGGAGGCCGCCACCGCCGCCGCCGCGATCTTGGCCTGGTTGTTGGCCGAGGAGGCGGATTTGGGCATCTCGCCGGCGATGCAGGAATCGCCGATCACGTGAATGCCGGGGATGCGGCGGGATTCGAAGGTCGCCGGATCCACCGGGCAGAAACCGCCGGCCTCGGCCAGCCCGGCCGCCACGGCGATGCGCCCGGCACCCTGGGGCGGAATGATGTTGGCCAGCGCCGGGGTGAAACGGTCGAAATCGGTTTCCACCCAGCCCTCGGCGGCGTTGACCCGCACCACCCTGCCGTTGCTGGCTCCCGACACCCATTCGATCATGTCGCCGTACAGCGCCTTCCAGCCTTCCTGGAACAGCGCCTGCTTGGAAAAGGAATCCTTGGCGTCGAGGATCAGCACCTTGCAGCCCTTGCGGGTTCGCGACAGATGCCAGGCGATCAGCCCGGCCCGCTCGTAGGGACCGGGGGGACAGCGGAAGGGATTGCCCGGCGCGGCGATGATCACCACGCCGCCGTCCTCGACCGCCTCCAGCCGGCGACGCAGCAGGGCGGTCTGCTCCCCCGCCTTCCAGGCGTGGGGCATGGTCAGGGCGGCCGCCTCGCCGTAACCTTCGATCTCGTTCCAGCGCAGATCGATGCCGGGCGAGACGATCAGCCGGTCATAGGCGATCTCTGCCCCCCCGCCCAGGCGCACCCGCCGCCGCTCGCCCTCGATGGCGACGGCCGCGTCGTGCACCACCTCGATGCCGAACCGCGAGCGCAATCGATCGTAGCCGTGTTCCAGCCGGGACAGCGGCTCCAGACCGCCGATCACCGCGTTGGAGCCGGGACAGGTGACATGGACCCGGTTCGGCTCGACCAGGGTGATGCGCAGTTCGGGCATGGCCCGGCGCAGGTAACGGGCCGCCGTCGCTCCGCCGAAGCCGCCGCCGACGATCACCACCCGGGCTCCCCGGGGTCCCGCCGCCAGGGCCGGCGCGGCCAGCAATGCGGTCGCGCCGCCCAGCAGCGCCCGCCGGGAAAGACGGCCGGTCATGGCCGCTCTCCCTTGCCAGCCAGTTCGCCGGCGATGGCGCCCAGTTCCTCGCGCGAGTAGCCCTTGGCGATGCGGTCCATGATGGTGGCGGCCCTTGATCCGTCGCGGAAAGCCAGCAACAGGCGGAGCAGATCGCCGGCCGGACGGCCGGCCAGGGTGGGAATGGTGGAATGAAGCTCGGGGGAATGACAGGCGAGGCAGGTCTCGGCCATCAGCCGCACCGGAGCCTCGGCCCGCGCCGGAAGCGCGGCGGCCATCACCACCAGAGCCATGAATGCGGCAAGACTGCGCACGGGCGCCCCCCTGTTGGCGCCATTCTATCTGGAAGGGCCGAGGCTGTCAGCGCCCCGAAACGGTGGGGCCGCCACAAGCCTTCCAGCCTAGGATGCCGCCCTTCATGCGGTGAATCTCGCCATCCCAGCCGGCGGCCAGCAGCTTTTCGGTGGCGGTGCCGCACCGCACGCCGCTGCGGCAATGAAGGACCAGCCGCCTGCCCTCCCCGGGCTTGGGCATGCGGGCCGGATCGAAGCTCGACAGCGGCAGGTTGATGGCCCCGGCGATAGCCTCGGCGGCATGTTCGTCGGGCTCGCGCACGTCCACCAGGACGATGGAGCCGGCCTCCCACCATTGGCGGATCTGCGAGGGATCGACCACCTGGACCTTGTCGCTGCCGGAAGACGAGGAAAGACCGAAAAGCCGCGAAAGCATGCCGAACATCCTATTTCATCAGATAACGCGAATGTAGAGATTCACCGTCCGGATGCAAGCCCTAACGCCTAAAACATTCGGCCTGAATACGGCTTTTTTGCCGGGGGGTCTTGGAAAGGGAGACGGGCGTTCCAACTAATTAGAATGACTTTCAGGCGCAGTATTTCATCCGTGAGTGGGAAAAGTTACTGCGGATGAGACGACGGCAGGGAGGGACATTCGACATGAACAGGTCCGTTCTGGCCCTAACGGCGGCGGTCGCCGTCATCGGTCTGGCACCGGTGGCGATGGCGGGCGAGCCGCAACCTTGGGCAATCTCGTTCCAGCACGGGGTCTCCCCCACCATGGAACGCATCGCATCACTGGCCACCTTCATCAACGGCGTGATCGTCGCGATCACCTTGCTGGTCTCCGGGCTGCTGCTCTATGCCTGCACCCGTTTCAGGGCCGACAGGAACCCCAAGCCGGCCACCTGGTCGCACAACACGCCGCTGGAGATCCTCTGGACCGCCATACCGGCGGTGATCCTGCTGCTGATCGCCATTCCGTCATTCCGGCTGCTCTACTTCATGGACAAGGTCCAGGACGCCGACATGACGCTGAAGATCGTCGGCCACCAGTGGTACTGGACGTATGAGTATCCCGACCACGACTTCAAGTTCGACAGCAACATGGTGGCGTCGGATTCCCTGCAGGCCGGCCAGCCGCGCCTGCTTACCGCCGACAACGCCCTGGTGGTGCCGGCCGGGGTGCCCATCCGCCTGCAGATGACCGCCGACGACGTCATCCACTCGTGGTCGGTCCCCGCCTTCGGCATCAAGACCGACGCGGTGCCGGGACGGCTCAACGAGACCTGGGTGCAGGTCGCCGAGTCCGGCACCTATTACGGCCAATGCTCGCAACTGTGCGGCGTCAACCACGGCTTCATGCCCATCCACGTGCGTGCCGTGCCCAAGGAGGAATTCATCGCCTGGGTCGCCCAGGCCAAGAAGACCTTCGCCCGCATCGACGGCACCCGTCCCGAGACGGCCGTCGCCCTTGCCGAGACCGTGACCAAGACTGGGGGGGAGAAACGGCCATGAGCACCGCCGTCGCGCACGACCACGGCCACGCCCAGCCCCACGGCTGGCGGCGCTGGCTCTATTCCACCAACCACAAGGACATCGGCACGCTGTACCTGATCTTCTCGGTGATCGCCGGGTTGCTGGGCGGCGCCATGTCCATCGTCATCCGCATGCAGTTGGCCCACCCCAACGGCACCATCTTCGACGGCGACTGGCACATGTACAACGTGTTCGTCACCGCCCACGCGCTCACCATGGTGTTCTTCACGGTGATGCCCGCCCTGATCGGCGGCTTCGGCAACTGGTTCGTGCCGCTGATGATCGGCGCCCCGGACATGGCCTTTCCCCGGCTGAACAACATCAGCTTCTGGCTGCTGCCCCCCGCCTTCGTCATGATGCTGCTGTCCATGGTCGAAGGAGCCGGGGCCGGTACCGGCTGGACGCTGTATCCGCCCCTGTCGACCACCTACCACCCCGACGCCTCGGTGGACTTCGCCATCCTGGGCCTGCATCTGGCAGGCATCAGTTCGGTGCTGGGCGCCATCAACTTCATCTGCACCATCCTCAACATGCGCGCACCGGGCATGACCATGCACCGCATGCCGCTGTTCGTCTGGGCCATGCTGGTCACCGCCTTCCTGCTGCTGCTGTCCATTCCGGTGCTGGCCGGCGCGCTGACCATGCTGCTCACCGACCGCAATTTCGGCACGACGTTCTTCGCGCCGGCCGGCGGCGGCGATCCCCTGCTCTACCAGCATCTGTTCTGGTTCTTCGGCCACCCCGAAGTCTACATCATGATCCTGCCGGCCTTCGGCATCATCAGCCACATCATCTCCACCTTCTCGAAGAAGCCCATATTCGGCTATCTCGGCATGGCCTACGCCATGGTGGCCATCGGCTTCGTCGGCTTCGTGGTCTGGGCCCACCACATGTTCACCACCGGGCTGGCGGTGGACACCCGGGCCTATTTCACCGCCGCCACCCTGGTCATCGCGGTGCCCACCGGCATCAAGGTGTTCAGTTGGATCGCCACCATGTGGGGCGGCTCCATCACCTTCCGCGTCCCCATGATGTGGGCGGTGGGCTTCGTCTTCCTGTTCACCATGGGCGGCGTCACCGGCGTGGTGCTCGCCAACAATCCCGTCGACGTGGCGCTGCACGACACCTACTACGTGGTGGCCCATTTCCACTACGTGCTGAGCCTGGGCGCGGTGTTCGCCATCTTCGCCGGCTTCTACTACTGGATCGGCAAGATGAGCGGCCACCAGTACCCCGAGACCCTGGGCAAGATCCACTTCTGGCTGACCTTCATCGGCGTCAACATCGCCTTCTTCCCGCAGCATTTCCTGGGCGCCCAGGGCATGCCGCGCCGCGTTCCCGACTATCCCGACGCCTTCGCCGGGTGGAACATGGTCTCGTCCATCGGCGCCTACATCGCCTTTGCCGGCACGGTGTTCTTCCTGGTGGTGGTATGGCGCACCTTCACCGCCGGCAAGGCGGTGGAAGCCAATCCCTGGGGATCGGGCGCCACCACGCTGGAATGGTCGGTCAGTTCGCCGCCGCCGCTGCACAGCTTCGACGAGCTGCCCCATATCGGCACTCCGGCGGAGTAAGGGAAAATGGACCGCAAACGCCGCACCGGCGCGACCCTGGCGGGATTGGTGGTGATCATCGCCGCCATGGTCGGGCTGGTGATCGGCAGCGTGCCGCTGTACCGGGCCTTTTGCCAGGTCACGGGAATCGGCGGCCCGCCCCGCCAGGTGGCGGCGGACTCCGCCGCGCCCTCGGGCAAGATGGTCACGGTGCGCTTCGACGCCTCGGTGGCCAAGGGCCTGCAATGGCGCTTCGCCCCCCAGGTCCGCGAGATGAAGGTGCGGCTTGGCGAGGACACCCTGGCGGTGTTCACCGCCACCAACCTCTCCGACCGCCCCATCACCGGCAACGCGGTGTTCAACGCCACGCCGGACAAGGTCGGCAAGTACGTGGCCAAGATCCAGTGCTTCTGCTTCACCGAGCAGACCCTGGAGCCGGGCCAGAGCGTCGACATGGCGGTCAGCTTCGTGATCGATCCGGCCATGGCCGCCGATCCGCTGAGCAACGAGGTCGGCACCATCACCCTGTCCTACACCTTCTTCAATGCCAACACGGCCCCCAGCGCCAACGCCCCTGACGAGAGAGGACGGTCATGAGTCACGCCCAAGCCACTCCCCGCGCTTCGTCAGCGCCCCATCCATTCCATCTGGTCGACCCCAGCCCCTGGCCCCTGGTGGGCGCCATCTCGGCCCTGGTGCTGGTCTACGGCGCGGTGGACTGGTTCCGCAACCACGCCCACACCACGGTGATGCTGATCGGCCTCGCCATGGTGGCCCTCACCATGTTCGCCTGGTGGCGGGACATCTTCCGCGAGGCCCGCTCGGGGGTGGCGCATTCCGAGGAGGTCTGCCACGGCCTGCGCCTGGGCATGGGCCTGTTCATCGCCTCGGAGGTGATGTTCTTCGTCGCCTTCTTCTGGGCCTACTTCCATTCGGCCCTGGGGGTGGCGCCCATGGTTCCCCAATGGCCGCCGGCCGGCATTCAGACCCTGGAGACCTGGCACATCCCCTTCATCAACACGCTGATCCTGATGAGTTCGGGCGCCACCCTGACCAAGGCCCACCACGCCCTGCGCCATGACCGGCGCGGCGCCACCAAGGCGTGGCTGGCGGTCACCATCGCGCTCGGCGTGCTGTTCCTCGGCTTGCAGATTCACGAATACGGCCAGGCCATGTTCGCCTTCGCCGACGGCATCTACCCGTCGGTGTTCTACATGGCCACCGGCTTCCACGGCTTCCACGTCTTCGTCGGGGTGTGCTTCCTCTCCGTCTGCCTCAACCGGGTGCGGGTGGGCGACTTCACGCCGGCCAAGCACGTGGGCTTCGAGGCGGCGGCGTGGTACTGGCACTTCGTCGATGTGGTCTGGGTGTTCCTGTTCGTCTGGGTCTACTGGTGGGGCAACGGCTGAGGATGAGGTTCACCACGAAGGCCCTTTCCCTTCGTGCCTTCGTGGTGAATCGGAGCGGGGACCTCAGGCCCCCGGCCAGTTGAACGCTTCGGCGGCGCAGGGCCGCCCCAGCAGGAAGCCCTGCACCTCGTCGCAGCCCAGATCGCGGACCAGGTCCATCTGCTCCTCGGTCTCGATGCCCTCGGCCACCACCTTGAGGCCGAGCCGGTGCCCCAACTGGATCGAACTCTCGACGATGGCCCTGGCCCCTTCCTCGGTCAGGGCCTTGGCGATGAACGACTGATCCACCTTGAGCTCGGTGAACGGTCCCTGCTGCAATTGCTTCAGCGACGAATAGCCGGTCCCGAAATCGTCGATGGACAGCCCGAAGCGGCGCATGCGCAGCCGGGTCAGGATGTCCAGTTGGGAGGTGAAATCCCCGGCCAGCGCCGTCTCGGTGATCTCGATGGTGATCATCTCGGGTGGGATGTCGTAGTCCCGGGCGATATCCACCAGGGCGTCGGGCAAGTCCAGGTTATGCAGCATATGGGGGGAGAGGTTGAGGGCCACCCGGGGCAGCATGCCGGCCTTGCGCCAGTCGCGGCACTTGGCCAGGGCCTGACGGATCACCGAATCGGTCAGCCGGTCGATCAGCCCCTCGCGCTCGGCCAGGGAAATGAAGCGGTCCGGCCCCACCATGCCATGCTCGGGATGAATCCAGCGGGCCAGCACCTCGGCTCCCAGGATTCGCCGCGTCTTGGTACAGAACTTGGCCTGGAACCAGGGAACCACGTGCCCGTCGTCCAGGGCGCTGCCCAGGGCGGCGATGTCGGGGCGATAGCGGTCCGGAGCCTTTTCCACCACGCTGGGCCGGGCCGGCGCCTGGGCGGTGGCCAGGATGTGGTAGACCGCCGACAATTCGGCGACGCTGAACGGCTTGTGCAGGGCGCCGGCCACCCTGAGACCGCGGGATTCCGCCAGCCGCCGGGCAGCCTCGATCACATCGGAATCATAGCCGCTCATCAGCACCAGATGGGCGCCGGACTTGTTGTCGGCCAGGAAGCGGATGATCTCGACCCCATCCATGCCCGGCATGGCGAGATCGAGGAAGATGCCGCGCAGGTCGACGGAATAGCGGCAGGCGAAATCCTCGAAATTATCGCACCACGTGGTCTCGAAGCCCAGATCGGTGCCCACGTCGGCGACGAATTCGCACATGTCGCGCTCGTCATCGAGGATAAGCACCGGCGGTTGGATTGGGGTGGGCTGATCCAGGGTCATATGGCTTTTTTCCGATCAACAATCTTCCGCACGGCGCGGGCCAGGGTGGCCTTGCCGTAGGGTTTGGGCAGAATCTCGGCCTGCCCGGCCGTGGTTTCAACAGCATAGCCGGTAAACCCCGAAGTGAGCAGCACGGCGCAGCCATGCCCCATCTCGCGCGCCCGGCGTTCCAGGGCGTAGCCGTCCAGGCCGTGCGGCATCACCACGTCGGTGAACAGCAAATCGATGGCCGGGTCGCCCTGCAGCAGCGACAGCGCCTCGGCGGCATCGGCGCAGACGGTGACGCGGTAGCCGAGTTCGGAAAGGAACTCGCCGGCGATCTCACCCAGGTGGGGCTCGTCGTCCACCACCAGGACATGCTCGCTCCCGGTGGGCAGCGCCTCGGCCGCCGCCGCCTCGGCCGCCGCCCCGGCACCATCGGCCGCCGCCGCCCTGGGCAGGTAAAGGCGGAAGGTGGTGCCCATGCCCGGCTCGGAATAGACCCGGATGTGGCCGCCCGAGCGCTTGGCGAAGCCATAGGTCATGGCCAGCCCCAGCCCGGTGCCCTTGCCCCGCTCCTTGGTGGTGAAGAACGGCTCGAAGATGCGGTCGAGAATCTGCTTGGGAATACCGGTTCCGGTGTCGCTGACCGACACCAGCACATATTCGCCGGGAACCATATTGGGATCGGCCCGCCGGGCCGCGGCATCCACCACCAGATTGGAGGTCTCGACGGTCAGGATGCCGCCGTTGGGCATGGCGTCCCTGGCATTGAGGCACAGGTTGAGCAGGCAGTCCTCGAATTCGCTGCGGTTGATCTCGGACGGCCAGGCATCCGGGGCCAGCCGGGTCCGCACCTCGATCATCTTGGTCAGCGAGCGCTGGACCATCTCCTGCATGCCGGAAACCGCCTCGCTGAGGTCGGTGAGGGTCTTGCCCTGGGCCTTGGGGTCCTGGCGCGAGAAGGACAGCAGGCGCCGGGTCAGGTCGGCGCCGCGCCGGGCGCTGCGCAACGCCGTCGCCACCCGCTTCATGCCGGTCTCGCTGCCCTGGACCGTACGCTCCAGCAATTCCAGATTACCGGTGATGATGCCCAGCAGATTGTTGAAATCGTGGGCGATACCGCCGGTGAGCTGCCCCACCGCCTCCATCTTCTGCGAACGGCGCAACGCCGCCTCGGTCTGCTTCTGCTCGCTGATGTCGCGGATGAAGGCGGTGAACAGCCCATGGTCGGGCAGATGGGTGATGGTCAGCTCCAGGGGAATCTCCCGCCCGTCGGCATGCAGGCCGGTCATCTCCAGCCGCTTGCCCAGCACCCCGGACCCGTTCCCGGCGGCCACCCGCGCCAGGCCGTTGCGGTGGGCCTCGCGGTGGGCCTCGGGAATGATGATCTCCGCCACCTCCTGCCCCAGGGCGTCGGATGCCGTGCGGCCGAAAATGCGCTCGGCGGCGGGATTGAACTCCACCACCATGCCGGTGCGGTCGATGGTGACGATGGCATCCAGCGCCGCGTCGAGGATACTGCTCTTGATCTGCTCGCTGGCTTCCAGGGCGCGGCGGGTGGCGGTCACGTCGCTGATGTCGCGGAAAGTGGCTACCGCGCCGATCAGCGCCCCGTCCTTGAGGATGGCTGTCGAGCCGTAATGCACGGGAAAGCTGGACCCGTCCTTGCGCCAGAACCACTCGCCCTCGATGGCGCAATCCTTGCCGGAGGCCAGGGTATGGGCCAGCGGACAATCGGCGCTGGGATAGTCGCTGCCGTCGGGGTGGGAATGGTGGATCAGCGGGTGCAGGCGGCGCCCCAGCATTTCCCACGGGGCGAAACCCAGCATCTTGGACGCCGCCGGATTGACGAAGGTGACCGCCCCGTCCAGGTCGAGGCCGATGATGCCCTCGCCCATGGAATCCAGGATCAGGTGGTTGTGGTCCACCGCCGCCTGATGGGCGGCGAATTCCTCGCGCAGGCGCCGGGCCATGGGCCGGAACACTCCGAACCACGACAGGGTCAGCACGCCGATCACCGAGTAGAGCCCCAGGGTGAAGCCCTGGCGCAGCCGCGCCACGTTCTGGCGCCCCTCGTCCTGGTAGCGCACCACCAGCCGTTCCAGCCCGGGCAGCAGGGACAGCCGCGACGTGTCGGCCAGAGCCTGCAGGCGCGGCGAATTCAACTCGATGCCCGATCCCTCGGTGGCGGCCAGATGGCGGACATCGCCGACGAAGCCCGTTACCTCGGCATCCAGGGACGGGTTGCCGCCGAAATACAGGTCCTCCATCTCCGGCGTCATGCCGCGCGCCCGGCTATCGCCGATCAGGCGGGCATGGCCCGCCCCCATCTCGGACCCGGCCTGGGCCAGCAGATTGGCGAACATGGCGCGCTCGTCCGCCGTCGACGCGGCGACCATCTGAAAGGCGAAGGCGACGGTGCGCTGCGACAGCATGCGCTGCCGCCCCGCCACGTTGATCAGCGCGCCATCGTCGGACAGGTGGGAAATAAGCCAGTCCTGGGCCTGATATCCGCCAAGGGTCAGCAGCAGCAACGCCCCGATCACCGCCGCCTGACGGCGGTACAGGCCTGCCAGCAAATCCTGGGCACGAGACCTCGTATCGGTCACCCGGCTTCTCCCCATGGAGGCTGCGGCGGTCCGTCCGGTCGACGGCCGGCACGGCAGCATCCTTTCGGTTCATCCCACGCGGCGCAGGATGAACCGAAAGTCATATTGAAGATACCTCATTATATTTCAATCAGTATTAGTACGGGCAGTCCGACCGGCCGCAAGACCGGGCGGTGCGGCCCGGCTGCCAGGTGCCGCAGACCCGGCATTCGACCATGGTTTCCGTCTCGCCGGCGGCCGCGCCGGGCGGAGTGCGCGGCGGCGTCACCTTGTCGGCCTCGTCGCGGCGGCGCAGCTCGGCCAGACGGCCCAGATATTTGAAGCCGAACCAGATGAAGGCGATGACCGCAATGGTAAGAAGTATTTTTCCGAACATCACTTGTTATCCGCCGGTCCGGCCAGGGGGTCAAGGGCGGCTCCATTGCGCAGGACGGCCTCGGCCTGGGCGGTGAACTCCCCAGCCTCGCCGTGAAGGACCAGGCCGGGCAGCAGCCGCAGGGGCGACCGCACCCCCTTGCGCGCCGAGACGATCACCCGCCCGGCGGCGCGCCCCGCCTTGGGCCACAGGGGCAGAATGCCGATATCGCCCACGCCCCGGCCGCGCATGGCGGCCAGGATATCGCCCAGCCGCTCCGCCCGGTGGATGAGGGTGAGCCGCCCCTTGGGCCGCAGCATCTTCACCGCCGCCTTGATCCAGCCGGCCAGGTCCAGCTCGCCCTCCTGATGGGCGCGGGCCCGCGAGGCATTGGCCGCCGAGGTGCCGCTGCCGCCCTCGAAGAACGGCGGGTTGGTCAGCACGTGGTCGAAATCGCCAAGCCCGGCGGGCGGAACCGCCGCATCGCCGCAATGAACGACGAAACGCCCTTCGTGTCCGTTGAGCGCCGCATTGCGCCGCCCCAGGCCGGCCAGGGAATCCTGCACCTCCAATCCGGCCACCATGACTTCGGGACAGCGGGCCAGCAGGCACAGTGCCGCCGCCCCCACGCCGCAGCCCAGGTCGAGAACGCGCTCGCCCGGCCGGGCCGCCACCGCCGCCGCCAGCAGCACCGGATCGATGGCGGCGCGGTAGCCGTCCCTGGGCTGCAAAAGCCGGACCCGGCCGTTCAGCAGGCTATCCTCGGTCTCCGCTTCGGACGATGGGTCGGGCATGGGCGCTCTTGATCGGGGTGAAAGACATAGGGAAAAGGCGATGTAAGCTTGACCGGCTTTCCCAGGCAACACTATGTTCGTGCCGCGGGTAGGTATGCCCCGCACGGGAGGAGTTTCTGCATCGTGGCGATCGTGGTCAATTTCGAGGACGAACGCAGCAAGAAGGCGAAGAGCTTCGACGCCCTTGTCGCACTGGTCAAGGATGACCTGGAAAAGGTCAACCGCACCATCGTCGATCGCATGCACAGCCCGGTGGAGCTGATTCCGCAGCTGGCCGGCCATATCATCGCGGCGGGCGGCAAACGGCTGCGTCCCGTGCTGACCCTGGCCTCGGCCCAGTTGGCCGGCCATACCGGCACGCGCCACATCAAGCTGGCCGCCTGCGTCGAGTTCATCCACACCGCCACCCTGCTGCACGACGACGTGGTCGACGAATCCGATCTGCGGCGCGGCCAGGCCTCGGCCAACGCCCTGTTCGGCAACAAGCCCAGCGTGCTGGTCGGCGACTTCCTGTTCTCCCGCTCGTTCGAGCTGATGGTCGAGGACGGCTCGCTGTCGGTGCTGGCCATCCTGTCGCGCGCCTCCTCGGTGATCGCCGAGGGCGAGGTGCTGCAGTTGATCACCGCCAACGACACCGAGACCAGCGAGGATTCCTACCTCGAGGTCATCCGTTCCAAGACCGCCGCCCTGTTCGCCGCCGCCTGCCGCATCGGCGCGGTGGTGGCCGACAAGCCCAAGGTCGAGGAAGAGGCGCTGGAATCCTATGGCCTCAACCTGGGGATAGCCTTCCAGCTGATCGACGACGTGCTGGACTATTCCGCCAAGCAGGCGGTGCTGGGCAAGACGGTGGGCGACGACTTCCGCGAGGGCAAGATCACCCTGCCGGTGATTCTCGCCTTCCGCCGGGGCGACGACGAGGAACGGACCTTCTGGCGCCGCTGCGTCGAGGAGCTGGACCAGACCGACGAGGATCTGGGCCACGCCATCAAGCTGATGGAAAAGCACGGCAGCCTGGCCGCCACCATCGCCCGCGCCCGCCATTACGGCGAGATCGCCCGCGACGCGCTGGGCATCTTCCCCGACAGCCCGGTGAAGCAGGCGATGATCGACGTCATCGACTTCTGCATCGACCGGGCTTATTGAGGATTCTCGATCGCCGCCCTTGCCCCCATAGGATACGCCGTCCCCGAGGCCCGGCCTATTCCGCCGCGAAGCGCGCCCTGGGCGCCGGCAGGACGATGGCCGGTCGGGGGATATCCTTCATCAGGCCGGGGCCGTTGACCATCTCGAACCCGCCCTGGACCACGCCTCCCACCACCTTGCGGTGACGGGCGCTCCACAGATAGCAGCCGATCCCGTCCTTGGCGGTTTCCCGCTGGATCCGCTCGAGCACGGCCAGAAGCTGCTCGTCGTCCATGCGGTCCTCGGGCCGGAATTCCGAGAGATCGAGGCCGACCATGGACACCCCGATCTCAGCCGCCACCGAGGTTCGCCGCGCCGACAGGCGGGTCCGCACCAGGACCTCGCGGCACAGCGTGCCGGCGAAGGACACCACGGATTCCAGTTCCGGCGTGGTGGTGCCGTCGGGAATGTGGAATATCTCGATGACCAGCCGGGTGTTGCGGGTCTCCTGGGTCAGGTCGGACAGGGCGAACACCACCGAATTGCGCTGGTCCGAAGCCAGCGACAGCCAGGACAGCGGCAGGATCACCGAGGGCTGGGAAACGCCTTCCTGGGCATTGCGGGCGGCGGCCCGGATATCGCGCACCGCTGAATTCACCACGAAGCGGTCCAGAGTCAGCGCCGTGGCGACGTCGCCGTCGGGATAGGCGCGGCAGCCCTCGACAGGCTCGTCATCCGGGCGGTCGCGACGCACCACGCGGGCGCCATAGGCGGAAATGGCCTCGCCCATGGCCACCCAGGTGGGACGCCACAACAGCGACAGGCTGGCACCGGGCGGAATGGCGCCGACGATACTGGGGTCGAGATAGGCCGCCGGTTTCTTCGCCCCGGTGCCTTCGATGGTCTCCCATTTCATGTCGTCGCGCCGCGCGGTATCGCCACGGTCCAGGGTCGTCCAGCCCCTGAGCGGGTCGTCGCCCCCCATCCCGGCGGACACCGCGGCGCTGGGCAGGTAAGGCAGGCCGCTGGTGGAGACATAGGCCCTCGCCTCGTCCACCGCGCCGGCGATCCGGTGGGCGATGAACTCGCCGTCCTCCCCCACCGCCTCGGCGACGGGAATCTCGGCGGCCAGGGCGACGGGCCGGTCGGGGCCGCCCTGCTGCTGCCCATAGAGGAAGCGGCCCAGTTCGTCGACCACGGCGATGGTGCGCCGCCGGGCATCGTCGATGCTCAGTTCCGGAAAAGCCAGTATCCAGCAATCCTCGCCATCACGGCAGTAAGTATTGCCCCGGCCGATGTTGCGGCGCACCACCTGGTCGACGATGATCGCCACCTTGTCGGCCAGGCGCGGCCACTTGTCGCCCACCGAATCGCGGTATTCCACCAGGGACACCACGTGCAGCCGGGCCTTGATGGCGGGGTCGCGGGCGAGCATCTGCTCAAGCCATTCGGCCGCCGATTCCACCGAGGACCGCGCCGTCGGACGGGCAACCCTGCCCGGTGCGGCAACGGCCGGAGCCGGCTTGTCCTCGTCCCAAAGCGTCTTCAGCGATTGCGCCAGACGAGCCCAGACGTTTTCCTTCGAGGCTGACATTCTGCCCTCCCGCCCAAGGTCCACCCCTACCTAGAATATATAGGAATTTACTTATGACACCAAGAAACAAAGTATGCCGATGATTTTCGACGTATTTATCAAACGCTGTAACAAGGATGGAAATTTGCAGGAATCCCCGTGGCGAATACCAGCCAGCCGCATATAACATGAAAATGTGCATATACATATTGCCGGAGGGAACGGCACGCCAAGCCGCCCACGGAACGGACAGCCCCCCGCTCTCCTCAAATTGGTGTGACATCCCGATGGGCCATGCGTAATCTGAACATGCATGGAGATTACACCTAAAATCGCCCAGGTCCCCATGTGTGTTCCCTGGCAAGAAACTCATGGAGAAATCATGCGGTACCTCCCCTATGTCCTTGTCGCCTTCATGGCCGCCCCGATCGTCCTTTGGATGCTGATCAGCAAGTTCATGGTCCAGGGAACGTCCAATGACTTCTCGAACCAGGACCTGTGGGTCCTGGGGAGCCTCGGGGTCTTCGTCGTCGTGGCTTTCTTTCTCCTATCCACGTGGCTGGATAAGGCGATCACCAAGATGAAGTAGACATGGGAACGATGGCGCAGCCGATGCACCCCCGCCCTTGCCGGCGGGGGTTCGCGTCACTGGACCGGGTCTCCCGGCCGCTCTACAGGCCGTGGTATTGCTTGTACCACTCGATGAAGCGGGGAACGCCGACCGAGATGGGGGTGGTCGGCGCGAAGCCCACGTCGCGCTGGATGGCCGAGATGTCGGCGTAGGTTTCCTTGACGTCGCCCGGCTGCATGGGATGGAAGTCGTAGGTGGCCTTGCGCCCCAGCGAGCTTTCCACCAGCCCGATGAAGTCCATCAGTTGTTCGGAATTGTTGTTGCCGATGTTGTAGAGGCGGTAGGGCGGCGCCTTGCCGTCATCGGCCGGCGGATTGTCCAGCACGCCCACCACGCCAGAGACGATGTCGTCGATATAGGTGAAGTCGCGGCGCATGTCGCCGTTGTTGAACACCTTGATGGGCTGGCCGGCGATGATGGCGTCGGCGAACAGATAGGCGGCCATGTCCGGGCGCCCCCAGGGGCCGTAGACGGTGAAGAAGCGCAGCCCCGTGGTGGGAATGCGGAACAGGTGGCTGTAGGAATGACTCATCAGCTCGCCGGAGCGCTTGGAGGCGGCATACAGCGAGATCGGAGTGTCCACCCGGTCCTCGACCGAGAACGGCAGCTTGGTGTTGGCGCCATAGACCGAGGACGAGCTGGCATAGACGAAATGGCGGCACTTGGGATTGGCCCGCGCCATCTCCAGCATCACCAGATGGCCTTCGATGTTGGAGTGGGTGTAGTCGAAGGGAGCGGTGAGCGAGTGGCGCACACCGGCCTGGGCCGCCAGGTTGATATAGGCGGTCACCTCGGGATTGGCCTTGGCCACCTCGGCCATGGCGGGCCGGTCGGCGATGTCGGCCTGGACGAACGAGAAGCCGTCGTGACGGCGCAGGTGCTCCAGCCGGGTCTGCTTGAGCCGGACATCATAATAGGGGCTGAGGCAATCGACGCCGAGCACCCGCTCGCCGCGCGCCAGCAGGCGGAGCGAGGTGTGGTAGCCGATGAAGCCGGCAGCACCGGTAACGAGAATGGTCATCCTGGGACCCCTTCAGACGCAGGCGCTTTCATATAGCTTGATCGCGGATGGAAAGCATCCCCCGCATTTCGTCATCTGGCCGTAATTTCCTTGCCGCGCCGCGGCCCGCCCATTGCGTTCGTTGCTATTTTCGCCCCGTCTCTTTCCACCGCAGGGCGCCGCCACTACCTTCAAGACATGAGGTAGCTTCGAGGCCGCCATGACCGTCGCCACCACCGTCACGCTGGACGACAAGTATGTCCAGGATCAGGGCCGCATCTATCTGTCGGGCATCCAGGCGTTGGTCAAGCTGCCCATGCTCCAGCATCTGCGGGACCGTGCCGCCGGCTTGAACACCGGCGGTTTCGTTTCCGGTTATCGCGGCTCGCCGCTGGGCGGGCTGGACAAGGAATTGTGGCGGGCGGCGGCCCATCTGGAACGCCACGCCGTGCGCTTCCAGCCCGGCCTCAACGAGGACCTGGCCGCCACCGCCATCTGGGGCACCCAGCAGATCGGCCTGTTCCAGGGCCCCACCCACGACGGCGTCTTCGCCATGTGGTACGGCAAGGGGCCGGGGCTGGACCGCAGCGTCGACGTGTTCAAGCACGCCAATTCCGCCGGCACCTCGCCCCATGGCGGCGTGCTGGTGCTGGCCGGCGACGACCACGGCGCCAAGTCCTCGACCCTGGCGCACCAGAGCGAGCACGTCTTCATGGCGGCGCAGATGCCGGTGCTCAATCCCGCCGGGGTGCAGGAGGTGCTGGATTTCGGCCTGTTCGGCTGGGCGCTGTCGCGCTTCTCCGGCCTGTGGGTGGGCATGAAGGCCATTTCCGAGACGGTGGAAAGCTCCGCCTCGGTGACCGTCGATCCCTGGCGCCAGGTGTTCGTGACCCCCGAGGGCTTCAAGATGCCGCCCGGCGGCCTCAACATCCGCTGGCCCGACAAGTTCCTCGAGCAGGAACACCGGCTGATGGCGCAACGCATTCCGGCGGCCCTGGCCTTCGCCAAGGCCAACCGCATCGACCGCACGATCATCGATTCCCCCTCGCCGCGCTTCGGCATCGTCACCACCGGAAAATCCTATCTGGACGTCATGCAGGCCCTGGCCGACTTGGGAATCGACGAGCGCCACGCCGCCGAGATCGGCATCCGCCTCTACAAGGTGGGCATGAGCTGGCCGCTGGAACCCAGCGGCATCCGCGCCTTCGCCGAGGGGCTGGAGGAAATCCTGGTGGTCGAGGAAAAGCGCTCGGTCATCGAGGAGCAGCTCAAGGCCCAGCTCTACAACTGGCGCGAAGACGTCCGCCCCCGCGTGATCGGCGAGCACGACGAGAGCGGCGCCTGGAGCCTGCCGCCCTATGGCGAGCTGACGCCGGCCATGATCGCCCGCGTCATCGCGGCGCGCATCGGCCGCTTCTATACCTCGCTCAGGGTCAGGGAACGCCTGGACTTCCTGGCCGACAAGGAACGGCGCCTTGCCGCCATTCCCCAGGGCTTCACCCGCATCCCCTATTTCTGCGCCGGCTGTCCCCACAACACCTCGACCAACATCCCCGAGGGCAGCCAGGCCATGGCCGGCATCGGCTGCCACTTCATGGCCACCTGGATGGACCGCGAGACCCTGACCTACACCCATATGGGGGGCGAAGGCGCCACCTGGATCGGCCAGGCGCCGTTCACCAGCCGCAAGCACATGTTCCAGAACCTGGGCGACGGCACCTATACCCATTCCGGCTCCCTGGCCATCCGCGCCGCCCTCGCCGCCAAGAGCAACATCACCTACAAGATCCTCTACAACGACGCCGTGGCCATGACCGGCGGCCAGCCGGCCGAATCCGCCTTTTCGGTGGCCGCCATGGCCGCCCAGGTGCGGGCCGAGGGCGTGAGCCGCATCGCCGTGGTCTCCGACGATCCCGGCAAATACCCGCCCGGCAGCTTCCCCGCCGGCACCACCATCCACCACCGCGACACCTTGGATGCCTTGCAGCGAAGCCTGCGCGAGGAAACGGGCGTCAGCGTCCTGATCTACGACCAGACCTGCGCCGCCGAGAAGCGCCGCCGGAGGAAGCGCGGCCTGATGCCCGACCCCGACGAGCGCATTTTCATCAACGAGAAGGTCTGCGAGGGCTGCGGCGATTGCGGCGTCAAATCCAACTGCGTGGCGGTGGTCCCGGTGGAGACCGAATGGGGCAGAAAGCGCGCCATCGACCAGTCGTCGTGCAACAAGGACTTCTCCTGCGTCAAGGGGTTCTGCCCCAGCTTCGTCTCGGTCAAGGGCGCCCATATCCGCCGGCTGAAGGGCCGGGGCGAGGCCGACGTCGCCGCCCTGCCCCTCCCGGTCCTGCCCAGCGCCGCCGAGCCCTACGGCATCATCGTCACCGGCATCGGCGGAACCGGCGTGGTGACGGTGGCCGAGGTGCTGGGCATGGCCGCCCATCTGGAGGGCAAGGGCGTCACCTCGCTCGACCAGACCGGGCTGGCCCAGAAGAACGGCGCGGTGATGAGCCACGTGCGCATCTGCGACGATTCCGGCCGCCTGCACGCCGTGCGCATCGCCGCCGGCCAGGCGCGGCTGCTGCTGGCCTGCGACATGGTGGTGGCCGCCGGCTTCGATACCCTGGCCAAGCTCAAGCCCGGCAAGTCCTTCGCCGTGGTCAACCGCCACGAATCTATGCCCGCCACCTTCACCCATGCCCCCGACCTGGACTTCCCGGCCCACGGCATGGAGGACACCATCAAGGAGCAGGTGGGCGGCGACGCCGAATTCGTCGAGGCGACGCGCCTGGCCACCACCTTGCTGGGCGACGCCCTGGCCACCAACATGTTCCTGGTGGGCTATGCCTGGCAGAAGGGCCACGTTCCACTCGCCGAGGCCTCCATCCTGCGGGCCGTCGAGCTTAATGGCGCCATGGTCGACTTCAACGTCCAGGCCTTCCGCTGGGGCCGCCTCGCCGCCCATGACCCCGCCCGGGTGGAACGCATGGCCGCGCCGCCGGTGGGCGGCAACGACCATCGCCGCCTGTCCGAGACCCTGGACGAACTGATCGAACGCCGCGTGGCCCATCTGACCGGCTACCAGAACGCCGCCTGGGCGGCACGCTACCGCGCCATGGTGGAGCGGGTCCGGGCCGCCGAACAGGCTGCCCTGCCCGGGGCGGAGGACCTTACCGAGGCGGTGGCCCGCTCGGCTTCCAAGCTGATGAGCTACAAGGACGAGTACGAGGTGGCGCGGCTCTATTCCGACCCGGCCTTCGTCTCGTCGCTGAAGGAGCAGTTCGAGGACTGGAAGCGCCTGGAAATCCATCTGGCCCCGCCCTTCATGGGCGCCGACAAGCGCCGTTTCGGGCCGTGGGTGCTGCGCCTGATGCCGTTCCTCGCCCGCCTCAAGGGCCTGCGCGGCACCATGCTGGACCCGTTCGGCCGCACCGGGGAACGCAGGCTGGAGCGCCGGCTGATCGATGAATTCGAGGCGGCGATCCAGAAAATCATGGCCCATCTCACCCCGGAGAACCATGCCCTGGCGGTGGAGATCGCCTCGGCGCCGCGGCGTATCCGCGGCTTCGGTCCCATCAAGCTGAAGGCCGCCACCGAGGTCCAGGCGGAGATGGCGGAGATGCTGCGGCGCCTGCATACACCGGAAGGCAGCAAGCGGGCGGCCGAATAGGTTTGCCCTTGATTCGCGCTCGTGGGCGGGTTTGACTTGCTCCATGAGCGAAATCGAAGACCTTGATCTGGAGTTCGCCGATCTTCCCGAGCACGCGGCGATCATCGAGACGCTGTGGCAAGAGGCCACCCTTGCCCGCCGCTATGGCGACAGTGAACCGGCGCTGGACGCCTATCGCCGCATCATCGATCTCGACCCCAGCCATTCCGAGGCACGGCTGGCCGCCGCCGAGACCTGCCGGCAGGCGGGAAAGCCGCGCGACGCCCTGCGCTTCTGCCTGGACCTGCTGGAAATGGATCGCCAGCACGTGGGTTGCCGCCTGGAACTGGCCGAGGCGCTGCGCCAGCTCCGCCAGCCCGACGAATCCCGCGCCATCATCGATATCTTGCTGATGGAACGCCCCGATTCCGTCCATGTGTGGTGCGGTCTGGCCCGCCTGCTGGCCGACGAGGGCCGCCTGCCCGGCGCCGAGGCCGCCTTGCGCCGCGCCCTCGGGCTGCATCCGGGCCATGGCCCCGCCTGGGCGGCGCTGGGCCGGGTGCTGGCCCGCCGGGGCGAGGGCGAGGCCGCATTGGATGCGTTTCACGCCGCCATCGTCTTGGAACCCGAGCAGCCCGCCCACCGGGTGGGACTGGCCGAGACCTTGCTGGACCTGGGACGGGCCGACGAGGCCGCCGAGCACGTTGACCGCGCCCTGGTCCTCGACGACGAGGACCCGGCGGCCCACATGGTCCGCGCCCGCCTGCTGCTGCTGGACGGCCGCCTGATCGAGTCGTGGGAGGACGCCCAATGGCGCCACCGGCTGCCCGGCACCGCCCGCCCCCTTTTCCCCGGCATTCCGTGGGAGGGCCAGGACCTGGCGGGAACCCACCTGCTGCTCCACGCCGAATCCGGCCTGTCCGACACCCTGATGATGGTGCGCTTCATCCCCATCCTGGCGGAGCGCGGCGCCGGCATCACCCTGGTGGTTCAGCCGGAACTGGCGCCGCTGCTGGAGACTCTGCCCGGGGTGGCGCGAGTTCTGCCCCTGGGCCTCCCGCTGCCTGACGGCTTCGCCGCCGATTACGCCGCGTCGCTCGACGACCTGCCGGGATTGCTGCGGGTGGGACCGCACTCCATTCCGGCCGTCCCCTCTCTGGCGCCGCCGCCGCGCCGCATCCGCCGCATCCGGGTCCCGGCCGGCACCCTGGTCAGGGTGGGCGTCGCCTGGGCCGGCGATCGCCCGGAGGATTGCATCGCCTTTCCACGGGTGCTCGAACTGGCGACGGTGCCCGGCACCTTGCTGTTCTCGCTGCAGACCGGGCCGCAGGCCGGGGAAGCCTCGAGGCTGGCCGACCCCGCCCTGATCACCGACCTGTCGCCCACCGTCGAGGATTTCGCCGACCTGGCCGGGCGCATCGCCGAGATGGACATGGTGGTCGCCACCGATGGCCCGGCCGCCCATCTGGCCGCCGCCATGGGCAAGCCGGTCCTGCTGCTGCTGCCCCATGCCGCCCATGCGCGCTGGATGCGCCGCCGCGACGATTCCCCCTGGTATCCCGAGATGTTCCTGCTGCGCCAGCTTCTGCCGGGCCGGTGGGAGGCGCCGCTGGCCGAGGTCCGGCGGCGCATGGAAATGCTGGCCCAGTTGACCGCCGAACGGCACGAGCGGCAACGCCGGCGCGCCATGGGCGCCGACGCGGCAACGCGGGCCTTCCTGGCCGCCCATCTCGCCCCCGGCGACCTGCTGATGGATGTGGGAGCCGGCAGCGGACGGCATCTGTTCGAGGCGCAGGAGCAGTGCGGCCACCAGTTGCTGGTCCTCGCCCTCGAGCCCTCGCCGGGCGAGGCCGACATTCTGCGCGACAGCATCGCCATCGCCGGCCTGGAGGAGCAGGTGGAGGTGATCGCCGCCGCCGCCGGTGCCGAAGCCGGCCAGGTCCTTGCCTCCCGCGAGCCGCGGGGCGGCGCCCGCGTCTTCGCCCTGCCCGGATGGGTTCCGGCGGCCACCCCCGTGCTTCCCCTGGCCGCGCTGCTGGACGAACGGCCGCAACTGGCCGCCTGCCGCGTGGTGGTGCGCGTGGACCAGCCGGGGTGGGAAGACGGCATCGTCGCCGGGCTGGGCGGCCGCGCCGCCATCCTTGTCCTGGAGCACCGCGAAGGCTCGGAGGCGGCGGACCGGCTGGCCGCGGCGGGATACGGGCTGTGGCGCTTCGCCGAGGACGTGGCCTGCGGGGCGCCGGTGCCCTTCGACGGCCGGCCGGGGCCGATACTGGCCCTGGCGCCGGGGATCGCCCCCGCCGCCCATTACGGTTCCGCCGGTCTCCCGCCCTCGCCCGAACGGATCAAGGCCGAGGCCAGCCGGTCCGCCGCCTCCGAGCCTTCGCGGTGCTCCAGGACAAGGATGGCGGCGCGGCCGCCCAGCCCGGCGACGATGCCGTCTTCCCACCCC
>JAVBXM010000099.1 GCA_030824585.1 Phaeospirillum sp. | reverse complement strand
GGGGCCTGCCTCGCCATGAAGATTCTTCTCCTCGCCCATTCCTTCAACTCGCTGACCCAGCGCCTGTGGGTGGAGTTGGGCGAGTTGGGCCACGACGTCACGGCAGAGTTCGACGTCAACGACGCCGTCACCCTCCAGGCGGTGGAGATGGCGCGGCCCGACGTGATCGTCGCCCCTTTCCTCAAGCGCGCCATTCCCGAAGCGGTGTGGAAGAACCACCTGTGCCTGGTGGTCCATCCCGGCCCGCCCGGCGACCGGGGACCGGCGGCCCTGGACTGGGCCATCCTGGAAGGCCACGAGGAATGGGGCGTCACCGTGCTGCAGGCCGAAGCCGGCATGGACGAGGGCCCGGTATGGGCCAGCCGCACCTTCCCGCTGCGTCCCGCCACCAAGTCCAGCCTCTATCGCAACGAAGTGGCCGACGGGGCGGTGGAGGCGGTGCTCGACGCCCTGTCCCGCCTCTCCGGCGGACCGGTCGGCCGCCCGGTTCCGATGCCTTTCAAGCCGGCGGTGAAGCAGGCGGAACGGGCCATCGACTGGGCCAAGGACGACACCGCCGCCGTGCTGCGCAAGATCCGTTCGGCCGACGGCACGCCGGGCCTGCTGGACAGCATTCTCGACCGCTCGGTCTATCTTTATGACGCCCACGCGGCGGCCGGGCTGACGGGCGAGCCGGGCACCCTGGTCGCCCGCTCGGGCCATGCGGTGGCGCGGGCCACCACGGACGGCGCGGTATGGATCGGCCATCTGCGCGCCAAGGAGGTTCATGCCCTCAAGCTGCCGGCCCTGGACGTGCTGGGTCCCCAGGACCACCTGCCCGAGATCCCGGGCTATCACGACATCTGGTACGACGAGCGCCACGGGGTGGGCTATCTCCACTTCCCCTTCGTCAACGGCGCCATGTCCACCGACCAGTGCCGGCGTCTCACCGAGGCCTTCGCCAAGGCGGCCCAACGGCCCACCAAGGTGATCGCGCTGATGGGCGGCCCGGATTTCTGGTCCAACGGCATCCATCTGTGCACCATCGAAAGCGCGCACAGCCCGGCCGAGGAATCCTGGGCCAACATCAACGCCATGAACGATCTGTGCCGCGCCATCATCACCTGCGGCAGCCACTTCACCATCGCCGCCATGCAGGGCAACGCCGGAGCGGGCGGAGTGTTCATGGCCCTGGCCGCCGATCTGGTGGCGGCCCGCGAAGCCGTGGTGCTCAATCCCCATTACAAGGGCATGGGCAACCTCTACGGCTCGGAATACTGGACCTACCTGCTGCCCCGGCGCTGCGGCGCCGAGCGGGCGCGCCAAGTGGTCGAGGCCCGCCTGCCCATGGGCACGAACGAGGCCGAACGCCTGGGTCTGGTCGATTGCCGCTTCGGGCGCAGCGTGCCCGAGTTCCGCCGGCTGGTGGAGGAGATGGCCGAAGCCCTGGCCGCCGATCCGGCCCTGGAGGAGCGCCTGGCCGCCAAGCGCCTGTCCCGCGCCGCCGACGAGGCGGAAAAGCCGCTGGAGCGGTACCGCGCCGAGGAGCTGGACCACATGAAGCTGAACTTCTACGGCTTCGACCCCAGCTACCACGTGGCCCGCTACAACTTCATCCACAAGGTGCCGAAGTCGCGGACCCCGCTCTATCTGGCCCGGCACAGAAGGAAGGGTTAGCCCTTCTTCGGCACGGCCGGCCGGAAGTGGGTATCCACCCCGTCGACCTCGTCCTTGAGCACGCCGCGGACCAGTTCGGGGTCGCACCCCATCAGGACGGCGTCTTCCAGCAGTTCCAGGGCCAGGGTGCGGAATTCGGCCAAATTCTCTTCCAGGACCTTGAGCTTCTCGACGCACGACACCGGCGAGCCGTCGGGAGCCAGCCATTTCGGAGCCTGTTTCGCACTCATGGTTTGTCGTCTTTCCTTCGGGCTATCGGCTCCTGAACGGGACAGGACACCATATGGCCGTTATCATGGGGGCCGAGGCCACGGGTATCAATAGAAGCCTCCAGGGGAAAAACATGAAAGTCGCCGTCGTCGGGGCCGGCCCCGCCGGATTGATCGCCGCCGAAGTCATGGCGGCGCGCGGCCTGGCGGTCGAGGTGTTCGACGCCATGCCGTCACCGGGGCGCAAGTTCCTGCTGGCCGGCAAGGGCGGGCTCAACCTCACCCATTCCGAACCGCCGGAGCGCTTTGCCACCCGCTATGGCGCCGCCGCCGCCTTCATGGCGCCGCTGCTGGCCGAATTCGGGCCGGAGCAGTTGCGCACCTGGGCCGCCGGGCTGGGGATCGAGACCTTCGTCGGCTCGTCGGGCCGGGTGTTTCCCGCCGAGATGAAGGCGGCCCCGCTGCTGCGCGCCTGGATTCGCCGGCTGCGGTCGCTGGGCGTGGTCCTCCATCCCCGCCGCCGCTGGCTGGGCTGGGATGCCGGCGGCCGCCTGCGCTTCGCGGGGCCGGGGGGCAACGAGGAAACGGTCGAGGCCAAGGCCTGCATCCTGGCCCTGGGCGGCGCCTCGTGGCCGCAATTGGGTTCGGACGGCGGGTGGGCGCCGATCCTGGCGGAAAAGGGGGTGGAAATCACCCCGCTGCGCCCCGCCAATTGCGGCTTCGACCTGGATTGGAGCGCCAGCTTCGCCGAACGCTTCGCCGGGGGGCGCACCGGCACGGTGGAACTGTCCTTCGCCGGCATCACGCGGCGCGGCGAGATCACCATCACCGCCACCGGCATCGAAGGCGGAGCGGTCTACGGCCTGTCGGCGAAATTGCGCGACGGGCTCGCCGCGTCGGGCGAGGCGGTGCCGCTGGTCGACCTGATGCCCGACTGGAGCCCCGAGCGGGTGGCGGCCGCCCTGGCGCGGCCGCGCGGCTCGCGCTCGCTGTCCACCTTCCTGAAAAAAGCCCTGCCGCTCAATCCCATGGCCCTGGCCCTGCTGCGCGAAGTGGCCCACGAGGCGGCTCCAGCCGCCCTGGCCGGCGCCATCAAGGCCCTGCCCCTGCGGCTGCGGCGCCCCCGTCCGCTGGCCGAGGCCATTTCCACCGCCGGAGGGATCGCCCTGGCGGAACTGGACGGGAATCTGATGCTGAAACGCCTGCCGGGAATCTTCGTGGCCGGCGAGATGCTGGATTGGGAAGCCCCCACCGGCGGCTACCTGCTGACCGGCTGTTTCGCCACCGGACACGCGGCGGGTCTGGCGGCGGCCGATCTTCTGTAACTCACTGTAACAGATTCGCCGATTTTGCTTCTGCCTTGTATCGCCGCTGAGGTAGGGTGAGGCCATCCTGTAGGGGATTCCTTATCATAAGTTGTCAGCAGCGCAATTGATGGGCCTGTCGCTCGACATCGCCAAATCGGAACACAAGCTTGTCATCGGGACAAAGGCCCTGTTGGCATTGTCGTTCTGTCTCTATGCCTTGACCTGGGTTTGCCTTCCCCTGGCGGTCAATACCACTCTTAATCGCGACACGATCCAGATCGTCTACTGGGGGCTGGAGTGGCAGCCGGGCTTCTTCAAGCACCCGCCGCTGATCAGTTGGATGACCGAGATCGCCTTTATGCTGTTCGGCGCCTCGGATGCCGTGGTCTACGGCCTGAGCGCGGCGGTGATGCTGGGCTCGTTCGCCTGCGTCTACCTGCTGGCGCGGCGCTACGAGCCTCCCATGACCGCCGCCCTGGCGGTGGTGACCCTGCCGGTCCTGGGCTACTACAGCTACGTCGTCCCCCATTTCAATCACAACATCGTCCTCAACCTGCTCTGGTGCGCCGCCATCCTGCTGGCCCATCTGGCCATCGAGGAGCGGAAAAGCTGGGCGTGGCCGCTGCTGGGCCTGGCGCTCGGCGCGGGCATCCTGGCCAAATACACCATCCTGATTCTGCCGTTGCTGTTGCTGATCCACGTGGCGACGACGCCCGCCCACCGCTGGGTGCTGCGCTCGCCGGGCGCCTGGGGAGCGGTGGGGCTGTGCCTGGTGGTGGCGGGGCCGCATATCCACTGGGTCCTGACCCACGACCTCGGGCCGCTGCGCTATCTGTCCACCGGCGCGGGCCTGAGCGACGAGAGCTTCCTTGAACGCCACCTGATCAACCCGGTGGTGGCCCTGCTGACCATGGCCGGCATGTGCGGCTCGCTGATGATCGCCCTGGTGGGTGGGCTGGGGCTGCCGAAACTGCAGAGGAACAGGCCGTGCAGCCGGGACCGTTTCCTGCTGCTGATGAGCCTCGGCCCCGCCGCGCTGGTGGTGATCCTGTCGGCGGTCACCGGGGGGGGATTGCGGGTCGAGTGGGCCTCGTCGTTCTTCCTGCCCCTTCCGCTGCTGCTGCTGCACCTGTTCTATCCCTCCCCGACCCCGTGGCGGGTCAACCGGCTGCTGGCCTGGACCAGCGGCCTGACGGTGGCCATGGCGGCCACCTACGTGCTGATCTTCACCGGCATCATCGCCGACATGGACGAGGGCAAGTGGTCGCGCTTCCCCGCCAAGCCGCTGGCCGCCGCCGCCGCCGAGGGGTGGAGCCAGGCCTGCGACGGGCCGGTGCCGGTGATCATCGGCGACGCCTGGATCGGCGGAACCGCCTCTTACCAGTTGCGCGAGCGTCCCCACGTCTACAGTGAAGCCGACCCCAGGATGGCGCCCTGGCTGTCCGACAGCGATATCCGTCGGACGGGTGCCCTGATCCTGTGGGACCAGGCGCTGGACGGCCGCTATCGCGACATCGACCACCAGGACGCCCCCAGGCCGGGCGAACCTCTCGACTGGTTCCCGGGCATTCCGGCCCTCGAGCAGCGCTTTGGCCCCATCATCACCCTGTCCGACGTGACGCTGGACTATCCCGGCCCCGTCCACCACGAGCCGGTCCGCCTGGGACGGGCGGTGATCCCCCCGTCGATTCCCTGCCGCTAGAACTGGAATTCAGGCGATGGAATCCCCAGATTGGAAGCAGTTCCACAAAGGGAAGAGGCCGTCATGCCCACATGGGACCACGAGGATTGCGATCCGGCCATGGAGGCCGAGCATACCCGCCTCTACCGCATGATGAACCGGCTGGAGCCGGTCATCACCGACAGCCAGAGCGAGGCCAAGGTGGCGCGCGCCATCCACATGCTGCAAGAGCGCATGGCCGACCACTTCCATGTGGAGGAGGAACTGTTCGTCACCGCCGACTGGGCATCCCGGCAAGTGATGATCCGCGATCATCACGACCTCTTGGGCATGCTGACCGCCCTGGCGGAAATCCCGCCCCATGACGGCGAAGCGCGGCGAAAGCTGTTCACCGCCTTCCTGAAAGCGCTGGCGCGCCACGACAATGACGTGGACGCGCCGCTCTTCTCACGGAGACATTAGAACCGGATTCCCTGAGGTCGAATCCGTCTTCCAATCAATGAATCAGAGGCCCATACGGATCACCCCTCGGCGGGCTCCACCGGCATGACCACGTCGGGCTGCTCACCCTCGCCCGGAACCGGTGCCTGCGGAGCCTGGGCCTGGCGGGCCTGCTGGGCCTCGCCGCCGGTCTCGTCCTCGCCTTCGCCCTCGCCGCCCATGGACTGGTCCTCGGCGGGAGTGGGCATCTGCTGGCGTGGCCGGCCGTTGTTCTGGTTCTGGGCGTTGATCACCCGGAAATAGTGCTCGGCGTGCTGATAGTAGTTCTCGGCGGCGACCCGGTCGCCCTGGGACGAGGCGTCACGGGCCAGGGACAGGTACTTCTCGAGCACCTGATGGGCATTGCCGCGGATACGGCCCTCGGGGCCGTTGCTGTCGAATACC
>JAVBXM010000203.1 GCA_030824585.1 Phaeospirillum sp. | reverse complement strand
AGCCGCGGGCGCCCAGTACCGCCACCAGAGTGGCGACGATGGTGGCGATCAGGGTGGGGGCGACGATGGCGGCGGGTTCGGCCGAGCCGGTGGCGGCGCGCAGCGCGATGACGTTGGTGGGCAGCAGGGTCAGCCCCGCCGTGTTGATGGCCAGGAACAGAACCTGGGCGTTGCTGGCGGTGCCCTTGTCGCGGTTGAGGGCTTCCAGGTGCTCCATGGCGCGGATGCCGAACGGCGTGGCGGCGTTGCCCAGCCCCAGCAGGTTGGCGGCCAGGTTCATCACCATGGCCCCCATGGCCGGGTGCCCGGCCGGAATCTCGGGGAACAGGCGGCGCAGCGGCGGCTCCAGCAGCCGCGCCACGGCACCCAGCAGCCCGCCGGCCTCCGCCACCTTCATCAGGCCGAGGAACAGCGCCATGACGCCCACCAGCCCCAGCGCCAGGGGCACGGCGCCGGCCACCGCCTCCATCAGCCCGGCCGACAGCGTCTCCATGGCGCCCGCTCCGCCCGACAATTCGGCGAAGGCGGCCACCAGGAACGAGACCACGACCAGGATCAGGAATACGGCGTTCAACGGGTACTTCCCCCCAATTCAGGCAAAACCTATCAGAAGCCGGGGCGCCGCGCATCCTTGCCGCCCGCCCCTGCCCGTTGTAAAGCTTTTCGGGAAAACATGCGGGAGAGACACACCATCATGCGCCGCGTTGCGCTCGCCCTCTGTCTTGCCGCCCTGCTGGCCGCGCCGGCCCGGGCCGCCGATACCGTTCCCGCCCGCCTGGATGCCGCCCGCGCCGCCCATGGCAAGGGCGATCTGGCCCGCGCCGCCGTGGAACTGGAGGCGGCGTTGGCCGAGTTGCAGGCCCGCCTGGGCAAGCAGTTGGCGGAATTCCTGCCGCCGCCTCCCGCCGGCTGGCAGGCCGAGCCGGTGGAGACCCAGTCCCTGGCCGGGACCGGCGGCGGGTTGGCGGTGACGCGGGCCTATGGCCGCGACGACGGCACGCTGAATATCTCGCTGATCATCGACAGCCCGGCGGTTTCGGCCGCCGTCGCCCAACTGGCCGCCTTTCCCCAGCCCAACGGCCGCAAGGTCAAGGTGGGCAACGAGGAAGCCTCCATGCGCTGGGACCCCCAGGGCCGCAACGGCGAGGTCCTGATGGTGCTGGGCTCCCGGATCCTGCTGCAGATCGAGGGAGACAACCTCGCCAACAGCGAGGTGCTGAGCGAGGTGGCCAAGGGCTGGAACCTCGCCGGGATCAGGAAGGCCCTACCGCAGTAATCCCACCAGCAGCGGCACCAGCACGGCGGTGACCAGACCGGTCAGCCCGATGGCCAGGCCGCCGAAGGCTCCGGCCGTCTCGCTCATCTGCAAGGCCCGCACCGTGCCGATGCCGTGCGACGCGATGCCCAGCGCCAGGCCGCGCGCCGCCTGATCCTTGACCCGGAACAGGTCGAGGATCCAGCCGCCGCACACCGCCCCGAAAATGCCGGTCAGCATCACCATCACGGCGGTCAGCGACGGGATGCCGCCGATGCGTTCGGTGATGCCCATGGCGATGGGGATGGTCACCGACTTGGACGCCAGGGACAGCAACACCTTCTCGGACCCGCCCAGGGCCCAGGCCACGGCCACGGCGCTGACCCCCGCCATCACGGCGCCCACCCCGATCACCAGCAGGATGGCCGGCCAGGCGCGGCGCAGGATGGGCATCTGGTTGTAAAGCGGCACCGCCAGGGCGACGGTGGCCGGCCCCAGCAGGAAATGGACGAACTGGGCGCCGTCGAAATAGGTGCGGTATTCGGTGCCGGTGGCCATCAGGAAGCCGACGATGATCGCCACCGAGACCAGGATGGGATTGAGCAGCGGCGAGCGCCCGCCCTTCTCGAACAGCCACATGGCCGCCTGATAGGCGATCAGGGTCGAGGTCAGGCCAAGGAGCGGCGAGGTGGAGAGATAGACCCAGATGCTGGAGAGGTCGCCGCTCATGGGGTTTCTTCCTGGCTGGGCTTGTGACGCCCGCCCAGGGCCTGCATCAGCCGCCCGGCGACGACGATGGTGGCAAACGTGCTGCCCAGCACCGCCGCCGCGATGGGCAGCGCCTCCTCGGCGATCAGTTTCAGGTGGACCATGACGCCGACGCTGGCCGGGATGAACAGCAGGGCGAAATTGGACAGGATGGCCTTGACCGCCAGATCCAGGCCGGCCGGCACCCGGCCCCGGATCACCAGGCCGGTGAACAGCAGCACCATGCCGACCACCGGGCCGGGCAAGGGCCAGCCGGACAGGCGGACCAGCACCTCGCCGGCAAGCTGGCAGAGCAGCAGAACCGTGATATAGGGAAGCACGATCTGTTTCCTTTCAGGCTGTGCCCATGGACTGGCTTTCTCCCATCGACCTGCTTGGTGCCGTCGCGGGCGCGCTTACGACCATCTCCTTCGTGCCGCAGGTGGTCAAGACCCTGCGCACCCGCCAGACCAGGGACATATCCCTGGCCATGTGGCTGACCTTCGTCGCCGGAGTGGCGTTGTGGACGGTCTACGGCGCGCTGCTGGGGGCATGGCCCATCGTGGCGTCCAACCTGCCCACCCTGGCCCTGGCCGGCACTATCCTGGTGATCAAGCTTCGCAACATGGGAAACGAAACGGGGGGCGACAAGCCCCCCGTCTGAATGTCTGGCCCGCGCCTTCCGCGTAGCCTCGATGATGCCGAGACCACGCCAGGCCCAAAGGGCCGCGCCGCTTATGCGGCGGGAGCCAAGCGGGCGGAGGCCCGCGCCCGGCGATCGAGGGGCCTGTATTAGGCGCTGCGGCCGCCGTGCAGGGACGACCACTGGACCGGATCGTGGAGGAACGAGCGGACCTCCTCGATGGCGCGCTTGTCGAACTGGCCTTCCTGCTCGACCACTTCCAGCACGTCCCACCAATTGCACAGATAGCCCATGCCGACGCCGATCTCCTCGAGGCTTTTCAGGGCGCCGGGGAAGACGCCGTAGAAGAACACCACGAAGGAGTGGTCGACCTTGGCGCCGGCCTCGCGCAGCGCGTTGACGAAGTTGACCTTGGAAGCGCCGTCCGAGGCCAGGTCCTCGACCAGCACCACGCGGTCGCCGTCCTTGAAGTCGCCTTCGATCTGGGCGTTGCGGCCGAAGCCCTTGGCCTTCTTGCGCACGTAGAGCATGGGCAGGTTCAGCCGGTCGGAGACCCAGGCGGCATAGGGAATGCCCGCCGTCTCGCCGCCGGCCACCGCCTCGGTGGATTCATAGCCGACCTCGCGCAGGATGGCGTTGGCCATCAGCTCGCTGATCTTGGACCGGGCGCGCGGGAACGAGATCACCTTGCGACAGTCCACATAGACCGGGCTGGCCCAGCCCGAGGTCAGGATGTAGGGCTCCTCCGGGCGGAAATTGATCGCCTTGATCTCCAGCAGGATGCGCGCGGTGGTCAGCGCCGCCTTCTTCTGTTCCGGGGTGCGGGAAACGGTGGTTGCCATGGGTGAGCCCTCTTGCCTTGCCGATACGGGGGTCTATAGGCACAATCGCGCCTTCCTGCAAGAAGACAGAATAGGGAACCTCCATGTCCGACGTGATCCAGCTTGTCCGAGAGGGCGCCATCGCCACCGTGACGCTGAACCGCCCCGACCGCATGAACGCCTTGAACCTGCCCATGTGGCGGGGGCTGGCCGAGGCGTTCGAGAGCATTTCCGCCGACAAGTCCATTCACGTGGTGATCTTGCGCGGTGCCGGCACCAAGGCCTTCGCGCCGGGCGCCGACATCGAGGAATTCGATACCCTGCGCGCCACGCCCGCCCAGGCCAAGGCCTACGATCTGGTGATGCGCAAGGCGCTGGACACGGTGCGCGCCTGCCCGCAGCCGGTGATCGCCGCCATCTGGGGGCCTTGCGTCGGCGGCGGGCTGGAACTGGCCTGCTGCTGCGACATCCGGCTGTCGGCCAGGTCGGGCAAGTTCGGCGTGCCCATCAACAAGATCTCGGTGGTGATGGCCTATCCCGAGCTGGCCCAGATCCGCCGGGTGGCCGGTCCGGCCGCCGCCCTGGAAATCCTGCTGGAGGGCCGCATCCTGGAGGCCGACGAGGCGCTGGCCAAGCGGCTGGTCAACCGGGTGGTCGAGGACGACGCGCTGGAGGCCGAACTGGCCGCCACCGCCAAGCGCATCGCCGCCGGCGCCCCCCTGGCCAACCGCTGGCACAAGGCGTTCATCGCCCGCCTGGACGATTCCAAGCCGGTGTCCGAGGCGGAACTGGACGAATGCTACCGTTTCCTGGAGACCAAGGACTACGCCGAGGGCCTTGCCGCCTTTCGTGCCAAGCGCAAGCCGGTGTTCACGGCGGAGTAGGGGGCGTCGCGCGGGACGTCAACCCCGCAGCGCCCCTTCCATCATCTGGGGCATGAGCTTGAGGTCGGTATGGGGGCCGACCTCGCGCTTGTCCAGGCGCTGGGTGATGGCGGCCACCACGGCGGGCTTGCCGGGAATGCCGAACTGGGTGTTGAAGCCGGCGCGGCCCAGCAGCTTGTAGGCGGTGACCATGATGACCGCCGCCTGGAAGGTGCTGAGCCCCAGGCGGGCGAACATGTCGGAATGGACCAGATCGTTGATTTCGGCCAGGGCGGCGACCAGTTCGCGGGTCTCGGATTCGGGGCGCTGGCCCAGCACCTTGACCACCGTCGGATCGTTCAGTGCCTTCCACCATTGCTGCTCGTGCTGCGGCAGGTCGGGCGCGGCCGGCGGGCGGGGAGAATGGGAGGGCAGGCCGGAAGAGGCCGCCGCCGCCGCCCCGGCGATGGACATCAGGATCTCCGCCTCGCGGATATCGAGCAGGCGCGGCCCCATCTCCTGCACCTTGGCCAGGGGCAGGGGGGCGTAATGGGGGACCAGCGGCACCTGCCAGTCATGGATCAGGTATTCGTTGATGGCCAGGTACATGGCGCCGGCCCGCGACTTGGGGTCGTTGGGGTCGCCGCCCAGGGCGGCCTTGAAATGGCGCTTGGCATGGGTGCGGACGATCATGGCGATGATGTCGTGCACCGAGCGGCCGCAGCGCAGCGCCACGAAGTCGTCGTTCACCGGGCGCCCGCGCGCGTCCACCAGCAGATTGCGGAAGGCCGCACGGTTGCGCTGGAAGATGGAGATGCAGCCGTGCAGCATCTCGGAATTGGCCATGACGATGTCGTAGAACTCTTCGCCCGAGGTATTCTCGAAGGCGGGGATCAGCGAGCGGAAGATGGTCGCCACCCGGCTTTTCAGGATGTCGTTGATGACGCGGACCACGTCGTTGTGGGTGCGCGGCGGCCTGGCGGCTGCGTCCGTCGACCTCTTCACGCTGACATCGTCCCTTGGCATATCCGATTACCCCTGGCGTCCGGATACCCGGAGCCAGTTTCAGGTTATCGATGCATTATGGGCGAAGCAAAGCGCGAATTATGATTCTTTGTAGCGCTATCTCATTGAATTGGCTGCAAACTCTATCCTTTTGCATAGGCCGGAAGCAGGCGGGCCAGGGCTTCGCGCAGGTGGGGCAGTTCCACCGGCTTGGACAGATATGAATCCATGCCGGCCCGCAGGCAGCGCTCCGCCTCGCCGGCCAGGGCATTGGCGGTGAGCGCCAGGATAGGGGTGCGGGTCGTTTCCTCGGCGCGGATGGCGGCGGTCAGTTGGAAGCCGTCCATGATGGGCATGTGGCAGTCGGTGAGCACCAGGGAATAGGGCCTGGCGCGCCAGGCGGCCAGGGCGGCGGCGCCGTCGGGGAAGACCTCGGCGGCGAAACCCAGCAGGTGCAGTTGGCGGCGGATCACCTGCTGGTTTACCGGGTGGTCCTCGGCCACCAGGATGGGGGCGCCG
>JAVBXM010000036.1 GCA_030824585.1 Phaeospirillum sp. | reverse complement strand
AGCTGAATCGGAAAGTCGAAAAACTCTTAAGCCCGAGCGGCGCCTGAGCCCTGAAAAAGCGGAGCTTTTTCGTATATACAGAATCCTGGAGTGCTTCAGCTTGAAGCTGATGCACTCTAAGGCGCACGAAGACGCCCTCCCCACCGGGGCGGGGAGGAGGAACTGGCGGCATCCCGCCTAGCGTCCGGCCATCACGTAGTCGCGCAGGCTTTCCGCTTCCATCTTGGTTTCGTCCAGGCGGGACTTGACCACGTCGCCGATGGTGACGATGCCGGCCACGTCGCCGTGGCCGTCCACCACCGGCAGATGGCGGATGCGCTTGGCGGTCATGATTTCCATCAGGCGCTCGACGGTGTCGTCCTCGTGGCAGACGAAGACCTCGGCGGTCATCAGGTCACGCACCTTGGCGGTGATGCAGACGTCCACCGCCTCGGCCAGGCCGCGCACGATATCGCGTTCCGACAGGATGCCGGCCACCCGGTCGCCGTTCATGACCAGCACCGCGCCGATCTTATGCTGGGCCAACAGCCGGGCGGCATCGCCGACGCTGGCGTCGGGGGTGACCGAGATGATGCCCGCGCCGCGGGCCTTGGACTTCAGGATTGTCTTGACGATCATGGGCACCCTCCCGTGGGCTGGAAACTCCGCGCTCTCCCCTTAAGACTTTGGGGCGGCACGGAGTCCCTTCAAGGGAGGGAGCATCAGTATAGCAGCTTCACCGCCTGGACCCGGTCGGCGGGCGACAGGGACTGGTTGCCCAGCAGGTAGTGCAGCGCGGTCCGGCCGCGCGCGTCCGCCCGATGGGGATCGGCGCCGGCTTCCATGGCCTTGGCGATGTCGGCCAGACCGCCCTTGGCGGCGGCGGTCATCAGCGGGGTCTTGAGATCGCGCGGCAGCGGGCCGTGGCCATTGGCGGCGGAGGTCAGGGCGCCGGCGGGGTCGCGGGCGATGCGTTCGAGCAGGTTGAAGTCTGCGTCGCGGCCTTTGGGCGTCGGGCAATCGGTCAGCGGCCCGCCCAGCAGCGGCCCCAGGCGCCTGGCGGTTTCCTCCAGCAGGGCGCGGTGGCTGGCGGCCATGCGGCAGGGAAAGCGCAGGTTCATGCCGTCGAACACCGACGCTTCCGGCTCGGACTTGCGGGCCACCAGGTCGTAACCCTTGGTGGACGGCATGGTCTCGGCCAGCAGAACCGCCTCGATCCGGCGCAGCGTCAGGGCATAGCGGATGAAGACGTAGGTGTCGGCCTTGACCCCCTTGCCCTGGGGGGCGTCGGGCAGCAATTCGAAATAGCTGATCAGCCATTCCTCCTTGTCGGCCAGCAGCGGGTCGGCGTCCACCTGCTCGTCGGTGGGCACGCGCAGGTCGATCTCGCTGTCGATGTCGTCGAGCATGTTGGACGCCTTGACCGTGTTGCCGGCCAGGAATTCCCGCAGCGCGCCGCCGATGGCTTCCAGCCGGTCGGCATTGGCATCGGCGGGAAGGGCCGGCCGGCCCGCTCCGGCGCGGTTCATCTCGGTCTGGATGCGGGCGAAGGTCACCAGACCGTCGCCCGGCACCGCCGCCAGTTCGTCGCCGCCCGAGGCCGGCGCGCGGCCCGACAGGAACCAGGCGCCGGTCCCCGCCGCCAGCAACAGGGCGCAGGCCGCGGCGATGACCGTGTGCTTCGACATGGGGATAGGTCCTAGCGCTTCAGCGGCTTGTACTTGATGCGGTGGGGCTGGTCGGCGTCGGTGCCCAGGCGGCGGTGACGGTCGGCCTCGTAATCCTGGTAGTTGCCCTCGAAATAGACCACCTGGGAATCGCCCTCGAAGGCCAGGATGTGGGTGGCGATGCGGTCGAGGAAGAAGCGATCGTGGCTGATCACCACGGCGCAGCCGGGGAATTCGGCCAGCGCGTCTTCCAGGGCCGACAGGGTCTCCACGTCCAGGTCGTTGGTGGGTTCGTCCAGCAAGATGACGTTGGCGGGACGGCTCAGCATCTTGGCCAGATGGACGCGGTTGCGCTCGCCGCCCGACAGGATGCCGACCTTCTTCTGCTGGTCGGCGCCCTTGAAGTTGAACAGGCCGGCATAGGCGCGGGAGTTGATCTTGCGCCGCCCCAGGTCGATTTCCTCCTGGCCGTCGGAGATTTCCTGGAACACCGTCTTGTCGGGATCAAGGGAATCGCGGCTCTGGTCCACATAGCCCAGCACCACGGTCTCGCCCACGGTGAAGCTGCCGGTATCGGGCTTTTCGGCGCCGGTGATCATGCGGAACAGGGTGGTCTTGCCCGCGCCGTTGGGGCCGATGATGCCGACGATGCCGCCGGGGGGAAGGCGGAAGTTCAGGTTCTCGTACAAGAGGTTGTCGCCGAAGGCCTTCGACACGTTCTCGGCCTCGATCACCTTGCCGCCCAGGCGCGGGCCCGGCGGAATGGAGATGACGGCGGGGCCGGTGGCCTTTTCCTGGGACTTGTTGACCAGATCCTCGAAGGCGCTGATGCGGGCCTTGCTCTTGGTCTGGCGGGCCTTGGGGCTGGAGCGCACCCATTCCAGCTCGTCGCGGATGGCGCGCATGCGGGCGGTCTCCTCGCGCTCCTCCTGCTCCAGGCGCTTGCCCTTCTGTTCCAGCCACGAGGTGTAGTTGCCTTCGTAGGGAATGCCGTGGCCGCGCTCGAGCTCGAGGATCCAGCCGGTGACGTTGTCCAGGAAGTAGCGGTCGTGGGTGATCATCACCACGGTGCCGCTGTAATCCTCGAGGAACCGTTCCAGCCACGCCACCGATTCGGCGTCCAGATGGTTGGTGGGCTCGTCCAGCAGCAGCATGTCGGGATGCTCGAGCAGCAGGCGGCACAGCGCCACGCGGCGGCGCTCGCCGCCCGACAGCGTGGTCACGTCGGCGTCGCCGGGCGGGCAGCGAAGCGCGTCCATGGCGATCTCGATGGTCCGCGTCAGGTCCCAGGCGTTGAGATGATCGATCTTTTCCTGCAATTCACCCTGCTCGGCGATCAGGTCGTTCATCTCGTCGTCGGAGAGTTCCTCGGCGAACTTGGCCGAGACTTCCTCGAAGCGGTCCAGCAGGGCCTTGGTCTCGGCCACCGCCTCCATGACGTTGCCCATGACGTCCTTGGCCGGGTCGAGATGGGGCTCCTGCGACAGATAGCCGATCTTGACGCCCTCGGCCGCCCAGGCTTCGCCGCCGTATTCCTTGTCGATGCCGGCCATGATCTTCAGCAGGGTCGACTTGCCGGCGCCGTTGACGCCCAGCACGCCGATCTTGGCGCCGGGCAGGAAGCTGAGGGTCAGCCCCTTCATGATTTCCTTCCCGCCGGGATAGGCCTTGGTCAGGTTCTTCATGACGTAGACGTACTGGTACGAGGCCATAGGGGGCTCTCCGCTTGGGCGTGGTCGATTTGGGAGATTGAGTAGACGGGCGGGGCCGCCCCGTCAAGCTTGGCGACTTGACGCAATGTTATAACATAACATATGTTCCGACCTCGACCTCGCGACCATGGAGATTGGATGATGATGCCCCGCCTGTTGACCGCCGCGTTTCTCGGCCTTGTCGCCTTGCCCGCCCGGGCCGAGGAGTCCGGCCTGCAGGGTGTCCGCCAGGAGGTGGCGCGCATGCGCGCCGACTACGAGGCCCGCATCCAGGACCTGGAAAAGCGGCTGGTCCAGGCGGAAACCCGCAGCACCTCCGCGGATTCCAAGGCCGACGAGGCGCGCAAGACCGCCGAGCAGGCCGCCGACCGGGCGAAGGGGGCCAAGCCGCCGGAAAGCGCCTCGGGCTTCAATCCCTCCATCGCCGTGGTGCTGAACGGCACCGCCACCGCCATGAAGCGCGACCCCGGCATCTACCGTGTCCCCGGCTTCGCCCTGGGCGACGAGGCCAAGCCGCTGGAGCGCGGCTTGGCCCTGGGCGAGTCCGAAGTGACCTTCTCGGCCAGCGTCGACCAGGCGCTCTACGGCGCCCTGACCCTGGCCTATTCGCGCGAGAATACCGTGGCGGTGGAGGAGGCCTTCCTCCAGAGCACCGCGCTGCCCTGGGGCTTCACGCTCAAGGGCGGGCGGTTCAAGTCGGGCATCGGTTATCTCAACGAGCAGCACGCCCATACCTGGGACTTCGCCGACGCGCCGCTGCCCTACCTTTTGATGCTGAACGGCGCCTATGCCGACGACGGCGCCCAGCTCCGCTGGCTGGCGCCGACCCGGATGTTCGTGGAACTGGGGGCCGAGGGGTTCCGTGGCGCCGCCCATCCGGCCGGAGGTGCCGCCGCCAAGGGCATGGGCGCCAATTCGGTGTTCGCCCATGTGGGCGACGACATCGGCAAGGGCGGGGAATGGGGGGCGTGGCGCCTGGGTGTCTCGGAACTGTGGACGCGCACCGAGGAGCGCAAGACCAATTCCGACAACGACACCTTCGCCGGCCGCGACCGCCTGACCGTGGTGGACGCCACCTATAAATGGGCACCCGACGGCAATTTCGCCGAGCGCCATCTCAAGCTGCAGGGCGAATACTTCCACCAGCAGGAAACCGGCCGCTTCAACGAGCTGCGCGACGAGACCACCCGACAGGGCTACTACGCCCAGGCGGTCTGGCAGTTCATGCCGCGCTGGCGGGCGGGGGCGCGCTACGACCGCGTCTGGGCCGACGACGTTTCGGCGGACCTGGCGGAAACCACCCTGGACCCCCAGGGCCACGTCGCCAGCCGCCAGAGCCTGATGCTCGACTATTCCACCAGCGAATTCGGCCGCTTCCGCCTGCAGGGCAACCTGGACCGTTCGGGCGACAAGACCGACCAGCAGGTGATCTTCCAGTACACCGTCAGCCTCGGCGCCCATGGCGCCCATCCCTATTGAGGAAAACGCCATGCCCCGCATTCTCGTTGCCGTTCTCGGGCTGCTGCTGGCGTCCGCCGGCCCGGCCCGTGCCCTGGAAATCTTCGCCTGCGAGCCGGAATGGGCGGCTTTGGCCGCCGAATTGGGCGGACCCGACGTGGAGGTCTTCGCCGCCACCACGGCGCGCCAGGACCCCCACCAGATTCAGGCCCGCCCCGCCCTGATCGCCCGCATGCGCGCCGCCGACCTGGTGGTCTGCACCGGGGCGGAGCTGGAGGCGGGGTGGTTGCCGGTGCTGCTGCGCCAGGGGGCCAATCCCCGTGTCCAACCCGGCACGCCCGGCTATTTCGAGGCGGCGTCCGTGGTGGTGATGAAGGAGGTTCCCACCCGCCTGGACCGTGCCGACGGCGACGTGCACGCGGCGGGCAATCCCCATATCCACACCGATCCGCGCAATCTGCTCCCCGTGGCGCGGGCCCTGGGCGAGCGTCTCGCCCGTCTCGACCCCGCCCATGCCGAGGCTCACGGATTGCGGCAGGCCGGCTTTCTGGCCCGGCTCGAACCGGCCATCGGCGCATGGGAACGCATGGCCGCCCCGCTGCGCGGGGTGGGCGTGGCTGTCCAGCACCGCAATTGGGTCTATATGCTCGACTGGCTGGGCATGACGGAGGAGGCGGCCATCGAGCCCAAGCCGGGCGTGCCGCCCGGCGCCGGGCACATGGCCCGGCTGGTGGAGGACCTGCCGGCCAGGAAGGTGCGCCTGATCCTCAGCGCGGCCTATCAGGACGGCCGTCCTTCCCAGGTTCTGGCCGAGAGGACCGGCGCCAGGGCGGTGGTCCTGCCCTTCACGGTGGGAGGCAGCGAGGGAGCCGGGGACCTGTTCGGTCTTTACGAGGACACCATCCGCCGCCTGCTGGCCGCCCATGCCGGGGGCTGAGGCCGCCATCCTGCTGCCCGCCCTGGCGGCCGGGCTGCTGGTGCTGGCCACGCATGTGCCCCTGGGGCGCATGGTGCTGGCGCGCGGCATCGTCTTCATCGATCTGGCCATCGCCCAGGTGGCCGGGCTGGGGGTGGTGGCGGCCCATGC
>JAVBXM010000106.1 GCA_030824585.1 Phaeospirillum sp. | reverse complement strand
GGCGGCGGGTGCCGCGGCGGCCGGGTAGCCCAGGCGGAACCAGAAGCGGCTGCCCAGGCCCCTGGTGCTGTCCACGCCGATCTGGCCGCCCTGGGCGGCGACCAGCTTCTTGCAGATAGCCAGTCCCAGGCCAGAACCGCCGAAGCGGCGGCTGATGGAGGCGTCGGCCTGATGAAAGGGCTGGAACAGGCTTTCGGCCTGGGCGGAATCCAGGCCGATGCCGGTGTCGATCACCGAGAACTCGTAGCCGTCGCCCTCGGCGGCGCGCGACAGGCGCAGGACGATGCCGCCCTGGGTGGTGAACTTGACGGCGTTGCCGATCAGGTTGATCAGCACCTGCCGCAGGCGCGATCCGTCGCCGCTGACCCAGCCCGGCAGGGGGGCGGGGGCGTCGAGCACCAGGGTCAGCCCCTTTTCCGAGGCCCGGCCGCGCAGCAGGGACACCACGCCTTCCACGGTATTGCCCAGGTGGAAGGGGGCGTTCTCGAACTGCACGCCATCGGCTTCCAGGCGCGAGAAGTCGAGGATGTCGTTGATGATGCCCAGCAGGGCGGCGCCGGAATCGTGGACCACCGCCAGCTTCTCACGGTCCTCGGCGGCCAGGGGACGGTCCATCAGCAGGTGGACCATGCCCAGGATGCTGTTCATGGGGGTGCGGATCTCGTGGCTCATCACCGCCAGGAATTCCGATTTGGCGCGCTCGGCGTCGCGGGCCTGGGTGACCGCCTTTTCCAGGTCGCGGTGCTTGAGCGCCAGTTCGGCGTGGGCTTCGGCCAGGGCGTTCTGAAAGCCCTTGAGCGCGCTGATGTCCACGGCGATGGAATACTTGGCGCGCCGCCCGTCGAACCAGGTGAGCATGCTCTCACGCAATTGGTACCAGCGGTCGTCGCGGTCGTTGAAGTGCTCGAACTCCAGCGAGGTCTCGACGTTCTGGGCCATCATTTCCGGCATCTTGCAGAAGCGGCAGGGCTGGAGCTGCTGGTAGATGGCCTCGTAGCACTTGCGCCCCTGCACCACGCCGACCTTCTGGCGCATGGCGCGGTTGGTGCAGATGATGTCGTGGGTAGCGGAATCCGCCACGTAGACCGGAAACGGAATGACGTCGAAGATTACTTCCCAGTAGCCGGGATCGCCGGGATTCAGGCCTGGAAAGGGAGAGGTCATGCCGTTGGGTATCCCGGAATCAGGTTGTGCGGGCCATGACCTTGTCGATCATGTCGGAAAGCTTTTCCACCCGCACCGGCTTGAGCACATACCCCTTGGCCCCGGCATCGAGCGAATCGATGACCATCCGCTCCTGCCCGTGGGAGGTGACCATGATGATGCGGGCGGCGGGGAATTCCTCGATGATCCGCGCGGTGGCCTCGACCCCGTTCATGTCGGGCATGGTGATGTCCATGGTGACCAGATCGGGATTGCCGGTGCGATAGGCGTCCACCGCCTTGGCGCCGGTTCCCGCCGTGCCCACCACCTGATGGCCCATTCCCTCCAACATCAGGGTCAGCTTCTTAACCGCAATAAGAGAATCGTCGACGATGAGGACTTTAAGCGCTGACATCAGGTCTGCCCTAGGATTGGTAGTTCAGGTGGTCATCAAACAGGTCGCGGGGACCGACAAAACTTACGCTAACGATACCTCTTTCGGTACGTATCCGCATATTGGCGAATACTGCGTTTTTTGGACGGTGAATGCAACGCGCATCCTCGATGATCACCGGTGGTGAGAGCGCGATACTCTCCTCGATGTTCTGAAAATCCGTCGTGCACAGCCCGAGAATGGTATTGACGATTTCCCCCGCGGTTTCCCGCCGGTAGAGGTCTTCCTCGCCCGGCGGCACCTCGATGTCGGCGGTGACCCGGTTGAACAGGGCCTCGACCAGCGAACCTTCGAAGCTGAAGGCGATCAGCAGGCTGATGGGGCCGCCCAGCCCGGCGATCACCGTCATGTCGTGAAGGTGAAGCCTGGTGACGTCACAGTCGAATGTTTCGGCGCCATCGACGGCGATCACCGCTTCGGCGGCAAGCACCTCCCTGGTCTGGCCGAGAATGGATGCCATGACCCGGGGAATGATGGTTTTGTTGAAGGTCATTTCCGTGTCGATCCTTGACTGTAACCTGTACCAGACGCCGTTGTCGGCGGCGATGATGCCATGAAAGGCCGGCGGGGCGACCCGCCGCCGGCCTGCGATGCTCAGCCGGCCCGCGTGGAGGTGGCGGGCAGGGCGATGATGAATTCCGATCCCCCGGCGGAGCCCTGGCGGACCTGGATCTTGCCGCCATGGCTCTCGACGATCTGCTTGACGATGTAGAGGCCGAGGCCGGCTCCCCGGGTTCCGGTGGCGGTGGGCGAGCGGTAGAACTTCTCGAACACCCGGTCCGCCTCGTCGGCGGGAATGCCCGGGCCGTGATCGGCGACGGTGACCCGCGCCCCGGACGGGCTGGCGTCGAGGGATATCTGCACCGGGCCGCTGTCGGCCGGCGAGTATTTCAGGGCGTTGTCGACCAGATTGGAGATGGCGACGCGCAGCATGGCCGGATCGGCGGTGATCTGCATCCTGGCCCCGATGGTCAGGCACAGGCGCTCCGCTCCGCCCAGTTCGGCCTTTTCCCGGCAGATGTCCTCGACCAGCGAGGCCAAGTCCATGGGCCGCACCTGCAGGGCCGCCACCGCCGAGGTCAGCCGGTCGTCGGCCAGGCAGACGTCGATCAGGTCGGACATGCGATGAACGGCGCGGTCGATCTTGGCGACCTCCTCGCCGGCCTCGGCCTGCCCGGCGGTATAGAGTTCCAGCACCTGGGCGGCTCCGCCGATGATGGACAGCGGCATGCGGAATTCGTGCGACACCATGGCCAGGAAGTTGCGCTGGTTGAGGGTGACTTCCTGCTCGGAGACCAGGGCGCCGTTCAGGCGCCGGTTCTTCAGCGCCAGTTCGGCGTGGGCCTCGGCCAGGGCGTTCTGCACTTCCTTGAGCGCGCTGATGTCCACGGCGATGGAGTACTTGGCGCGGCGGCCGTCGAACCAGGCCACCATGGTCTCGCGCAACTGGTACCAGCGGTCGTCCAGGTCGTTGAAAAGCTCGAATTCCAGGTAATTGGCGGTGCAGGCCGCTCCGCTCTCCAATTCCGCCATGCGGCAGAAGGTACAGGGCTCGGTTTGCTGGTAGATGGCGGCATAACACTTGTCGCCGGGCCTGACCGCCACGCGCTGCATCATGGCGCGGTTGGCGCAGATGATGTCGTATGTCTTGCTGTCGGCCACGTAGACGGGGAAGGGGATGACGTCGAAAATGACTTCCCAATAGCCGGGGTCGTTTGGATTGCCGCCGGGAAATGCTGTTGTCATCGACCTTCTCGCCTTCGCCCCGTCAGGTGGAGCGTTCCATCACCTTGGCGATCATATCGGAGAGTTTCTCGATGCGCACTGGCTTTAGTACATAGCCCTTGGCGCCGGCATCCAGGGAATCGATCACCATCCGCTCCTGGCCATGGGAGGTGACCATCATGATGCGGGCCTCGGGAAACTCGGCGACGATGTGGGCGGTGGCTTCCATGCCGTCCATGTCGGGCATGGAAATGTCCATGGTCATCAAATCGGGGCGGTGCCGGCGATAGGCCTCGATGGCTTCGCGGCCGGTCGATGCGGTGGCGACCACCTGATGGCCCAGCCCTTCCATCAGGACAAGCAACTTCTTTACGGTAATTATCGAATCGTCGGCGATAATAACTTTTAGTGGCATGATATGCAATTCTGAAAGCTATTTGTAATGGGTGGCGACATTCTGTCGATAAAGCAAGTATTGCGGAATGTGATGGCAGGTCGCAATTGGAATTTCTTACTGTTTTATGTTTGCATACTTTCAATTGAGAGGCCTCATTCCGGTGAGTGCCGAGGGTTGGAAAAAGAGAGGCCGGACGTTGCCGTCCGGCCTTGAAGTCTGGCTCGTGAAGGGAGACACAGCGATTCCGGCAGAGGACTCGAACCTGCGGAACCGAGAGCCGTCGAGAGCCGCCGACGGCTAAAGGATGGCTTCGTCCACCGCCATGACGGTGGCGGAGCCGCTGATCACCGTCCGCTCCAGGGCGATGGCCTGGGGCAGGAGGTGCTCGGCATAGAAATGGGCGGTGGCCAGCTTGGCGGCATAGAAGCCGTCGTGGTCGCGCCCGGCATCCATGGCCGCCTTGGCGACCTTGGCCGCCAGGGCCACCTGCTGCCCGCCGACCACGATGCCCATCAGATCCAGGGTGGGGACGGCGGCGGCGGCGGCGAGGCGCGGGTCCTCGGCGGCCGAACCGACCAGCCAGTCCACCACCCGGGCGGCGGCGGCGGCGCCTTCCGACAGCCGGGCCCCCACGGCCTGCAGCGAAGCCGGACCGCCGGCCGACAGCTCGGCGGCCAGGCCGGCGATCTCGGCCAGCATGGTATGGGCGAAGGCGCCTTTGTCGCGCAGGATCTTGCGGCCGATCAGGTCGTTGGCCTGGATGGCGGTGGTGCCTTCGTAGATGGTGGTGATGCGGGCGTCGCGCAGATGCTGGGCGGCGCCGGTTTCCTCGATATAGCCCATGCCGCCGTGGACCTGGACGCCCAGCGAGGCGATATGTTGGCCCAGCTCGGTGCACCAGCCCTTGGCGATGGGGGTCAGGAATTCGACCCGCTGGCTGGCCTCGTAACGGGCGTTGGGCTCGGGGTGGTGATGGGCGATGTCGGAGAAGGCGGCGGCGGTGTAGTGGATGCCGCGCATGGCCTCGATGCCGCTTTTCATGGTCATCAGCAGGCGGCGCACGTCCGGGTGATGGACGATGCCTGCCGAACCCGGGCCGGCCCAGCCCGCCGGCTTGCCCTGCACGCGGTCGCGGGCGTAGGAGCGGGCCTGCTGGTAGGCGCGCTCGGCGATGGCCAGCCCCTGCAGGCCGACGGCCAGGCGGGCATGGTTCATCATCACGAACATGTATTCCAGGCCGCGATGGGGCTGGCCCACCAACTCGCCCAGGGCACCCTCGTGGTCGCCGAAGCTCATCACCGCCGTGGGGCTGCCGTGGATGCCCAGCTTGTGCTCCAGCGACACGCACTTGACGTCGTTGCGCGAGCCATCGGGCAGGATCTTGGGCACCACGAACAGCGAGATGCCCTTGACCCCGGCCGGCGCGTCGGGCAGGCGGGCCAGGACCAGATGGACGATGTTGTCGGCGAGGTCGTGGTCGCCATAGGTGATGAAGATCTTCTGGCCGGACAGGCGGTACCTGTCGCCGTCGGGAACCGCCTTGCTCCTGATGGCGGCGAGGTCCGACCCGGCCTGGGGCTCGGTCAGGTTCATGGTGCCGGTCCACTCGCCGGCCACCATCTTGGGCAGATAATAGGCCTTCTGCTCGTCCGAACCGTAAAGCGACAGGGCGTTGACGGCACCCTGGGTCAGCATGGGATTGAGGGTGAAGGCCATGTTGGCGGCCTGCCACATCTCGTGGACGGCGTGGTTGAACAGGTTGGGCAGGCCCATGCCGCCGAAATCGGGCGAGAAGGGCAGGCCGTTCCACCCCCCCTCGACGATGGTGTCCCAGGCCGCCTTCCAGCCCGGCGCGGTACGCACCACGCCGTTTTCCTGGATGGCGCCTTCCTGGTCGCCCACCCGGTTGAGGGGCGACAGCACGCCCTCGGCGATATGGCCGGCCTCGGTCAAAATGGAATCGGCGGTGTCGGCGGTGGCGTCCTCGAAACCGGGCAGGGCGGTGATGGAATCCAGGCCCACCACCTCTTCCATGGTGAAGCGGATGTCGCGCAGCGGAGGAATGTAGGTGGACATGGCTCAGGCTCCCAGCGCGTTGGAGAGTTCGGGCAAGACCTTGAAGAGATCCGCGACGAGGCCGTAATCGGCGACCTGGAAGATGGGTGCCTCTTCGTCCTTGTTGATGGCGACGATGACCTTGGAATCCTTCATGCCGGCCAG
>JAVBXM010000239.1 GCA_030824585.1 Phaeospirillum sp. | reverse complement strand
CCCTTGCCCCCCACACCGTAGAGCGCCTGACCATGGCCTTCCAGCCGGTGGTGGGCATCCATTCGGGGATCTGCCACGGTTACGAGGCGCTGCTGCGCGGCACCGAGACGGCGGGCTATGCCTCCATCCAGGATTTCTTCGATTCCTGCCATGCCGGCGGCCACCTGGCCGAGGTGGAGATGGCGTTGCGCGAAAAGGCGGTGGCCGCCTTCGCCAGCCTGCCCCACCACCCCCGGGCCAAGCTGTTTCTCAATATCGACAACCGCGTCCTGGCCATCGAAGGCGACCCGGCACGGCGGACGCGGGCCATCCTCGACCGGTACGGCCTACCCGAATCCTCGGTGGTGTTCGAGATTTCCGAGCGCCACCCGCTGGATTCCGGCCTGGACGCCGTCTCCACCTTCCGCCACTTCAAGCGCCAGGGCTTCCGGCTGGCCATCGACGATTTCGGCACCGGTTTCTCCGGACTGCAATTGCTCTACTACTCGGAGCCCGATTACCTGAAGATCGACCGCTTCTTCGTGGCCGACATCGCCACCGATGCGAAAAAGAAGGTGTTCCTGGCCCACATCGTCACCATCGCCCATCTGCTGGGCGCCGTGGTGGTGGCCGAAGGCGTCGAGACCGAACGGGAATTCCGGGTCTGCAAGGAAATCGGCTGCGACATGGTCCAGGGCTGGCTGGTGCAACGGCCGACCACGGAATGGACCGGGCTGCAGGCCCACTATCCCGAGATCGAGCGCCTGGCCCGCCTGGACCGCCGCGCCGCCGGCGGCGACCAGCGCATCATCGCCGACCAGATCGCCCGCCCCGAGCCGCTGGGGCTGGACACGCCCATGGAGCGGGTGTTCGAGCGCTTCCGCGCCGACAAGTCGGCCACCTTCTTTCCGGTGGTGGACGGGTCGGGAGTTCCCCTGGGAATCGTGCGGGACCAGGAGTTGAAGGACTACACCTATTCCCCCTTCGGCAAGGAGCTGATCGCCAACAAAAGCTATGGCCGCTCGCTCAAGGATTTCACCGTCCGCTGCCCGGTGGCCGATATCGGCGCCAAGGCCGAGCAGATCCTCGAGGCCTATTCGGCGGTGGAGCGGGCCGAGGGCATCCTGATCGTCGACGACCTGCGCTATGTGGGCTTCCTGTCGGCGGATTCGCTGCTGCGCGTCATCAACGAGAAGAACCTCGCCACGGCGCGCGACCAGAACCCGCTGACCCGGCTGCCCGGCAATGCCGTCATCCTGTCCTGGGTGTGCGAGGCGCTGGAGGACCGGGCCGGAACCTACCTGCTGGCCTATTTCGATTTCGACAACTTCAAGCCGTTCAACGACAAGTACGGCTTCCGCCTGGGCGATCGCGCCATCCTGCTGTTCGGCGACCTGCTGGCCAAGGCCATGGCGGCGGCCGGCGGCTTCGCCGGGCATATCGGCGGCGACGACTTCTTCGCCGGCTTCAAGGCGGCGGCGGCGGAAAGGGCCGAGGATATCTGCCGCCGGCTGATCGCCGATTTCGCCCACGACGTGGAGAGCTTCTACGACGACGACACCCGGCGGCGGGGCCATATCGTCGGCCAGGACCGGCTGGGCAACACGGTGAGCTTCCCGCTGATGACGGTAAGCTGCGTCGCCGTCCATCTGACCCCGGATTGCGGAACCTGCTCGTCGGACGACATCTCGCGCCTGCTGGCCGATCACAAGAAGGCGGCCAAGCTGGCGGCCGACCATCTGGCGATCGTGCATCCCTGCCTGGCATAAAACCCCTCTCCCCCGACAAAATCTCTCCTCAGGGGCGGCGCTTTCTGCTTTATTGGCGCCTTTCCGCCCCCGGGGTCCTGAACAGAGATGCAAAGTCTGAACACCTATCGCGCCGGTCCCGATGAGCGTGGCCATTTCGGCATCTTCGGCGGCCGCTATGTGGCCGAGACCCTGATGCCCCTCATTCTCGAGGTCGAGAAGGCCTACGGGGCCGCCAAGGCCGATCCGGCGTTCCAGGCCGAGTTCCGCTCGCTGCTGGCCCAATACGTGGGCCGCCCCAACCCGCTGTATTTCGCCCGCCGCCTGACCGAGGCGTTCGGCGGCGCCAAGGTGTTCCTCAAGCGCGAAGACCTCAACCATACCGGCGCCCACAAGATCAACAACTGCATCGGCCAGATCCTGCTGGCCCGGCGCATGGGCAAGCAGCGCATCATCGCCGAGACCGGGGCCGGCCAGCACGGCGTGGCCACCGCCACCGTCTGCGCCCTGTTCGGCATGCGATGCGTCATCTACATGGGCGCCACCGACATCGAGCGGCAGATGCCCAACGTCTACCGCATGAAGCTGCTGGGCGCCGAGGTCAAGCCGGTGACCAGCGGGGCGGCGACACTGAAGGACGCCATGAACGACGCGCTGCGCGACTGGGTGTCCAACGTGACCGACACCTACTACCTGATCGGCACGGTGGCCGGCCCGCACCCGTACCCGGCCATGGTCCGCGACTTCCAGTCGGTGATCGGCGAGGAAGTGCGCGACCAGATCATGGCCCAGGAAGGCCGCCTGCCCGACTCGCTGGTGGCCTGCATCGGCGGCGGCTCCAACGCCATGGGGCTGTTCCACCCCTTCCTCGACGACAAGAGCGTGCGCATCATCGGCGTCGAGGCGGCCGGCCACGGCCTGGACAAGCTGCATGCCGCCAGTCTCACCGGCGGCAAGCCCGGCGTGCTGCACGGCAACCGCACCTACCTGCTGCAGGACGCCGACGGCCAGATCGCCGAGGCCCATTCCATCTCGGCCGGCCTGGACTATCCCGGCATCGGGCCGGAGCATTCCTGGCTGCACGAGACCGGCCGCGTCGAATACGTCTCGGTGACCGACGACGAGGCGGTGGTCGCCTTCCAGCAATGCACCCGCCTGGAAGGCATCATCCCGGCCCTGGAATCCAGCCACGCCATCGCCCATGCCGCCAAGCTCACCCCCGGCCTGCCCAAGGACCACCTGATGGTGGTCAACCTGTCGGGACGCGGCGACAAGGACGTCAGCACCATCGCCAAGGCGCTGGGCGACGAACATCTGGGGGGGCTGGTATGAGCGAGGCCATAGCCGAGCGCGGGCGCACTGAGCGTCCCGGAGCGCAGCGGAGGAGCCAAGGGTGCGCGAGCACCCGCCCGGCGCTTGAGGGACAAATAAGATGAGCCGCATCGCCAAGCGTTTCGCCAAGCTCAAGGCCGAGAACCGCGCCGCCCTGGTGACCTTCATCACCGCCGGCGATCCCGACCGCGCCACCAGCCAGGCCCTGCTCGACGGCATGCCGGCGGCCGGCGCCGACATCATCGAGCTGGGCATGCCCTTCACCGACCCCATGGCCGACGGCCCGGTGATCGAACTGGCGGCGGGCCGGGCGCTCAAAGCGGGCGGCTCACTGAGGCAGACCCTGGAGATGGTGACGGCCTTCCGCAAGACCGACGCCGAGACGCCGGTCATCCTGATGGGCTACTACAATCCCGTCTACGCCTGGGGTCCGGAAAAATTTGCCAAGGACGCCGCCCAGGCCGGCGTCGACGGGCTGATCATCGTCGACCTGCCCCCCGAGGAGGCCGACGAACTGGTGCCCTTCCTGCGCGCCGCCGGCATCGACTTCATCGTGCTGACCACGCCGACCAGCGACGACGCCCGCCTGCCGGTGGTCCTGGCCAACGCGTCGGGCTTCGTCTACTACGTGTCCATCGCCGGCATCACCGGCACCGCGTCGGCGGCCCAGGCGGCCATCGACGAGGCGGTAGCCCGCATCCGTCGCCACACCGGCCTTCCGGTCTGCGTCGGCTTCGGCATCAAGGCCCCCGCCCAGGCGGCCGAAATCGCCCGCGTCGCCGACGGCGCGGTGGTGGGTTCGGCCATCGTTTCGGTTCTGGCCGACAATATCGGCAAGTCCGGCGCCGTTTCCGCCCCGCTGGCCCTGGTCAAGGACCTGGCGGCCGGGGTGCGCGGCGCCCGGAAGTAGGTGTTTTCAGACACAGATGAACACAGATGAACACAGATGACGCCCGGAAAGACGGCGCCGACCGAGACCCCCTGACGGGGCGCATCTTGGCCGCCGCATTCGAGGTTTCAAATATCCTTGGAAACGGCTTTCTCGAAGCGGTGTACCAAAAGGCTCTCTTGAAGGAACTGAGCCTCGCGGGACTTTTCGTCGAACGAGAAGTCTCGTACCGTATCGATTACAAGGGCGATCCTGTCGGTACCTATATCGCCGACCTTGTGGTGGAACGGAGCGTCGTCGTCGAACTGAAAGCTATCGAGGCACTGGCGTCAAACCATGTTGGACAATGCCTCAATTACCTGCGAGCCAGCGGATTGCAGACAGCATTGCTGTTGAACTTCGGCAAGCCGAAGCTGGAGTTCAAGAGGATACGTCTGTGATTCTGATCTGTGTTCATCTGTGTTCATCTGTGTCCTATCAAACGGATGCCCGGGCCGGAAAAGCTCGAAAGGACGATTGACCATGAATTGGCTGACCAATCTCGACAATACCCGGCGCTCGCTGAAGGAGCGCCTCATCGGACTGGTGGCGCCCAAGGAGGTGCCCGACAACCTGTGGCTCAAATGCCCGGGCTGCGGCCACATGATCTTCCACCGCGACCTGGAAAAGGCGTTGAACGTCTGCCAGCATTGCGGCCATCACATGCGCCTGTCGGCCAAGAAGCGCCTGGGCATGCTGTTCGATGACGGCCAGTTCCAGCGCATCGAGCTGCCCAAGGTCGCCGACGACCCGCTGAAGTTCAAGGACCAGAAGCGCTACTCCGACCGCCTCAAGGATACCCGCTCCAAGACCGGCGAGGTGGACGCCATCGTGGTCGCCCACGGCCGCATGGGCGGCATGAACGTGGTGGCCGCCTGCTTCAACTTCGACTTCCAGGGCGGCTCCATGGGCATCGCCGTGGGCGAGGGCATCGTGGCGGCGGCCGAGCTGGCGGTGCTGCAGGACGCGCCGCTGATCGTCATTCCCGCCTCGGGCGGCGCCCGCATGCAGGAAGGCATCCTGTCGCTGATGCAGATGGCCCGGACCACCGTGGCGGTGGACAAGGTCAAGGAGAAGCGGCTGCCCTATATCGTGCTGCTGACCGACCCCACCACCGGCGGCGTCTCGGCCAGCTTCGCCATGCTGGGCGACATCGCCATCGCCGAGCCCGGCGCGGTGATCGGCTTTGCCGGCGCCCGCGTCATCGAAAGCACCATCCGCGAAAAGCTGCCCGAAGGCTTCCAAAAGGCGGAATACCTGCTGGAGCACGGCATGGTGGACATGGTGGTACCGCGCCGCGACCTGCGCGCCACCATGATCCGCATCCTGTCGCTGCTGAAGAATCGCGGTGCGGCCGGCGATCTGGTGTCGCTGCCCATCGATACTCCCGATACCGTCGACCAGGACTGACCCGGCCTCTCGCAGGGCTGGAAATTCTCCGAGCGGGGCATTACACTAGCTCTATGGTAATACCGAGGCCCATGGCTTCGGTATTGTCTTTTCAGAGTTGGGGTACGAGGTTCCCGTCTTGACCCGGGTTGGAAAGGGAGTTCTGCCACTGGCGGTGCCGCCCCTGCTGATGGCGGCGGCTGCGGTGCTGTGCGGCGTGGCGGTGCACATCGTCCCACCGGGGCGGGTGTTCGGCAATCCCGACGACTACCTGCCGGTCCACTCCATCTTGGAACTGGTAAGCATCTCGGTCTCGCTGATGGTGTTCTCGCTCGGCTGGGCCGTGCGCCGCGCCGACCGGAACCACCGGAGCCTGATCGTCGGACTGGCCGCCATGGCGGCGGCGGCCATCGACATCTTCCACACGCTGTCCTATGCCGGCATGCCGGACCTGATCACCCCCAGCAGCCCGGAAAAGGCCATCAACCTTTGGCTTTTGGGGCGCCTGGCCATGGCGATCGGCCTGATCCTGGCGGTGACCACCGCCGAACGCCAATGGAGCAACCGGGAGCGGCGGCTGTGCCTTGGCGCCGTCGGGCTGCTCACCGCGGCACTGATCGCCGCCGGACTGGCCCACCCCGAGTGGTTTCCCCGGACCTTCATCCCCGGCAGCGGCCTGACCACCTTCAAGATCACCGCCGAATACGTCCTGTCCGCCGCCTATGTGGCGGCCTCCAGCCTCCTGTATCTGCGGTTTCGCCGCGACGGGGACCGCAACGACCTGAAGGTGGCCGCCGCGGCCTGGGTCCTGGGCCTGACCGGCGTGCTGCTCACCCTTTACGGCGACGTGGGCGACCTGTTCAACCTGACCGGCCATGTGGGCAAGGCCCTGGCCTACCTGCTGATCTACAACGCGCTGTTCGTCTCGGGGGTCCAGGCGCCCTACGCCGCCCTGGCCAAGGAGCAGGCCCTGCTGCGCACCTTGATGGATTCGGTGCCGGACCTGATCTTCTTCAAGGACCCGCAATCGCGCTACCTGGGCTACAACAAGGCCTTCGCCGCCTATTGCGGCCGCTCCGAGAACGACATGGCCGGCAAGACCGACGACCAGTTCGCTCCTCCCGATATCGCCGCCTTCTACCGGGCCAAGGATCGCGAAGCCATGGCCGCCGGGCATCCCAGCACCAACGAGGAATGGATCGACTACCCCGACGGGCGCCGGGTGCTGCTGGAAACCGTCAAGGCGCCGATCCACGACGATCGCGGCACCCTGCTGGGCATGGTCGGCATCAGCCGCGACATCACCGGCCGCAAATCCGCCGAGGAAAAGCTGCGCCGCGCCCATTACGACCTGGAGATGGTGACCGCCGTGGCCGCCCACGACCTGCAGGAGCCGGCACGGACCATCGCCAGCTTCCTGCAACTGCTGCAAATGCGCTATGGCGGCCAGTTGGGCGAGGATGCCGACCAGTACATCACCTACGCCGTCGAGGGCGCCCACCGCATGCGCGCCCAGTTGAGCGGATTGCTGGAATACACCCTGATCGACCGGGGCGATCCGCTCTTTCCGCCGGTCGACGCCGGGGCCGTCCTGGCGGAGGTGCTGGACGCCCTGAAGCTCCGCATGGACGAGACGAAAGCCACGGTCATCCACGACGGCCTGCCGGTGGTCAACGCCGATCCCGGGCAGTTGCGGCTTTTGTTCCAGCACCTGATCGGCAACGCCATCAAGTTCCGCCATGCCGACCGCAACCCGGAAATCCGGGTGACGGCGACCCGCCGGGGCGATTGCTGGGAATTCGCCTTCGCCGACAACGGCATCGGCATCGAGGAGGCCTACTGGGACAAGATCTTCGTGGTGTTCCAGCGGCTGCATACCCTGAACCACTATGAAGGCACCGGGATTGGCCTTGCCATCTGCCGCAAGATCGTGGAACGTCACGGCGGCCGCATCCGGGTGGTGTCCGTCCCCGACCAGGGCAGCACCTTCAGCTTCACCCTTCCGGATCGCGCCTGATCCCATCGCCTGACGACGCGCGGCCTTTCCAATCATGATCGACAGCATTCTCGACCGCCTGACCCGGCTGCACCCCAAGGTCATCGACCTGTCCCTGGACCGCGTCCTGCGGCTGCTGGACGCGCTGGGCAATCCCCAGGAAAAACTGCCGCCGGTGATCCACGTGGCGGGAACCAACGGCAAGGGCTCGACGGTGGCCACGCTGCGCGCCCTGTTCGAGGCGGCGGGCATGCGCGCCCACGTCTATACCTCGCCCCATCTGGTGCGCTTCGCCGAGCGCATCCGCATCGGCGGCGCCCTGCCCTCCGACCCGGAGCTGCTGGCCCTGCTGGAGGAGGTGGAGGCGGCCAACGCCGGCCATCCCGTCACCTTCTTCGAGATCACCACCGCCGCCGCCTTCCTGGCCTTCGCCAGGCATCCCGCCGAGGTCTGCATCCTGGAGACCGGGTTGGGCGGGCGGCTGGACGCCACCAACGTGGTGGAACGCCCGGCGCTGACCGTCATCACCCCCATCGCCATGGACCACGAGAGCTTCCTGGGGGGACGCATCGAGGCCATCGCCGCCGAGAAGGCCGGCATCATGAAGCGCGGCATCGCCTGCGTGGTCGCCAGGCAGGGACGCAAGGCCGCCAAGGTGCTGGAGGCGCGCTCCACCGAGCTGGGCGTTCCGCTGATCAAGGAGGGCGAGGATTTCTTCGCCCGCACCAATGCCGACGGCGGGCTGGTCTATCGCGGTCCGTCGGTGGAGTGGAACCTGCCCGCCCCCGCCCTGGCCGGCGCCTTCCAGTACCGCAATACCGCCCTGGCCCTGGCTTCCATCGAGCGCCTGTCCCGCACCGCGCCGGTCCCCGCCTTCCCCGATTTTCCGCAAGGCGCGCTGGGCCCCGGCATCCGCTCGGTGGAATGGCCGGCCCGGCTGCAGCGCCTGACCAAGGGGCCCCTGGTGGATTTGCTGCCCGAGGGGTGGGAGCTGTGGCTGGACGGCGGGCACAATCCCCATGCCGCAGAGGCCGTCGCCCAGCACGCCCGCACCTGGCGCGACAAGCCGCTGATGGGGGTATTCGGCATTCTTTCCACCAAGGACGTGGACGGCTATCTGGAGCCGCTGGCGGCGCGCTTCCACACCTTGCGCACCGTCGCCATTCCCGGTGAGGCGGCGACGCTGCCGGCCGAGGACGGCGCGGCGGCCGCCATCCGGCATTTCTGCCTGGACGCCAAGCCTTCGCCCTCGGTGGAGGCGGCCATGGCCGAGCTGATCGCGGCCGGCACCGGTCCGGCCCGCATCCTGATCTGCGGCAGCCTCTATCTGGCCGGAACGGTGCTGTCCGGCAATTCCTGAACCAGCGCCGCGTCGGACAGCCCGAAGCGCTGTTCCAGCGTCTCGCGGGTCGCCGACCAGACCTGATCCAGGGGCTGGAGGTGGCGGCGCACCTCCTCGGCGTGGCCGGCGCGGGCGGCGGCCTCGATGGCGGCGGCCAGATCGGCCAGAGGAGTGCAGCCGGCCGCCCCGGCCATGCTCTTGAGATCATGGGCCGCCATATGCAGGCGCAGCATGTCCCCGGTCTCTTCCGCCAGGATGCGGCAGGCCGCCTCGGCCTGGGTCAGGAAGGTGGAGATCAGCCCCACCATGCCCTCGGGCCCCAGATGGGCGGTCAGTTCGGCGAAGGGCGACGTCGCGGCGGCCAACGACGGCGTCCCCTCCGCCACCGGCCGGCCGGCCAGCACGTCGGCGATGACCTGGAACAGAATCGCCGGGTCCACCGGCTTGGCCACGTGGGCGTTCATGCCGGCGTCGCGGCAGCGCTCGGCATCGCCGCGCATGGCGTTGGCGGTAAGCGCGATGATCGGCACCGAACCGGCCGGAGCGGGCAGCGCCCGGATGCGCTTCGCCGCCTCGAGCCCGTCCATCACCGGCATCTGCATGTCCATCAGCACCACGTCGAAGCCGCCGCCCCGCGCCATCTCCAGCGCCTCGGCACCGTTGGCGGCGACGACGACCCGATGGGAGGCCTTGGTCAGGAAGCCCAGGGCCACCTTCTGGTTGATGGCGTTGTCCTCGGCCAGCAGCACCGACAACGGCGGCAGCACCGCGTCGCCGCGCGCGTCCACCGCGCCGGGGGCGGGCGCGGCGGTGGCCGGCAAATCCAGGCGCAGCCAGAAGCGGCTGCCCACGCCCGGGCGGCTTTCCACCCCGATTTCGCCGCCCTGGGCCTCCACCAGCCGGCGGCAGATGGCCAGCCCCAGCCCGCTACCGCCGAAGCGCCGGGTGATGGAGGAATCGGCCTGGGCGAAGGCATGGAACAGCCGCCGGATCTCGGCCTCCTCCAGGCCGATGCCGGTATCGGTCACCGAGAATTCCAGCCGGTCCGACCCGTCGGCGGCCGGCCCGACCCGGACCAGCACATGGCCGGCATCGGTGAACTTGACGGCATTGCCCACCAGATTGAGCAGGATCTGGCGCAGGCGTCCGCCGTCGCCCTCGACCCATTCGGGAACCCCCGGGGCGATGGCGTGGGACAGCTTGAGCCCCTTTTCGCCGGCGCGGGCCGACAACAGGGTCTGGATGCCGGCGATGACCCGGACGGGGCTGAAGGGCGCCCGCTCGAACTCCATCCGCCCGGCCTCCACCTTGGAGAGGTCCAAGATGTTGTCCAGGATGCCCAGCAGCACCTCGGCGGACTGGTGGACCATCTCCAGGCGCTCGCGGTCCTCGGCCTCCAGCGGCCGGTCGAGCAGCAGGCGCACCATGCCGAGGATGCCGTTCATGGGGGTGCGGATTTCGTGGCTCATCACCGCCAGGAATTCGCTCTTGGCCCGTGTCCCGGCCTCGGCCGCCTCCTTGGCCTCCAGCAAGGTGACGCGCGCCCGGCGCTCGCCCTCGACCAGCAGGAACTGGCGCCGCCCCATGCGCTCGATCTGGGTGCGGGCCATGGCGCCGACCAGATAGGCCACCACGGTGACCAGGGCGATGATGGTCATGTCGGCCGGGCTTTCCGGCACCTCGCGCCATTCCGCCCAGAACACCAGACTGAGCAGGGGCGCCACGGCGCAGAGCAGCGCCACCCGCCGGAACGGCCCCGGCATGAACATGAACAGCGACATGGCGATCAGCGGAAAGAACGTGCCGCCATGGCGGTCCAGCAGGGGATGGGCGAAAACCAGGGCGTTGAGGCAGAAGAAGGCGTAGAGGTACAGATGGGTGACCGCGATGATCATGGGGGCGGTGGCGGCCTGGGCCAGGGTGGTCAGCCCGATGGCCATCAGGGTGGCGACGGCCAGGCGCACGGTCAGGAAGAACACCAGCCGGTCGCCCGAAAGCGTCATCAGATCGAGGGGAACGAAGGACAGGCAGGTCAGGCTGGTGGCCAGCACGCAGAGATAGGCCGCGTCCAGCAGGCGTTGCCGTGACGCTTCGACGAAGGTGTCCTCGAGTTCACGCGAACGGAACTCGCCGCACCAGTTGATGGCGGCGTCCCTGATCCCCATGGGGCGCAGGGTAAGAAGCGGATAGGACTCCAGTCAATACACTGAATGCCCTAGGTCCCCGGGTGGGGGCGGCCGAAACCGCCCTTCACGTCATCCGGGGGATCTCCGCCTGGAGCGGTATTTCCGGCTCGGCACCGGTGCTCCGGGCGGAGATCCCTCGCTTCGTTGGAGATGGGAAACCGACTTACGAGGCCTTCCACCGCGCCGCCGCCTCGGCGACCCGCTTGCCCAGGTGGGTGGCGGTCTTCCTGTCGGCTTCGGTCACGCCTTCCGGTCCCTGGTCGGAATTGGCCTGGGCCATGACGCCCAGGAAGCTGCCCAGCCGGTTGAGGTCCTCGACGCTGCCCTTGGAACTGTTGTTGCCGGGCAGCAGGTCCAGGCCGACCCACACCATGCCGTGCTGGGCGGCGAAGATGGATAGTTGGATCAGCGTGTTCAGCTTGTCGCCGCTCTGGCTGGCCGAGACGGTGAAGCCCGCCGCCACCTTGTCCTGCCAGCCCCGGCCGTACCAGGTCTTGGAACTCCACTCCATGAACTCTTTGAACTTGGCCGAGACCGAGCCCATGTAGGTGGGCGAGCCGAACACGATGGCGTCGGCGCCGTTCAGCAGGTCGGCCTTGGCTTCCGCCTGATCGGCCGGGACCAGGTGCACCTGGGCGCCGGCCACCTGGGCCGCCCCGGCGGCGACGGCCTCGGCGACCGCCTGGGTATGGCCGTAGCCGGAATGAAAGACGATGGCGATGGAAGTCATATTGCTCTCCTTGCTGTAATGGTATCTGTTACCGTTACGTTTTAACCCAAAAAAATAGCGCCTAACCCTCGACCTTCAGGGCTCCCACCACCTCGGACAGCTTGGTGGTGGACAGAACCGCGTCGCGGGCGGCATCGGCCCGCTCGATCACCCGGAGCAGCACCGACTGGATGTTGCGCCCCACCGGACAAGCCGGATTGGGCGGCTGGTTGTGCAGCGCCGGCTCCTCCTCCTCGTCCACCGCCCGGTGGATGTCGAGCAGCGAGATGCGGTCGGCCGGCCGGGCCAGCGACGATCCGCCCGTGCTGCCCCGCGTCGAATGGACCAGCCCGGCCTTGGCCAGGGCGGACAGCAGGCGGCGCACCACCACCGGGTTGGTGTTGACCGAACCGGCGATCCATTCCGACGTGCATGGCTGCCCCTCCATGGTGGCGAGCAGCGAGGCGATGTGGACGGCGACGGCGAAGCGACAGTTTCTGGCCATGGGAGATATGTAACAGACACCGTTCCCATTCGCAAGCCGAAAAGCCGCCCCCGGTTTCCCGCGTTGCTCGCCTCGGCCCGGGGGGCCTATTCTGGGACCAGGGAGAGAGTCATGAACACCGGCAAATCGCTTAACATCGGCGAGACGTTCGGCCGCGCCATGCGGGCCTGGGAGGACGGCAACGTCGCCGAGGCCCGCCGGCTGGCGCGTGCCATCATCGAGGTGCGGCCCGATTTCGGCGGCGCCCATTACCTACTGGGCCTGATCGCCCTGGGCCAGGGCCAGGCCAGGCGGGCGGTGGACCACCTGACCCAGGCGGTGGCCGCCGACCCCAACCAGCCGGTGCCGCGTCTGGCGCTGGGCCGCGCCCTGGAGGCCCAGGACAATTTCAACAGCGCCATCCTGCATTACCGCGCCATCCTGGGGCGTGAGCCCAACCACGCCGAGGCCAACGCCCGGCTGGCCGACCTTCTGGGGCGGCTGGGGCGCAACAAGGCCGAGGCGCTGGAGCACGCCCGCCGGGCGGTGGCCGCCGATTCCCGCCACGCCGAGGCCCTGTGCACGCTCGGCACCCTGCTGCATCAGGAGGGCGACAATGCCGAGGCCGCCGGCATGCTGGAGCGCGCCCTGGAGCTTCGCCCCGACTGGGCGGTGGCGCTGAACAATTACGGGCTGGTGCTGCGCGCCCTGGGCCAGAACGAGCGGGCGGTGGCCGTGCTGTCGGGAGCGGTGGACCTGCGCCGCGACCATGCCGGCACCAGGGCCAACCTGGCGGCCGCCCTGCGCGGCATGGGCCGCCTGGACGACGCGCGGGTCCATGCCGAGCGCGCCACCAAGCTCAATTCCCGCGATTCCGCCGCCTGGCTGGAACTGGGGCTGATCCGCCGGGGCCTGGACATGCCGGAGGCCGCCGCCGCCGCCTTCGAACGGGCGGTGACCGCCGCCCCCGATTCGGTGCATGCCCAGTATTGCCTCGCCGAGACCCGCCTGGCCCTGGGACAGAAGGAGCGGGCCGCCAAGCATTTCCGCCGCTGCCTCGAACTGGACCCCGACGACCGCCACGGCGCCGCCCTCGGGCTGGCCCAGGCCGGAGCCGGCGACGCGCCGAGCCGCGCCCCCGACGCCTATGTGCGCCAACTGTTCGACGACTACGCCGACAAGTTCGACAGCGCCCTGGTGGACAAGCTGGCCTATCGCGCCCCGGCCCTGCTGGCCCAGGCGCTGGACACGGTCTTGGAGCGCAAGCAGGGTCTGGACGTGCTGGACGCCGGCTGCGGCACCGGACTGGCCGCGCCGGTGCTGCGCCCCCTGGCCGCCCGCCTGGACGGCATCGACCTGTCGGGCGCCATGGTGGAGAAAGCCCGCAGCCGCCGCCTCTATGACCGGCTGGAGGTGGGCGAACTGGTCGCCAGCCTGAAGGACCGGCCCCAGGCCTATGATCTGGTGGTGGCCGCCGACGTGCTGGTCTATTTCGGCGACCTGAACGAGATCATGGCCGCCGCCGCCCTGACGCTGAAGCCCGGCGGGCTGTTCGCCTTCACGGTGGAGCGGGCCGAGGATTGCGCCTCCTATCTCCTGGGCGCCAAGAACCGCTATGCCCACGCCCCCGATTACGTGGAAGCGGTCGCGGCCAGCCACGGCTTCGCCGTCGCCGCCACGGAACGGGCCTCCACCCGCCAGGAAGCCGGCGACGACGTGCCCGGCCTCGTGGTGGTCTTGCGGAAGATTTGAAACATCCCTCAATCGGGTCCGGCCTGTCATCCCGACGCCCCTGGGCGGAGGGATCTCGTCCTGGCGCGGCTTTTCAGAAACCGGCGCCAATGGCCCAGACGGAGATCCTTCGCTCCACTCAGGATGACATGAGCCGAATTCTCCATGAGTTTCCCTCAAGGGGATTTGGTATAAGCTCTGGCCAATTCTCATAGGGATTTTTGCCCCTCCATGTGCGGCTTCGCCGGTTTTCTCGACCTGACCCAGGCCACCCCCGACCGGGAACAGGTGGTGCGCGCCATGGCCGCCACCCTTCTCCATCGCGGCCCCGACGACGATGGCGCCTGGGTGGACGATGAGGCGGGCGTGGCGCTGGGCTTTCGCCGCCTGGCCATCATCGACCTTACGCCCCAGGGGCATCAGCCCATGGAATCGCATGACGGGCGCTGGGTGATCAGCTTCAACGGCGAGATCTACAACCACGCGGAATTGCGGGCGCGGCTGGGCGACGGCCTTGCCTGGCGCGGCCATTCCGATACCGAGGTGCTGCTGCAGGCGGTGTCCGCCTGGGGCATCGAGGCGGCGCTGGCCGCCTTCGACGGCATGTTCGCCTTCGCCCTGTGGGACCGCCGGGAGCGCACCCTCACCCTGGCCCGCGACCGGTTCGGCGAGAAGCCGCTTTATTGGGCCAAGGTGGGCGGCAGCCTGCTGTTCGGCTCGGAGCTCAAGGCCCTGGCCGCCCATCCCGCCTGGCGGGGCGGCATCGACCGCGACGTCCTGGCCCTTTACATGCGGCTGGGCTGGATTCCGGCGCCCCACACCATTCACCCCGACGTCTTCAAGCTGGAGCCCGGCCACCTGATGCGGGTCGGCGGCGGGCGGATATCCACCCAGGCCTACTGGTCGGCGGCGGACAGCGCCGCCCGCCTGGAAAACAGCTTCACCGGCACCGCCGAGCAGGCCGCCGACCGGCTGGAGGATCTGCTGCGCGCCTCGGTTTCCCTGCGCATGCAAGCGGATGTCCCGGTGGGCGTCTTCCTGTCGGGCGGCATCGATTCATCCATCACCGCCGCCCTGATGAAGCAATTGTCGGCCGAGCCGGTCCATTCCTTCACCATCGGCTTCGACCAGTCGGGCCTGGACGAGAGCCCCCACGCCCGCGCCGTCGCCGGCCATCTGGGCACCATCCACACCGAGGTGCGGATCGGCGATGCCGAGGCGCTGGCGGTGGTGCCGCGCCTGCCCGCCCTCTATGACGAGCCCTTCGCCGACGCCGCCGCCCTGCCCACCGCCCTGCTGGCCCAGGTGACGCGCAGGAGCGTCACGGTGGCCCTGTCGGGCGACGGCGCCGACGAGTTGTTCGGCGGCTACGGCATCTATCGCTCCATCCCGAAGGATTGGCGGCGGCTGCGGGGCCTGCCCGGCGGCCTGAGGCGGGCCGGAGCGGCGGGCGCCCGCCTGCTGGCCGGACCGGCCGAGGGGCTGGCGGCACTGGCCGGAATATTGCGCAAGCGCCGCAGCCATCCCGGCTTCCGCCTGGGACGCGAGGCCGAATGGCTGGAGGCCCGCTCCCTGGCCCAATTGCTGGGCCTGCATTACTCCCGCTGGCGCGGCATGCCCGCCCTGGTGCCGGGGGCCGGGCGCGCCCATAGCCTGTTCACCGCTCCCACCCCGGGACTGCAAGACCATGCCCTGGCCACCATGGTGCTGGACGCCTGCGGCTATCTGCCCGACGACCTGTGCGTCAAGACCGACCGCGCCACCATGGGCGCCTCGCTGGAAGCCCGGCTGCCCTTCCTGGCGCTCGGCCTCGCCGAATTCGCCTGGAGCCTGCCCACGGGCTTGAAGATCGAGGGCGAGACCGGCAAGGCGGTGCTGCGCCGCGTCCTGTACCGCCATGTGCCCCGCGCCCTGGTCGACCGCCCCAAGATGGGCTTCGAGGTGCCGCTGCGCCGCTGGCTGAACGGCCAGTTGAGGGATTGGGCCGACGACCTGCTGTCCGAGGACCGGCTGCGCCGCCAGGGCCACCTGGACGCCGCCCTGGTGGCGCAATGCTGGCGCGAGCACCGCTCGGGCGCCAAGAACTGGCAGAACGAGATATGGCACGCCCTGATGTTCCAGGCATGGCTGGAAAGCGTCAGTCCCTGATCGAGTTCCGCTCCCGGGCGGCCTGGATCACTCCACGGTCGACGGCCAGGATGGAATCGATCACGCCTTCCCGGCGCATGGTCCGCAGGGCTTCGGCCAGCCGGGGCGCCAGATGGGCGTGGCGGACGTTGACGTAGTGGTAGAGGGGGGTGACCTCCACCGGCGGGTCCAGCGCCCGAAGCGGCCCCAGCTTCAGCTCGTCGATCAGCAGCCACAGCGCCTCGCCCAGCACCGCCACCTGGCAATGCCCGGCCTTGACCATGCGCAGGGAGGCCTCGTTGGTGGAGACCACCTCGCGGCTCATGCCCTCGGTTCCCCGCTCGCCCACCTTGAAGCCGCGCACCACGCAGATGCTGTAGGGACGCAGGCTTTCCCAGCCGTCCACCCTGAACGCCATGCCGCCGGTGAAGGCGACGGTGTCGAAGGCCAGGACCGGTTCGGGCACCCGCACCAGATTGGGATAGCGAACCTCCAGCCCGGCCATGCGCATGGTGTCGCCGTCGGTGTCGCCGCTGTCGGCCGAAACGATGGCCCGCTCGTTGGGACGGATATCGGCCGCCGCCTGCAATCCGACGCGGCGATAGGCCTCGCGCACCACCTCGAAGCCCCGCACGCTGAGGTGGTCGCCCTGGATCTGCGAGATCATGTGAAGCTCGGCGGCCCCGGCCCGCCCCGCCGCCAGCCATGCCAGCACGACGGGGAGGCAAAGAGCCGCCCGGATCACGGAGCGTACTCCGCCGGGTCGGCCAGTCCTGCCTCGGCGAAGCCCTTGAGGCGCAGGCGGCAGGAATCGCAATGGCCGCAGGCCCGTCCCAGTTCGTCGGGATCGTAGCAGGTCGAGGTGATGGAATAATCGACGCCCAGGTCCAGGCCGCGCCGGATGATCTGCCCCTTGGTGAGGTCGATCAGCGGGGTATGCAGCCGCAGTCTCGTGCCCTCGACCGCCGCCTTGGTGGCCAGGTTGGCCATGACCTCGAACGCCTTGATGTAGTCGGGGCGGCAATCGGGATAGCCGGAATAGTCCACGGCGTTGACGCCGACGAAGATGTCGGCGGCGCCCAGCACCTCGGCGAAGGCCAGGGCGAAGGACAGCATGATGGTGTTGCGGGCCGGCACGTAGGTGACCGGAATGCCCTCGGGAATGGCGTCGTCCAGCCCGCCCTTGGGCACCGCGATGTCCGAGGTCAGCGCCGAGCCGCCGAACACCCGCAGATCGATATCGGCGATGCGATGGTCGCCGATGCCCATGGCTCCGGCCACGCGCTGCGCCGCCCGGATTTCCACCGCGTGGCGCTGGCCGTAGCGGAAGGTCAGCGCCGACGGCGCGAAGCCCTCGGCCTTGGCGATGGCCAGCACCGTGGCGGAATCCAATCCGCCGGACAGCAGGACGATTGCGGGCTTGGCGGTCATTCCGGCGAACCTCCGTTCCGCCGGAATGCGGCCGCCATCGAGGCGGCGGCCAAGGGCGCGGAGGCGCCCGTCCGGCGAGGGACACTCAGGCGGGTCGTCAAGACGACCCGCCGGTACTACAGCGAGAAGTGCGACGCGATGAAGGCGTCGATCTCGGCCTCGTTCCAGCCCTTGGCCTGCAACTCGGAGCGCACCTTGGTGATGTCCACGTTGGGCCAGGTGTGGCAGCTCTCGATGGTGTGCTTGTCGGCGTCGACGATGCGGAAGTCGTAGGGACGCTTCTCGCTCTGGAACACGTCGTAGTACAGCACCTGGTCCACGTGGTTGTCGGGCAGGAAGGTCAGGATGCGCGGCTTGATCTCGTACAGCTTCTCGGGACCGGAAATGTCGGCGGAAGCGGCGATGATCAGCTCGTCGCCCTTCTGGCAGGTCCGCGCGGCGGCGCCGTTCAGCACGCAGCAGCGCGAGCCCGGCTCGCCGAAGATGACGTAGGTGGAGATGCGGGCCGCCGAATTCTTGTTCCAGATATCGACGAATTCCATGGGATAGATGCCGGCCATCTCGCACTGCTCGGGATCAAGGGTGATCGAGCCGTGGTAATTGAGGTCGGCATTGGTAACGCGAATGCCGTGCAGCTTCGCGCGAATGATCTTCATCATGGGGCACCGGAACAAACTTGCAGCATAGTGCAGTGACGTAAACGTACCGGGCCCCCTTCCGCAACACCTTATTGCGGTGAGGGGCACGGATTCGGCGCTTGACGCCCTCATGCGCCCTGTCGTTTGCTGGGGCTCCGCGTCGCTCATTAGGATAATCCCCCCCATGTCCGCACCCGCCAAGCCCAGCGGCGAACCCATCGCCGGCAAGCATCAGCTGGTCGAATACCTGGAATCGGGCTGCAAGCCGAGGGACGCCTGGCGCATCGGCACCGAGCACGAGAAGTTCGGCTTTTCCCTCGACGACCTGAGGCCGCTGCCCTATGGCGGTGACAGGGGCATCAAGGCCATGCTCGACGGATTGGCCGGCCTGGGCTGGGAGCCGGTGTTCGAGGACGGCAACGTCATCGCGCTGCACGATTACTGCGGTGCCGCCATCAGCCTGGAGCCGGGCGGGCAGTTGGAGCTGTCCGGCGGCCTGCTGGAAAACATCCACCAGACCGCCGCCGAGGTCACCCACCACCTGGCCCAGGTCAAGCACGTGGCCCAGCACCTGGGCATCGGGTTCCTGGGCGTGGGCTTCCAGCCCAAATGGGGCCGCGACGACACGCCGTGGATGCCCAAGGGCCGCTACGTCATCATGCGCCGCTACATGCCCGAGGTGGGAACCAAGGGCCTGGACATGATGCTGCGCACCTGTACGGTGCAGGTGAACCTGGATTTCGCCTCGGAAGCCGACATGGTGAAGAAGCTGCGCGTCTCGCTGGCGCTGCAGCCCCTCGCCACTGCCCTGTTCGCCGCCTCGCCCTTCGTGGACGGCAAGCCGTCGGGCTTCATCTCGGCGCGCGGCGACGTGTGGACCGATACCGACCGCTACCGTACCGGCGGCCTGCCCTTCGCCTTCGACGAGGGGATGGGCTTCGAACAATACGTGGACTGGATGCTGGACGTCCCCATGTACTTCGTCTACCGCGACGGCAAGTACATCGACGTGGCGGGCCAGAGCTTCCGCGATTTCATGGCCGGCAAGCTGCCCGGCCTGCCCGGCGAGCTGCCCACCATGGGCGACTGGGCCGACCACCTGACCACCGCCTTCCCCGACGTGCGGCTGAAGAAGTTCCTGGAGATGCGCGGCGCCGATGCCGGGCCGTGGCGACGGCTGTGCGCCCTGCCCGCCCTGTGGACCGGCCTGCTCTACGACGATGCGGCCCTGGACGGCGCCTGGGAGCTGGTCAAGAATTGGACCGCCGAGGAGCGGGAGGCCCTGCGCGCCGCCGTCCCCGCCCAGGGGCTGGCCGCCGCCATCGGCGGGCGCGGCCTGCGCGAGGTGGCGCTGGACGTGCTGGGCCTGGCCTCGGCCGGTCTCAAGGCGCGGGCGCGGCTCAACGATTCCGGCCGCGACGAGAGCATCTACCTCGATCCCATCGAGGCGGTGGCGAGAAGCGGCAAGACCGCCGCCGAGGACATGCTGGAGGCCTACGCCACCCGCTGGCAGCGCTCGGTCGATCCCCTCTTCAAGGAATACGCCTACTGAGATGCGGGCGGGGCGCCCGCGCTCCAAGGCGTCACGGGGCGCGGGCGCTCCGCCCGCATCCCGTCCTTATTCCGGCCAGGTCACCACGTGGTAGTCCAGCAGGTCGGCGCGGGATTCGGCGATGACCTTGCCGCGCACCGAGATGCCGGCCCGGTGCACCGTCTCCGGGTCGCCCGACACCAGCGGATGCCACCACTGCAGCACCTTGCCCTCGGACAGCACGCGGTAGGCGCAGGTGGACGGCAGCCACTTGAGGGTGGGCAGCACCACCGGGCTGAGTTCGACGCAATCGGGCACCTGCTCCCAGCGCTTCGCATAGGTCTTGCAGCCGCAGGTATGCAGATTGAGCAGCCGGCAGGCCACGTTGGTGTAGTGGATCTCGCCGGTATCGGCGTCTTCCAGCTTGTGCAGGCAACAGCGGCCGCAGCCGTCGCACAGCGATTCCCACTGCTCGCGGCTCATGGCCGACAGCGGCGTGGTCCGCCAGAACGGCGGACCCTCCGCGTCCTTGTCAGCCTTTGTCGTGTTGGCGGATGAACTCGCGGACATTGGGGTAGACCTCTTCACGCCAGCGGCGGCCGTTGAAGACGCCATAATGGCCCACCTTGGGCTGCAGGTGGTAGCGCTGCTTCTCGGGCGCCAGGTTGGCGCACAGATCGTGGGCCGCCTTGGTCTGGCCGACACCGGTGATGTCGTCCTTCTCGCCCTCGATGGTCATCAGGGCGGTGTGGCGGATGGCGCCGGGATCGACCTTGCGGCCCCTCGACACCATGATGCCGCGCGGCAGGTGATGTTCCTGGAACACCTTGCGGATGGTCTCCAGGTAGTAATCGGCGGGCAGGTCCATCACCGACAGGTACTCGTCGTAGAACTCGCGGTGCTGGGCGGCGGAATCGCCGTCGCCCTTGACCATGTTCTGGAACAGCTTGACGTGCTCGCCCACGTGGCGCTCCAGGTTCATGCTCATGAAGCCGTGCAGCTGCAGGAAGCCGGGATAGACCTTGCGGCCGTGGCCGGGATGGTTCATGGGCACCGAATGGATCACCGTGCGCTCGAACCACGAATGGGGCTTGTGGGTGGCGACGTCGTTGACCTTGGTGGGATTGATGCGGGTGTCGATGGGCCCGCCCATCATCAGCATGGAGCGCGGCTGGCTGGGATTGCCGGCGGCGGCCATCAGCGACACGGCCGCCAGCATGGGCACCGACGGCTGACACACCGCCATGATGTGGGTGTCGGGGCCCAGGAACTCCATGAACTCCACCAGCAGGTCGATGTAGTCGTCCAGGGTGAAGTCGCCCTGGGCCTGCGGCACGTTGCGGGCGTCGGTCCAGTCGGTGATATAGACGTCGTGCTCGTGCAGCATGGTCTCGACCGTGCCGCGCAGCAGGGTGGCGAAGTGTCCCGACATGGGAGCCAGCAGCAGGACCTTGGGGTCCTTGCGCCCTTCGACGTTGCGCTTGAAATGCAACAGGTTGCAGAACGGGGTCTGGTGGGCCACCTGCTCGACCACGCCTACCGTCTCGCCGTCCACCGTGGTGGTGGGCAGGTTGAAGGGCGGCTTGGGGTAACGCCGGGTGGTGCGCTCCACCAGCTCCGCCGTCGCCGCCACCGTGCGGCCGAACTTGGTATAGGCCATGGGCACCCAGGGGTGGCTGTACATGGTCTGCATGGCCTCGGCCAGCATGCGCATGGGGGCGAAAGCGTGGTGCTGCATTTCGTGCAGGTGATAGAGCATGTCCGTCGATCCCAGGCTGATTGGAACGGTGGCGTGGATTTTTGTTACATGTCGATGACAATTCCCGCAACAAAATTATTCAGCATCGCAATGCAGAATACGCATTGACCCAGGATTCATTTCATGCTGCGCCGCAGCAAGTTCAAGGGCCGTCGACGTCGATCAGATGAACGAACGAGCCGATCACCCGGCCCGCCGCCAGCCCGGCGCTCCCCAGTGGCGCCCCCGGCGCATCGGCCGTCCTGAAAAGCGGCGCGCCCTCCTCGGCCAGGATGGAGGCGTAGTGGAATTCATGGCCGCGAAAGCCGGAACCGGCCTTGCCCAGCGGCCCGTCGGCGGAAAGGGCGGCGCGGCGGTAGCCCAGGTGCAGCCGGCGTTTGGCGAACGAGGTTTCCAGCCCCAGCAGCCCGGCCATTTCGTGGCGGACACCCTGGGCGTCCTCCATGCCCCGGCCCAGCACCATGTAGCCGCCGCACTCGCCGTACAGCACCGCCCCGCGGGCGGCGGCACGGCGCAGGCCGCCCAGGAACCCGGCAGTACCGGCCAGCCGGCCGGCGTGCAGCTCGGGATAGCCGCCCGGCAGGTAGACGGCATCGGCGGATTCGTCCGGCCCCTGGCCGGCCAGGGGGGAGAAGGTGGAAAGCTCGGCGCCGGCGGCGCGCCAGCCCTCCAGCAAGGCCGGATAGGCGAAGGCGAAGGCGGTATCGCGGGCCACGGCGATGCGGCCTCCCAGGGGCGGGATCATGGCGGCGGCGACCCCGGCGGCAAGCCGTGAGGGCCCGGCCAGGGCCACCAGCCCGTCCACGTCCAGATGCTCGGCCACCAGGGCGGCGGCGCCGTCGAGGAAGGCCTGCAGGTCGGCGCGCTCGGCGGCCTGGACCAGCCCCAGATGGCGGGACGGCGTCTCCAGCCCCGCCGATGGCGGCAGGAAACCCAGCAGGCGTATGTCGGGACACGCCAAGGCACAGGCGGCGGCGATGGCAACCTTGTGCTTTTCCCCCACCACCCGGTTGAAGATCACCCCCCGGATGCGTACCTGGGGCCTGAGATTGGCGAAGCCGGCCAGCACCGCCGCCGCCGAGCCGGTCATGCCGCGCCCGTCGATGACCAGCACCACCGGCCAGCCGGTGGCGGCGGCCAGATCGGCGGTGCTGCCGTCCGCCTGCCCAGCCGGCACGAAGGCGCCGTCGAACAGGCCCATCACGCCTTCGCAGACCAGCAGGTCGGCCCCGTCCGCCGCCTTGGCCGCCAGGGCGCCCAGGGTGGCGGGGCGCATGGCCCAGGAATCCAGGTTGTAGCAGGGCCGCCCCGAGGCGCTCGCATGGAAGGCGGGGTCGATGTAGTCCGGCCCCACCTTGGCCGAGCCCACCGCCATGCCGCGCCGGGCCAGCAATCGCAGCAGGCCCAGCGTCAGGGTGGTCTTGCCGCTGCCCGAGGCGGGCGCGGCGATGATCAGGCCTTTGGGCTCAGCCCCCGTCACCCCCTCACCCAACGTGCTTCTTCAGCCCCGCCGCCAGGTCGTCGGCGGAAATGCCGTGGGTGAAGTGGGCGACGAACCTTCCGTCGGGCCCCATCAGGTAAAGGATGGCCGAGTGGTCCACGGTATAGTGTTCCGGCCGGTCGCCCTTGACCTTGGAGGCATAGACCTTGAACTCCTTGGCCACCTTGGCGACCTCTTCCGGCGTGCCGGTCAGGCCGACGATGTCGGGGGAGAAGGCGCTGACATATTCCTTCATCACCGCCACGTTGTCGCGCTCGGGGTCGATGGTGATGAAGATGGGCACCACCTTCCTGGCGTAGCTGGGCCCCAGCTTCTCCAGGGTCGCGGTCACCGTCGACAGGGTGGTCGGGCAGACGTCGGGGCAGAAGGTATAGCCGAAGAAGACCAGCATGTAGCGATTGCGGAAGTCGCGATCGCTGACCGACTTGCCGTTATGGTCGGTGAGCTGGAAAGGTCCGCCGATGGCGGGAATCGCCTTGGCGCCCTCGGAATTCTGACCGCTCCAGATCACCAGGCGGACGCCGATCACCACCAGGGCGACGACGATCACCGCCATCAGGGCCAGCAGGCTGCGCGAAAACTTCATACCGCACTCTCCGTATTCAGGAGGCGAGAAGCTGCCAGGCCATGAAGCCCAGCATTCCCGCATTCAAAACCAACAAAGCCGGCGCCGCCCGCAACAGCGGAGCCCGCCAATGGGATAAGGCCGCCTGGCCGACCGTCGCCACCAGCACCAGCATGGGTACCGTGCCGGCCCAGAAGGCCAGCATGCCGAACGTGCCGGCCACCGGGTTGCCGCCCGCCGCCGCCGCCGCCAGGGCGGCGTAGAGCAGGCCGCAGGGAATGAAGCCCAGCATCACCCCCAGCATCCAGCCGCGCAGCCCGAACGGGCGGGCGAACAACGGCCCGGCCATGCGCCCCACCGCCCGCGACCAGCGACTTTCGCCGCCGCCGCCGCCCAGCGCCTTGACCCCGGGCAAGGCCATGGCCAGCAGCAGCGCCGCCGCCACGCCCAGCAGCACGGCGGCCAGCAGGCGGAACGACCCCGCCCCGCCCAGGATGCCGCCGAAGCTCGCCGCCACGGCGCCCAGCACCCCGTAGGTGGTGGCGCGGCCCAGATGATAGGGCAGCAGCGCCGCTCCCGCCAGCCGCCGCATCTCGGTCATGCGCTCCAGCGGTATGGCTTCCAGCCGCGCCGCCACCTGGGACAGGGCGAAAGGGCCGCACATGCCGGCGCAATGGGTCAGGCTGCCCACCAGCCCGGTGACGAACAGACCGAGGATCAGATTTTCCCGCCCGTCGATGCCGACGCGGCAGATGCCGATGCCGGCATGGGCCAGATCGGTCAGCGCCTCGATCACCGAATCCACCAGTCCAACCGGCGGCGCAATTCGACCACCGGACCGGCCACCAGCAGAGCCGGCGGCTTCAGCCCGGCCCGCTCCACCGCTCCGGCCACCTCGGCCAGGGTGGTCTCCAGCACGGTCTGGCGCGGCGTGGCGGCGTTGCACACCACGGCCACCGCCTCGTCCGCCTTGCGGCCCGCCGCCATCAGGCGCGCCGTCAGGCGGTCCAGGTGCTTCAGCCCCATGTAGAACACCAGCACCGGAGCGCCGCGCGCCAGGGCATCCCAGTCGAATTCGTCGGGAATGTCGCCGTCGGGACCGTGGCCGGTGACGAAAGCCACCGCCGAATTGGTTTCCTTGGCGGTCACCGGAATGCCGGCATAGGCCAGCCCGCCGATGCCGGCCGTGATGCCGGGCACGATGCGGAACGGCACGCCGGCCGCCACCAGGGCCAAGGCCTCCTCCGGCCCGCGCCCGAAGACGAAGGGATCGCCGCCCTTGAGGCGGAGCACCTTCTTGCCCGCCCCGGCCAGCTCGATCAGCCGCGCGGTGATGTCGGCCTGCCGCGCCGAGGCCTCGCCGCCGCGCTTGCCCATGGACTCGATTGCGGCACCGGCGGGAATCAGCGCGAGGATGCGTCCATCCACCAGGGCGTCGTGAACGACGACGTCGGCGCTCCGCAGCGCATGCAGCGCCAGCAGGGTCAGCAGGCCGGGATCGCCGGGGCCGGCACCGGCCAGCCAGACGGAACCGGGGGCGAAATCGGGGAGATCGAAAGGCAGGTCGAGCATGGTGGCCCGTACTATAAGAGCTTGCGGCCCGGGAGTCTCACTCCTTGCCGGGCCGCAAGACGTGGGTATGGTCCTCGGCGTAGAGGCGGGAATCGGTGAACTCCGCCCCCCCCAGCACGCGGCCCACCAGGATCAGGGCGGTACGGGTCAGCCCCGCCGCCTTGACCTTGTCGCGGATGTCGGAAAGCCGGCCCCGGATGAAGCTCTGGTCCGGCCAGCCCACCCGGAAGGCCACCACCACCGGACAATCGGCGCCATAAAGCGGCGACAGCTCCTTGACCACATGGGCCAGGTTGCTGACCGACAGATGGATGGCCAGGGTGGCGCCGCTGCGACCCAGCGTCGCCAGGTCCTCGTTGTTGGGCATGGCCGACGACCGCACCGAGGTGCGGGTCAGGATCACCGTCTGGCTGACGTCGGGCAGGGTCAGCTCGGTGGACAGCGCCGCCGCGGCGGCCGCGAAGGCGGGAACGCCGGGCGTCACGTCGTAAGGAATGCCCAAGGCGTCCAGGCGGCGCATCTGCTCGGCGATGGCGCCATAGATGGAGGGATCGCCGGAATGGACGCGGGCCACGTCGTGGCCCCTGGCATGGGCCTCGGCCATCTCGGCGATGATCTCGTCCAGATTGAGCGGCGCGGTGTCGACCACCTGGGCCGAGGGCATGGCCTCGGCGACGATCTCGGGCGGCACCAGGGACCCGGCGTACAGCACCACCGGACAGCGGCGGATCAGGTTCAGCCCCCGCACGGTGATGAGATCGGGGGCGCCCGGTCCGGCGCCGATGAAATGGACGGTCATGGAAACAGTATCCTCGAATGGATTGGGCTCTCGCCCAATCCCAGTCGGGGCGATGCCCCGAACCCCCTTTGTTTTTCAAAGCCAAAGAGGGTTCGGAGAGCGCCCCAATAACTCAGCCGCAGCCACCGACGCCGCCGGCACCACAGCCGCAGCCGGTTCCGCGCACCTGATCGGGCTGGACATGCAGGGCGGCCACGCCGGGCAGTTCCTTGCCTTCCAGCCATTCCAGGAAGGCGCCGCCCGCCGTGGAGATATAGGAGAACTTGTCCTCCACCCCCGCCTTGGCCAGGGCCGAGACGGTATCACCGCCGCCGCCCACGGTGAGCAGCTTGCCCTTGGCGGTCAGAGCCGCCGCCGCCTGGGCCACGGTATTGGTGGCCTTGTCGAAGGGGGCGATCTCGAAGGCGCCCAGCGGGCCGTTCCACACCAGGGTCTTGCAGCCTTCCAGCAGCTTGACCACCGCCTCGGCCGAAGCCGGGCCGGCGTCCAGGATCATCTTGTCATCGGGAACCGCATCCACGCTCACCACGGCATTGGCGGCGTTCTCGGCGAACTCGCCGGCCACCACCGCGTCGGTGGGCAGCACGATACGGCACTTGGCGGCTTCGGCCTTCTTGATGATCTCGCGGGCGGTGTCGGCCAGGTCCTTCTCGCACAAGGATTTGCCCACTTGCTTGCCCATGGCGAACAGGAAGGTGTTGGCCATGCCGCCGCCGATGATCAGGTAGTCCACCTTGGCCACCAGATTGCCCAGCAGGTCCAGCTTGGTGGAGACCTTGGCGCCGCCGACGATGGCGGCCACCGGCTTCTCGGGCGCCTCCAGCGCCTTGCCCAGGGCTTCCAGCTCGGCCTGCATCAGGCGGCCGGCGGCGGCGGGCAGCAGGTGCGCCAGCCCCTCGGTGGAGGCGTGCGCCCGATGCGCGGTGGAGAAGGCGTCGTTGACGTAAGCGTCGCCCAGGGCCGCCAGGGCCTTGGCGAAGGCGGGATCGTTCTTCTCTTCCTCGGGATGGAAGCGGACGTTTTCAAGGAGCGCGATGTCGCCGTCCTTCATGGAGGCGATCAGCGTCTCGGCTTCCGGTCCAATGCAGTCGTCGGCCCAGGCCACCTTCTTGCCCACGGCACGCGCCAGCGGCTCGACCAACAGCTTCTGCGAGTACTTGTCCTCGCGCCCCTTGGGGCGGCCGAAATGGGTCAGCACGATGACCCTGGCGCCCTTGGCGGCCAGTTGGATCAGCGTGGCGGCCGAGCGGTCGATGCGGGTGGTGTCGGTGACCTTGCCGTCCTTGGCCGGGACGTTGAGGTCGGCGCGCACCAGTACCCGCTTGCCCTGGACGTCCAGCTTGTCGATGGTCCGGAACATGGAAGCTCCTTATGTCTGGAAGGAATTCGGGCGGAAGGGAGACCCTTCCGCCCGGATCGGCACCAAGCGGCTTACTTGGCGATGTGGCTCAGGAAGCGCAGCATGTTGCAGGTATAGCCGTACTCGTTGTCGTACCAGGTGACGACCTTGACGAAGGTGCTGTCGAGCGCGATGCCGGCATCGGCGTCGAAGATGGACGGCAGGTTGCAGCCGACGAAATCGGTGGCGACCACCTTGTCCTCGGTGTAGCCCAGCACGCCCTTGAGCGCGCCTTCGGACGCCGCCTTCATGGCCTTGCAGATGTCCTCGTAGCTGGCGTCCTTGTTCAGCTCGACGGTCAGGTCGACCACCGAGACGTCCGAGGTGGGAACGCGGAAGGCCATGCCGGTCAGCTTCTTGTTCAGCTCGGGCAGCACCTTGCCCACCGCCTTGGCGGCGCCGGTCGACGACGGGATGATGTTCTCGAGGATGCCACGGCCGCCGCGCCAATCCTTCTGGGACGGGCCGTCGACGGTCTTCTGGGTGGCGGTGGCGGCGTGCACGGTGGTCATCAGGCCGCGCTTGATGCCCCAGTTGTCGTTCAGCACCTTGGCGACGGGGGCCAGGCAGTTGGTGGTGCACGAGGCGGCCGAGACGATCTTCTCGCCGGCATACTTCTCGTGGTTCACGCCGTAGACGAACATGGGGGTGTCGTCCTTGGAGGGAGCGGACATCAGCACCTTCTTGGCGCCGGCCTTGAGGTGCTTCTCGGCCACGTCGGCCGACAGGAACAGGCCGGTGGACTCGATGACGATGTCGGCCTTGACCTCGTCCCACTTCAGCTCGGCCGGGTCCTTGACGGCGGTGAGGCGAACCTTCTTGCCGTTGACGATCAGGTTCGAGCCTTCGACCTTGACGTCGCCGTTGAAGCGGCCGTGCACCGAGTCGTACTTCAGCATGTAAGCGAGGTAATCGGGCTCGAGGAGGTCGTTGATGCCGACGATCTCGATCTCGGGGAATTCCTTCGCCACGGCGCGGAACACCATGCGACCGATGCGGCCGAAGCCGTTGATGCCAACGCGAACAGTCATAATATCCTCCACTTGGTCCGACACGACGTCTTACAGGCACGCCCTGGCCGGGGGCTGAATTGGGTAGCGCCGGCGCGCGCGGGTGGCTGCGCGCCCTGGCCTGCGAAGTCGGGGAACCATATTGCACAGAGTGCGTTCCGAATCCAGTGCTCGGTGGGAGCGGAATTCCGCCATGACTTTGCCGCATTCCAGGGCGATACCAATCGGCCTCTTGTGCCGCCCGCGCGGTTATGCTTCAACCGCTGGCACTGATGTCTCGGCCGTGGACGCCGCCGTTGGCGCCCAGACCATCGACGAGAAGGAACGATCGCTCATGAAGATGCTGTTCGCGCGCCGCCCCATGCTCGCCCTTTCCCTGGCGGCCGGGCTGGCCGCCAGCCCGGCGTTTGCCGCCGACACCGTTGTCGCCAACGTCAATGGCTCCGACATCAAGATGTCGCAGCTGGCCGAGTACGGCCGCCAGATGGGCCCCCAGGCCCCCTACGAGGCGGTGCTCGAGGTCGCCATCAACAACCAGCTGGTCTACGAGCAGGCCAAGCGGGAAAAGCTTGATGCCGATCCCGACGTCAAGGCGGCGCTGAAGCGGGTCGAGGTCCAGCTGATGGCCCAGGCCATGATGCAGAAGAAGGTGCGCGGCGCCATCACCGACGAGGCCGTCAAGGCCCGCTACGACCAGGCGGTGAAGAACTTCACCCCGCAGGAAGAAGTGCACGCCCGTCACATCCTGGTGGAAACCGAGGACGGCGCCCGTTCGGTCATCGCCGACCTGAATCGCGGCACCGACTTCGCCGAACTGGCCAAGAGCCGTTCCACCGACAAGGGGTCGGGCGCCATGGGTGGCGATCTCGGCTATTTCGTCCAGGGCGCCATGGTGCCGGAATTCGCCGCCGCCGCCTTCGCCATGCGTCCGGGCGAGGTGTCCAAGACCCCGGTCAAGAGCCAGTTCGGCTATCACGTCATCAAGGTCGAGGACAAGCGGATGGCCTCCATCCCCCCGTTCGACCAGGCCAAGCCGGTCATCGCCCGCCAGATCGCCGAGGAACTCCAGGAAAAGATGGTGGTCGACCTGCGCGACAAGGCCAAGATCAAGCGGTTCAAGCCCGATGGCTCGCCGCTCGAAGCGGCCAAGAAGTAAAAGTCTGATGGGCCCGGCCGCCGAAAGGGGCCGGGCATTTTACCCTGTGACGACGGATTGCACGCCATGACCACCGCCATCTCCCCCCTCGCCCCCGAGCGCTTCCCCGACATGCCCGTCATCGCCGGCATCCGGCTGGCCAGCCACGCCTGCGGCGTGCGCTATGCCGGGCGCACCGATCTGCTGCTGGTCGAGATGGACAAGGGGACGGCCGCCGCCGGCGTCTTCACCCGCTCGCTGACCGCCTCGGCGCCGGTGGAATGGTGCCGAAGCGCCGTGGCCAAGGGCTCGGCCCGCGCCCTGGTGGTCAATTCGGGCAACGCCAACGCCTTCACCGGCTCGGTGGGCGTCGCCTCGGTCAAGCGCACCGTGGACTCCACCGCCGCCCTGGTGGGCTGCAAGGAATCCGAGGTCTATATCGCGTCCACCGGCACCATCGGCGTGCGCCTGCCCGACGAGAAGATCACCAATGCCCTGGCCGACGTGCGCGCCAAGCTCCAGCCCGGCAACTGGCTGGAAGCCGCCCGGGCCATCATGACCACCGACACCTATCCCAAGGGCGCCACCCGCACGGCGACCATCGACGGGACCAAGGTGATCATCAACGGCATCGCCAAGGGTGCCGGCATGATCGCGCCGGACATGGCGACCATGCTGTCCTACGTCTTCAGCGACGCGGCCCTGCCGTCCGGTGTGCTGCAGGACCTGCTGTCCAAGGGCGTCGACCGCTCGTTCAACGCCATCACCGTGGATTCCGACACCTCGACCAGCGACACCCTGATGCTGTTCGCCACGGGATGCGCGGGCAACACGGTGGTCAAGGACGCCAAGGACAAGCGCCTGGCCGACTTCAAGGCCAAGCTGTTCGACCTGCTGCTCGACCTGGCGCTGCAGGTGGTCAAGGACGGCGAGGGCGCCACCAAGTTCGTCACCATCCACGTGGGCGGTGCCGCCGGCAAGCGGGCGGCGCGCACCATCGGCATGGCCATCGCCAATTCGCCCCTGGTCAAGACCGCCATCGCCGGCGAGGATGCCAATTGGGGCCGCGTGGTGATGGCGGTGGGCAAGGCGGGCGAGAAGGCCAACCGCGACAAGCTGTCCATCCGCATGGGCGGCGTGCTGGTGGCCGACAAGGGTGAGATCGCCGCCGGCTACGACGAGGCGCCGGTGACCGCCCACTTCAAGGGCAAGGACATCGTCATCGAGGTGGACGTGGGCGTGGGCAAGGGAAAGGCGACCGTCTATACTTGCGACCTGACCCACGCGTACATCGATATCAACGGGTCCTATCGGACCTGACGGAACGGAGACGGCGTCATGGCGGAACGGGGTTGCCGGGAACCGGGCACGGTCTGGGCGGGGCATCCGCTGCTCACCGCCCGGCTGCGCATGCGGCCGGTCGACGGCAGGGACCTGGACGGTCTGGTCGCCCTGCTCGGCGACTGGGATGTGGTGCGGCTGACCGCCGCCATTCCCCATCCCTACAGCCATGACGACGCCAAGGCCTTCGTCGTCGCCCAGGAAACCCGCCGGGCCGAGGGCAAGGGCGTGGCCCTGGCCATGGAGCGCACCATCGACGGCGCGCTGGTGGGCGTGATCGGCTTCGGGCTCGAGCGGGACGGCGCTCCGGAACTGGGCTACTGGGTCGGCAAGGAATTCTGGGGCCAGGGCTATGCCACCGAGGCGGCGCACCGCCTGATCCGCCATCTGTTCGACACCTTGGACTTCGACCGGGTGTGGGCCCATTTCCATCCCGACAACACCGCCTCCAAGCGGGTGCTGGAGAAGGTGGGCCTCACCTTCCTGCGCGTCGACACCTGCCCCATGCCGGCGCGGGGCGAAAGCGTCGTCGCCCCGGTCTTCAGGCTGAAGAGGGCGGACTGGCAGATGGCCCGGTCGCTGCGTCCCACCCTGCTGGTGGTGGCCGCCGCCCTGGTCGACGGCGACGGCCGCGTGCTGATGGCGTCGCGCCCCGCCGGCAAGACCATGGCCGGCCTGTGGGAGTTCCCCGGCGGCAAGATCCATGAGGGCGAAACCCCGGAAACCGCCCTGGTCCGCGAACTGGAGGAGGAACTGGGCATCGATGTGCGGGAAAGCTGCCTGGCGCCCGTCGCCTTCGCCTCCCACGACTACGACACCTTCCACCTGCTGATGCCGCTTTATCTGGTGCGGGTGTGGAAGGGAAACCCCGCCTCGCGCGAGGGCCAGGAGCTGCGCTGGGTGCGCGCCGCCCGCCTGGGCGACCTGCCCATGCCGCCCGCCGATATCCCGCTGGTCGCCATCCTTCGGGAATGGGTATAATGCCACTCCCTCATAGGGGAGATGGTCATGGCCAACGCGGCAATCCTGGTGATCGGCAACGAAATCCTGTCGGGTCGCACCCAGGATGCCAATGTCGCCTATCTGGGCAAGGAACTGGCGGCACGCGGCATCACCCTGTCGGAAGTGCGCATCGTCCGCGATGACCAGCCGGCCATCGTCGCCGCCCTGGACGCGCTCCGGACCTCCCACACCTACGTCTTCACCAGCGGCGGCATCGGCCCCACCCACGACGACATCACCTCGGCCGCCATCGCCAGGGCCTTCGGCGTACCGCTGGAGCGCAACCCCGAGGCCGTTCGCCGCCTGCAAAGCCGCTATGGCGACGGCGAACTCAACGCCGCCCGCCTCAAGATGGCGGAAATTCCGGTGGGCGCCCAGTTGGTGGACAATCCCGTCAGTCAGGCGCCGGGTTTCCGCATGGCCAACGTCTTCGTCATGGCCGGGGTGCCGTCCATCCTGCGGGCCATGTTCGAGGGCATCCGCCATACCCTGGCGGAAGGCCCGCCCCACCTGTCGCGTTCCGTCACCCTGGCGGTGCGCGAAGGCGATCTGGCCGAGGGGCTGACCCGCATCCAGGACCGCCATCCCGAGGTGGAGGTGGGGTCCTATCCCTCGTTCACCGAGGGCCGCTCGCTGGTCACCATCGTGGCGCGCGGCACCGATGCCGGGCGGCTGGACGGCGTCATGGCCGAAACCCGCGTCCTGGCGGCCGAGCTGGGCGCCGCCTTGGCCGAGGGATGATCCCATGACGCCCAAGGAACGCGAGCCGCTGAAATTCCTGGCCCAGCACCTGTGCTACGGCCTTGCCGCCGGAGCGACCTTCGGCGCCCTGGTGCTGGCCACCGATCTCGGCCACATCCGCACCCTGGCCATGGATTCCCCCAACCCGTTCCCGGTGCTGCTCCTGCTGTTCGGCGGATTGTTCGTCACCTTCGGCTCGGTGGCCATGGGCGTGGGAATCATGAGCCTGGCCAAGGACGACGAAGCCGACCGGGACATCTACTGAACCGGCAGGCTTTTCCCCACACCCGGCATTTTTTTCCGTCCACCGTCACCTCCCGGCTCCCCGCCTTCGCGATAGACAAAAAAATTATCGATATGAATCAATAAGGTATTCCAACCGGCACGACTTGGCCCGCCGCTTGCTGAGGAATGGACGCGAAAGACCGTTCGCGAGCCCATTCTGCGGGGACAAGACTATGACCGTGCAATCCATCGACAAGCGTGTGGTACCCGAAGCCAACATGACTGCGGTCAGTCAGGATAAGCAGCAGTCCAGCGTGTCGGCGGAAGACGCCTTCCTCTCGCTGCTGCAGCAGACCACCCAGCGCTTCGCCGGCAAGGTCGGCAATCTGAGCGGCCTGGCATCGGGCGACAAGGTCCTGTCCGAGCACATCACCCGCCTGCACATGGAAGTGAAGGTCGACGCCAAGGACGCCCGCGAGGACGCCCAACCCGACGCCAAGGATACCCGATCCGCCCTGAAGGCCGACAAGCCGTCCCGCGCCGCCGGCACCGGCTCCGCCAATGCCCGCAAGAATGACGACACCGAGGCCGCTCCGGCTCCGGCCCAGGACGACAACGGCAAGACCGCCGTCCAGGCCGCCGATACCGACGCCACGGACGAGGACGCCGCCGCCCAGGACGACGGCACCGTCGAGACCAAGGCCAAGGACGACGACGAGATCGTGGTCGCCATCGACGTAACCATCACCGAAACCGTGCAGATCGTGCAGGTCGACACCTCCGGCGACGCCCCCACCCTGGACCTGACGGCCCTGGCCCAGAGCGTGAAGGCCCAGTTGAACGGCACCGACGACGGCAAGGGCGAGGACGATCCCATGGCCGGCCTGTCCGCCGAGGATCGCCAGCGCATCAACGACCTGGAAAGCCGTCTGGTCAACGACATCCAGGACGGCGACATGGACGACGCCCTGGACGCCGCCACCGAGCTGGTCAACCAGATGATCGCCAAGGTGGGCCAGCACAAGGCCGCCGCCGAAGCCAACAGCACTGACCAGATGGGCGACCTGGCCGACCAGCAGGCCCGCGACCTGGCGGCCATGCTGTCCGGCTCCAACGTCCATCTCGACATCAAGGTCCAGACCAAGACCGCCGATGCCACTCCCGCCGCCCAGACCGCCGCGACGGTGGTCGAGGCCCTGTCCCTGCTCGATCTGGCCGCCCAGGGCATCGCCCAGGACAGCGGCCAGGACCCGCAGGCGGGCCAGGGCTTCGCCTCCAACCAGGATACCGGCGCCGCATTGGTCCAGGCCGACATCACCCTGACCCAGGATACGGGCGTCGCCACGGTCGCCGAGGCCGAGACAAGCCCCTTCGCCGCCATCCTGGCCGCCCAGGTGGAAGCCTCGGTCACCGAGGATGCCGCCCCCGAGCAGCGCACCGTCATCGGTCTGGCCGGAGTGGGCGGCGCCCAGGCCGCCGACAAGGCCTCGGCCGGCCAGGCGGCCCAGTCCGCCGCCCGGACGCCCCGCCCCCCGATGCAGGCCCAGGTGATGGAGCAGGTCACCGTCCAGATCGACAAGCAGGTCAAGGACGGCGCCGACACCATCAAGATCCAGTTGAAGCCCCATGAGCTGGGCAAGATCGAGATCAAGCTGGAAGTCAGCTCGGACGGCCGCGTCTCGGCCACCGTCACCGCCGACAAGCCCGAGACCCTGGCCATGCTGCAAAAGGACGCCAAGGGCCTGGAGAAGGCCCTGGAGGATGCGGGCCTCAAGCCCGACAGCGCCGCCACCACCTTCAGCCTGAAGGGCGGCGAGCAGCAGCAGAACGCCGACCGCAACAACAACGCCCGGTCCCGCCGCGGCCGCAGCCGCGGCAACGCCAACGGCGAGGACGGCCAACTGGCCGGCGCCGGCGCGGCCCAGGCCACCCGGGGCCGCACCCTCGGCGGACGCTCCGGCGTCGACATCTCGGTGTAGGAGCAGGTTCCATGACCACCGTCGATACATCAGCAGCAGCCAACAGTACCGCCACCGGATCAACGGCGGGCAAGGCGACGCTCGGCAGCAACTTCAATACCTTCCTGACCATGCTGACCACCCAGCTCAAGCATCAGGACCCGCTGTCGCCCATGGACTCGACCCAGTTCACCAACCAATTGGTCCAGTTCTCCAGCGTCGAGCAGCAGATCAACGCCAATTCCAACCTGGAAAAGCTGATCAAGCTACAGCAGACGGCCCAGACCTCGCAGGGCATCAGCTATCTCGGCCAGACCGTCGAGGTGGCCGGCACCGACCTGGCGCTGCAGGACGGGGCGGCCTCGCTGTCCTACACCCTGCCCAAGGAAGCCCGCGACGTGAAGATCCTGATCAAGGACTCGTCGGGCAAGCAGGTCAATTCCATCACCGGCGAGACCGCCTCGGGCCGCCACGACATCAGCTGGAACGGCAAGGACTCGTCGGGCACCCAGCTCGACGACGGCCGCTATTCCATCCAGGTGGTGGCCACCGCCGCCGACGGCACCTCCATCACCACCACCAGCACCACCTTCGGCCGGGTCACCAAGGTGACCAACGACGCCACCAACGGCAGCCAGCTGGTGATGGGAGCCGGAACCAAGGGCAACGACATCGCGCTGACCATGGATAAGGTGGTCAGCATCAAAGACAACACGGCCGGCATCAACAACGCCCAGTTGGCCGCCGCCAACGCCCAATACCAGGCCGCGCTGGCGCAGCTTCAGGCGCTGCAGTCGGCCTCTTCGAACAACACCGGCTCGAGCAGCCAGTAGGATTTAGGATCAGGAGGATATCATGAGCTTGTACGGCGCATTGTTCTCGGGTGTCTCCGGTCTGGCTTCTCAGTCCAGCGCCATGGGAGCCATTTCGGACAACATCACCAACGTGAACACCACCGGCTACAAGGGGGCCAAGGTCAACTTCCAGACCCTGGTGACCAAGCAGGTCTCCCTGACCACCTATTCGCCGGGCGGCGTCCAGTCCAAGCCCCGGGCGGCCATCGACAACCAGGGCCTGCTGCAGGCCACCACCAACTCCACCGACCTGGCCCTGTCGGGCCAGGGCATGTTCGTGGTCAACACCGACCCCGATTCGGCCACCTCGGGCAACGGCATGTTCGCCTATACCCGCGCCGGATCGTTCAAGGTGGACAAGGAAGGCTATCTGCAGAACGTGTCGGGCTTCTACGTCCAGGGCTGGCCGCTGCAGCCGACCAACAACAACGTCCTGGCCAAGCCGACCGAGCTGACCGTCGACGGCAACACCTACATGAAGGCCTACAAGCAGGCGGACGGCACCTTCCACTACATCAACCAGAACATCATCAATCCGCAGGAAACCAAGTCCCTCAATCTGAAGACCATCGGCGGCACCGCCGACCAGACCACTCAGATCAAGATGGGCGCCAACCTGCCGTCGGGCGACACCATCTACAACCCGGCCAGCACCTCGTCGTCGGGCTACCACCAGACCAGCGTGCTGATCTACGACAGCTTGGGCGACACCCATAATTTCAACGTCAACTGGACGAAAACCAACTCGAACCAGTGGGACGTGGAGACCAAGAGCAACTTCTTCTCGGTCAACACCACACTCACCAACGCCGCCAACAACGATACGGCGACGTTCAAGCTCGTGGGCGAGGCGTCCGGAAGCACCACCACCCTGGTCACCTCGGCCAGCACCACCTCGATGGGGTATTTCGCCAGCACCGGCGCCATCGCCATGCCGGCGAACACCCTGGACCCCCTGCACGCCACCCTTCTCGGCTCCCAGGAGGCACTGCCCGCCGGTTCAGTCCTGAATATTTCCGGTGCCTCGGGCACCGCCAGCAGCAATAACGGCGACTGGTACGTGAGCCAGACCGTGGCGGCCAGCCCGGCCATTATCGACGACGCCGCACCGACCACCGTGACGGTCGAGTTCAACGGCACCACCCGCAATCTCTCGGGATGCCAGTTCCTGGCTGTCGGCGGCCCCCACCTGAATCTGGGCCAGGATCCCCGCAACTGGGGCCTCCAGAGCGGAGACTACGTCCGCATCGCCAACTCCACCAGCGGCACCACCAATACCGGCTACTATAAGGTGACCCTGGGCGCCGGTTTCCCGAACGGCATGGACCTGACGCCTGCCGACTACATCATCACCGACACCACACCCTATCAGGAACAGCGCGGCGTCACGCCGCCCTCGGGCGCTGCGTCCATGGACATCCTGGACCAGTCCAACCCGTCTCTGGTCTATGCCAGCCAAGGCCGCCTGGACTTTACCGCCACCTCCAACGCCGACATCCAGAACCTGCACGGCAAGCAGATCACCTTCTCGGTCGGCGGCGAGGACCTGAACGTGGTGTTCGACACCAAGGGCACCCTCACCCATACCGGCACGAACCACGTAATCGTCAACCTCAACAGCACCAGCTATACCTCGGGCTCCGATGTCGCCACCGTGCTGGCCCAGACCCTGCGGAACCCGCGCATTTGGGATAAGGACACCAATTACAACGCTGCGGCCGGCGACCTGTTCGCCACCGACGTGATTTCGCTGGGCTCGACCATGCCGCTGTTCCGCGCCAACGGCTCGACCGTGGAAATCGTCCAGCAGACCGGCGCCAGCACCATGACCGTGAATTGCACCGATTTGGGCACCAATCTGATCCAGTCGCAGACCCGCAACTGGAGCTCGGCCATCCCCTCGCTGGACAATGTCGACGGTATCTTCAAGATCAACGCCATCACCGCCACCGATCCCGCCATCACCTTCAACGGCGACGGCACGCCCAAGGAGGTCAACGTGGGCAAGATGGCGGTGAACTGGGCCAACGGCGCGCAAAGTATGACCCTGGTGCCCAACGGCACCGGTGCCGACCAGCGCATCAACTGGTTCGTGGGCAATACCTCGCAGGCCGACGGCATGACCCAGTTGGGCGGCACCTATCAGCTGTCCTACCTGACCCAGAACGGCGCCAAGTTCGGCAACTTCTCCGGCGTGTCGGTGGGCACCGACGGCGTGGTCACCGCCCTGTTCGACAACGGCGTCCGCCGCCCTGTCTTCCAGATCCCCATCGCCACCTTCACCAACCCCAACGGCCTGGAATCGCTCACCGGCAATTCCTGGATCGAGACCAACACCTCGGGCTCCTACACGTTGCGCGTCGCCAACAACGCCGGCGCCGGCTCGGTGCAGTCGGCCTCGCTGGAAGCCTCGACCGTGGATATCGGTGCCGAGTTCACCACCATGATCGTGACCCAGCGCGCCTACTCGGCGGCGGCCAAGATCATCACCACTGCCGACCAGATGCTGGACGAACTGGTGCAGATCAAGCGTTAACCCGTCCATCCACCCATCGTGCTTCCTGACAAGACCCGGCGGCCAGAAGGCCGCCGGTTCGATTCCGGCCTCCTTCACAGGCCCAAGGGGCCGCGCGCCTTGCTGGCGCGAAAGCCCGGCGGGCGGAGGCCCGCCCCCGGCGCTCGAAGGACCCGACAAACTAGGGCAAAACCCGACCCGGCAAAAATTGCCGGGCGTTAACCATCTCTTCAGCGACAACACCATAGTCTGTCATCTGGACGCGCGTGCCGGCCGGCGGCACCCTTCCGTGCACCAAACCGATGGGCACCCGATGGAGACGACGTGAACGCATTCCTGCAGATGCTGCGCGGCCTGGGGCCCATGCGGCTGGCCGCCATCGCCGGTGTCGGCGTCAGTATTCTCGGCTTCTTCATCTATCTGATGAGCCGCGTCGCCGCGCCGCAGATGGAGCTGCTCTACGGCGATCTCGATCTGGGCGATTCCAAGCAGATCATCGAGAAGCTGACCGCCGACAAGATCCCCTACGAGCTCAGGAAGGACGGCACCGAGGTCTGGGTGCCCAAGGACCGCAAGCTGGACCTGCGGGTGCGCATGGCCGAACAGGCTTTGCCCGGCGGCGGCCGCATGGCCGGCTACGAGCTGTTCGACAAGCAGGACGCCCTGGGCTCCACCAGCTTCCAGCAGAACATCACCATGATCCGCGCCCTGGAAGGCGAGCTGTCCAAGACCATCCGCTCCATCGACAAGGTCAAGGCCGCCCGCGTCCATCTGGTGCTGCCCAAGCGCGAGGCGTTCTCCCGCGACACCCAGGAACCGTCGGCCTCGGTGATCATCAAGATGAACGGCTCCCAGCGCCTGGACAAGGGGCAGGTCAGCGCCATCCAGCACCTGATCGCCGCCGCCGTCCCCAAGATGAAGCCGTCGCGCATCTCCATCGTCGACGACAAGGGAACCCTGCTGGCCAAGGGCTTCGAGAACTCCAAGGAGTATCAGGCCCAGACCGCCGAGGAGATGAAGATCAAGACCGAGGCCAAGCTGGTCAAGACCATCGAGGACCTGCTGGAGCGCTCGCTGGGCCCGGGCCGCGTGCGCGCCGAGGTGACGGTGGACATGGACCTGAGCCAGGCCACCACCACCGAGGAAACCTTCGATCCCGAGACCAAGGTGGTCCGCTCCCAGGTCACCGTCAACGAGGGCGAGCAGAGCCAGGACGCCGAGCCCACCCCGGTCACCGTGCAGCAGAACCTGCCCGACCCCAACGCCTCATCGTCGGGCAACATCCGCACCTCCACCAAGATCAACAAGAACCAGGAAACGGTGAACTACGAAATCTCGCGCAAGACCAAGAGCACGGTCCGCGAGATGGGCGAAATCCGCAAGGTTTCCGCCGCCGTCATCGTCGACGGCGTGCGCGAGAAATCGGCCGACGGCAAGCAGACCACCTACCGCGAGCGCACCGCCGAGGAGCTGACGCAGATCGAGGCGCTGGTCAAGTCGGCCATCGGCTTCACCAAGGACCGCGACGATCAGGTCAAGGTCGCCTCCATGCCCTTCTACAAGGGCGAGGAGCTGGACATGGCCGAGGAGCCCGGCGAGTTCATCTTCGGCATGCGTCGCGACTTCGTCGAGAAGGTGGCGTCGAACCTGGGCCTGTCGGTGGTCGCCATCCTGTTCCTGCTGCTGGTGCTGCGCCCGCTGATCAGCCGGGCCATCGAATCCATGCAGGGCCAGGTCGGCCCCGACGGCCGCCGCCTGCTGACCGCCGAGGGCGGCGCCATGCCGCAACTCACCGGCCCCGGCGCGGCGGCCATGCCCCAGCCGCTGGGCGGCGAGGAAGAGGTCATCGCCGACGAGCTCATCGACATCGACAAGGTGGAAGGCCGCGTCAAGGCCTCCTCGATCCGCAAGATCGGCGAAATCGTCGAGAAGCACCCGGAAGAGGCTCTGTCCATCATCCGCAACTGGCTCTACCAGGAAAGCTGATAGGGAACCGCCATGGCACGCGTCAAGGAAGACTACCGCAGCCTCACCGGCCCCCAGAAGGCGGCCATGTTCATGCTGTCGCTCAACGAGGAGCACTCGTCCAAGCTGTTCGGCATGCTGGGTGACGACGAGATCAAGGAACTGTCCCAGATCATGGCCAGCCTTGGCACCGTGTCGTCCAACCTGGTGGAGCGCGTCTTCGTCGAGTTCGCCGACGCCCTGTCATCCACCGGTTCGCTGACCGGCTCGTTCGATACCACCGAACGCCTGCTGATGAAGAGTCTGTCCAAGGACCGCGTCAACTCCATCATGGAGGAAATCCGCGGTCCGGCCGGCCGCACCATGTGGGACAAGCTGGGCAACGTGTCCGAGCAGGTGCTGGCCAACTACCTGAAGAACGAATACCCCCAGACCGTCGCCGTGGTCCTGGCCAAGATCAAGCCCGACCATGCGTCGCGCGTGCTGGCCATCCTGCCCGAGAATTTCGCCATGGAAGTCATCATGCGCATGCTGCGCATGGAGGCGGTGCAGAAGGAAGTGCTGGACGGCGTGGAAAAGACGCTGCGCACCGAGTTCATGACCAACCTCGCCCGCACCCAGCGCCGCGACGCCCACGAACTCATGGCCGACATCTTCAACAACCTGGACCGCAATACCGAGAATCGCTTCATGTCGGCGCTCGAGGAACGCAACCGCGAAAGCGCCGAGAAGATCAAGGCGCTGATGTTCACCTTCGACGACCTTACCCGCATCGACGCCTCCGGCATCCAGATCCTGCTGCGCTCGGTGGAAAAGGACAAGCTGGCCATCGCGCTCAAGGGTGGCGCCGACGCCGTCAAGGAACTGTTTTTCAAGAACATGTCCGAACGCGCCGGCAAGATGCTGCGCGAAGACATGGAAGCCCTCGGCCCGGTCCGTCTGCGCGACGTGGACCAGGCCCAGGCCGCCATCGTGGTCATGGCCAAGGAACTGGCGGCGTCGGGACAGATCGTCATCTCCGAGGGCCGCGAGGAAGACGAGCTGGTGTACTAATCCATGGCTTATCAGAAGTACATGTTCGACCTGGATTTCGGCCCGCCGCCCGCCAACCGGCAGAAGGCTGTGGAGCAGGCCGAGGACAACTTCGAGGCCGAGCCCGAGCCCGATCTGCCGCCGCCGCCCACCTTCACCGAGGAGGACCTCCAGGTGGTGCGCGAGGCCGCCTACGAGGAAGGCCACCGCAATGGCACGGCCGAGGCCAACGAGACCCAGCAGGCCCTGCTGGCCGCCTCGCTGGAGCGGGTGTCCAACGCCCTGGCCATGCTGGACGCCGCCCAGGCCGACGCCAACGACGCCAACCAGCGGGTCGCCTCCCGGGTGGCCATGGCCATATTGAAAAAAGTCCTGCCCGCCGCCTGCGAGCAGAACGCCTTCGAGGAAATCGTCCGCACGGTGCACGAATGCCTGGGCCATGTGCTGGACGAGCCGCGTATCATCGTCAGGGTGGATTCGTCGCTGGTCGATCCCCTGCGCGAGCGCCTGGAGCAGACGGCCATCGAGCACGGCTTCGAGGGCCGCGTGGTGGTCCAGGCCGACCCCCGCGTCGCCATCGGCGATTGCCGGGTGGAATGGACGGACGGCGGAGCCGAGCGGGATCAGACCCGCCTGATCGCCGATATCGAGACGGCGGTGAACCGGGCGCTGGCACCGCCCGAACACCGCCCCGAAGAGTAACTGGAGGTCCCCATGCCCGATTTCGAACTCAACGATTTCAAGCCGGATGGCGAAGAGCCCCAGGGTCGCGGCGATATTCCCGATATGCCGCGATCGGCCCGGGACCTTGAGGCCGTCTACGATATCCCGGTGCAGGTCTCCGCGGTGCTGGGCAAGGCCACCATGCAGGTCAACCAGTTGCTGAAGCTGGGGCGCGGCGCGGTGGTGGAGCTGGACCGCAAGGTGGGCGAGGCCATCGACATCTACGTCAACAACCGCCTGGTGGCGCGCGGCGAGGTGGTCGTCGTCGAGGACCGCCTGGGCGTGACCATGACCGAAATCATCAAGACCGACCGGGCCTAAAGCGCTCTAGCGGGAGAGGGACGACATGCGACTTCTGATCATCGGCACGCTCGACGGCCAGATCGGCGCCGCCAGCCAGATCGCCATGGCGCGTGGCGCCAAGGTCCGCCAGGCCGAGGACGTTCCCGCCGGCCTCGAGGTGCTGCGCAGCCAGGGCGCCGATCTGGTGATGATCGACGTGAAGCGCGATATCAAGGGCCTGATCGATTCGCTCGAAGCCGAACGCATCATCGTTCCCGTGGTGGCCTGCGGCATCGCGTCCGACGCGTCCGCCGCGGTGCGCGCCATCAAGGCCGGCGCCAAGGAATACATCCCGCTGCCCCCCGACGCCGAGCTGATCGCCGCCGTCATCGCCGCCGTCACCCAGGAAAACCACAACATCATCTTCAAGGACCCGCGCATGGGGCAGACCTTGAAGCTGGCCGAGCAGGTGGCCAATTCCGACGCCTCCATCATGATCACCGGCGAATCGGGCACCGGCAAGGAGCTGATCGCCCGGTTCATTCACAACAAGTCCAAACGCTCCGACAAGCGCTTCGTGGCGGTCAACTGCGCCGCCATCCCCGAGAACCTGCTGGAATCCGAGCTGTTCGGCCATGAAAAGGGCGCCTTCACCGGCGCGGTGGCCCGGCGCATCGGCAAGTTCGAGGAAGCCCAGGGCGGCACGCTTCTCCTCGACGAAATCTCCGAGATGGACGTGCGCCTGCAATCCAAGCTGCTGCGCGCCATCCAGGAAAAGGAAATCGACCGGGTGGGCGGCAACCAGCCGGTCAAGGTGGACGTGCGCATCCTGGCCACCTCCAACCGCAACATGGAGGACGAGGTCGGCAAGGGCACCTTCCGCGAGGACCTCTACTACCGCCTCAACGTGGTCACCCTGGCCCTGCCCGCGCTGCGCGAACGCCCGCTGGACATCGCCGTGCTGGCCGACCACTTCGTCAAGCGCTACACCGAGGCCAACGGCCTGCCGTCGCGCCAGCTGTCGGCCGAGGTGCGCCAGATGCTGTCGCGCCATCACTGGCGCGGCAACGTGCGCGAGCTGGAGAACACCATGCACCGCGCCGTGCTGCTGGCCAGCGGTGCCGAGATCGGCCCCGAGGCCATGATCCTGTCCGGCAGCCCGGTGGGCACCAATCCCGATCCCATGGTGGCCCAGGCGGCCAATGCCGCCGCCTCGGTGATGGGGGCCCGGGGCGCCAACCTGGTGGGCAAGACCGTGGCCGAGGTCGAGCGCGACCTGATCATCGACACCCTGTCCCATTGCCTGGGCAACCGCACCCATGCGGCCAACATCCTGGGCATCTCCATCCGCACCCTGAGGAACAAGCTCAAGCAGTATTCCGACGAAGGCGTCGACGTCCCGCCGCCGGCCGGCGGCGAAGTCGAACGAGCCATGATCTAGAGCCATGGCTGAGGGACAGGCACCGAGCGCAAGTGTAGGCCGGGAAATCCTCGATCGCTTCACCGCGTCCGCTCGGCGCGGCGACGTGGGCCTGGCATTCGGCATCATCGTCATCCTGATGGTGCTGATCCTGCCGTTGCCGCCGTGGCTGCTGGACATCGGCCTGGCCCTGTCGCTGACCATCTCGGTGCTGATCCTGATGGTGGCCATCTTCATCGAAAAGCCGTTGCAGTTCAGTTCGTTCCCGACGGTGCTGCTGATCACCACCCTGATCCGCCTGGCGCTCAACCTGGCCTCGACCCGCCTGATCCTGTCCCACGGCCACGAGGGCGTCGAGGGCGCCGGACAGGTGATCGCCGCCTTCGCCAGCTTCATCATGAGCGGCAGCTTCGTCATCGGCATCATCGTCTTCGCCATCCTGGTGATCGTCAATTTCGTGGTCATCACCAAGGGCTCGACCCGTATCGCCGAAGTGGCGGCGCGCTTCACCCTGGACGCCATGCCCGGCAAGCAGATGGCCATCGACGCCGACCTGTCGGCCGGCCTGTGCGACGAACCCACCGCCAGGAAGCGCCGCGCCGAGCTGGAAGGCGAATCCGCCTTCTTCGGCGCCATGGACGGCGCGTCCAAATTCGTGCGCGGCGACGCCGTCGCCGGCCTGATGATCACCGCCATCAACGTCATCGGCGGCATGATCATCGGCATGGCGCAGCAGGGGCTGACCTTCAGCCAGGCCGCCGAGTTCTACACCAAGCTGACCGTCGGCGACGGTCTGGTCACCCAGGTTCCGGCGCTGATCGTCTCGGTGTCGGCGGGCATGCTGGTCACCAAGGCCGGCGTGCAGGAGGCCGTCGACCGCGCCCTGTTCAAGCAATTGGCCGGGTATCCCCGCGCCGTGGGCATGGCCGGCGCGCTGATGACCCTGATGTCGATCGTGCCCAACATGCCGTTCATCCCCTTCTTCCTGCTGGGCCTGGGCATGGGCGCCTCGGCCTATCTGCTGGACCGCGACCAGCGCGCCAAGGTCGAGCAGCAGCAGCAGGCGGAAGTGGCCGAGGCCATGCAGCAGGCGCCCGTGCCCGAGGAACCCATCTCCACCGCGCTGAAGATCGACCATGTGCGCCTGGAACTGGGCTACGGCCTGCTGCAATTGATCAACACCCCCAAGGGCCAGCGCCTCACCGACCAGATCAAATCCCTGCGCCGCGCCATCGCCGCCGAAATGGGCTTCGTCATGCCGTCCGTGCGCATCCAGGACAACATGCAATTGCCGGCCAACACCTACGTCATCCACGTCAAGGAGGTGGAGGCCGGACGCGGCGACCTGCGCCCCGCCGCCCTGCTGATCATGGACCCCCGGGGCGAGGACATCACCCTGCCGGGCGAGAAAACGCGCGAGCCCACCTTCGGCCTGCCGGCCATGTGGATCGACCCCACCAACCGGGAGGAGGCGCTGTTCCGCGGCTATACCGTGGTGGACCCGCCGACGGTGATCACCACCCACCTGACCGAGGTGATCAAGGACAATATGAGCGAGCTTTTGTCCCATGCCGAGACCCAGAAGCTGCTGGACGAACTGGACAAGGAACACCAGAAACTGATCGCCGAGCTGATCCCCAGCCAGATGACCATCGGCGGCCTGCAGCGCGTGCTGCAGAACCTGCTGGGCGAGCGCATCTCCATCCGCGACCTGCCCACCATCTTGGAAGGCATCGCCGAGGCCTGCGGCCATACCCGCAACGTCACCATGATCACCGAGCACGTGCGCGCCCGCCTGGCGCGGCAGATCTCGGACAACAATACCGGGCCGCAGGGCTTCATCCCGCTGGTCACCCTGTCGCCGGAATGGGAGCAGGCCTTCGCCGAATCCCTGGTGGGCAGCGGCGAGGAGAAGCAGATCTCCATGGCGCCGTCGCAATTGCAGGACTTCATCAGCCGCACGCGGCAGACCTTCGAGCGCTTCGCCATGCAGGGCGAGACCCCGATCCTGCTGACCAGCCCCATGGTCCGCCCCTATGTGCGCTCCATCGTCGAGCGCTTCCGGCCCATGACCGTGGTGATGAGCCAGTCGGAGATTCATCCCAAGGCCCGCATCAAGACACTGGGGCAGATCTGATGATGGCGGCTAGACCATGAGGCTCAAATCCTTCACCGCGCCCACCATGACCGAGGCCATGGAACTGGTGCGCCAGGAATTGGGCGACGATGCCATCATCGTCTCGACCCAGCGGGCGGCCGGGTCCAAGGGCGTGCGCATCACCGCCGCCCTGGAATCCGTCGACGCCGATCTGGCGGTGGCTTCCATGCTGGAACAGGCCACCGGCGGTTCCGAGGTTTCCGAGGCGGTGCGCAAGGCGCTGGCCGATCACGGCGTGCCGGCGCGGCTGACCGACCGGCTGGTCAACGCCGCCCAGACATCGGGCCTGACCCAGCCGCCGCTGGCCTGCGCCGCCGCGCTGGAAGCCGGCTTCACCTTCGCCCACCTGCCCGAGCACGGCGCGCCGCGCCCCTTTATGCTGGTGGGGCCCAACGGCTCGGGCAAGTCCATCGCCACCGCCAAGCTGGCGGCACGCTCGGTGCTGAAGCAGCGCCAGGTGGGCGTGGTCACCTGCGACAACATCCGGGCCGGCGCCGTCGAGCAGCTGGCCGCCTTCACCTCCATCCTGGAGATCGACCTGGTGCGGGCGCGGGGGCCGGAATCCCTGGCCCGGGCGGTGGAGAGCATGAACGGGCTGTTCGATCTGGTGGTGATCGATTCCCCCGGTCTCAATCCCTTCAAGCAGAGCGACATGGACTACCTGCAGGCCCTGATCGAGGCCGCCGACGTCGAGCCCATCCTGGTGATGGCGGCGGGCAGCGACCCGGAAGAGGCCGCCGAGATCGGCGAGGCCTTCGCCACCATCGGCGCCACCCGGCTGTTCGCGTCGCGCCTGGACACCACGCGCCGCCTGGGCGCCATCCTGGCCGCCGCCGAGGCGGGGCAGATGGCCTTCTGCGACGTTTCCGCCAGCCCTCACGTGGCGTCGGGCATATCGCCCATCTCGGCAATCGCGCTGGCCCGGCTGATCATGCCGCAAGCCGCCGAGGCCGAAACCAAAGACGAAACCTTCTGGACCGAGGCATCCGCATCATGACCACGATGGAAGTTCCCACCCTGGCGCCCCGCCCCACCCTTCGGGCCAAGGGACGCAACATCGTCGCGGTGGCGTCCGGCAAGGGCGGTGTCGGCAAGACCTGGTTCTCCATCACGCTGTCCCACGCCCTGGCGCGGGCCAACCAGCGTGTGCTGCTGTTCGACGGCGACCTGGGACTGGCCAACGTGGACATCCAGTTGGGCCTGATGCCCAAGACCGACCTGGGCAGCGTGGTGGCCGGGCGCATGACGCTCAACCAGGCGCTGACCCGCTTCCCCGAGGGCGGCTTCGACATCATCGCCGGCCGCTCGGGCAGCGGCACGCTCGCCAACATCCCGCTGTCGCGGCTGCAGATGCTGGGCGACGACCTGGTGCTGCTGGCCGGCAATTATGACCGTGTGGTGGTCGACCTGGGGGCCGGCGTCGAGAAGACCACGCGCAACTTCTCGCAGCAGGCCGGCACCATCATGGTGGTGACCACCGACGAACCTACCTCGCTGACCGACGCCTACGCCTTCATCAAGGTCACCCACATGGAGCGCCCCGGCACCGACATGCGCATCGTGGTCAACATGGCCAATTCGACGCGCGAGGGCGAGCGCATCTACAACACCCTGCTCAAGGCCTGCGAGGGCTTCCTGAAGATTTCGCCGCCCCTGGCCGGCGTCATCCGCCGCGACCTCAAGGTGCGCGAAGCCATCCGCAACCAGACGCCCATCATGATGCGCTCGCCCAACGCCGAGGCCGCCGCCGACGTCGAGGCCATCGTCGAGCGCCTGATCCGCTCGCGATAACGCCATGTGCTCGGCCATCCCGCCGGCCCCGCCTCCGGCCGCTCCGCCCACCCCGGCGAGCGCGCCGCCGGTGCTGAGCGTGGTGGCCGACAAGGCCGCCGCCGAGGCCCTGGCCAAGCTGCAGGCCGGCGCGGTGATCGCCGCCGCCATGGCCTCGTCCGAGGGCAAGGGCGTGGTGCGGGTGATGACCGCCGACGGCGCCAGCCTGTCGTTGCGCCTGCCGCCCGGCCAGCCGCTGCCGCCCGACGGCGCCCAACTGGCCATGCAATACATCTCGCAGAACGGCCTGCCCGCCTTCAAGCTGCTGTCCATCAACGGGCGGCCCACCGGCGCCCTGCCCCTGTCGCCGCAGCAGGGCGGGCTGCCCAACCTGCCGGACCTCGCCGCCCTGCTCGGCCCCGGCGGTGGAGGCAAGAGCCCCGCCGCCCAGGCTCCCGCCGCCCAGACGCCAAGCTCCGCCCCCGGCC
>JAVBXM010000162.1 GCA_030824585.1 Phaeospirillum sp. | reverse complement strand
TGCGGGCAAAACGGCAGGGGCTCCTTGCTTTGTGACGGGGTACGCCCAAGGCACTAACGGGCTCCCTGCCGGATGGCCACTTTGCCATGGCCAACACCGACTACATACAAGGCACCAAGAAGGCCGAGCGAAACGTTCCGCCTGCCCTCACCGTCGCGCCGGAACGGAACTCGGACACGCCCCTTCCACATACCCCCATGCATCCCTTGACACATAAGTTTATGTTGCACTGCAGCATAAAAATCCCATTTCATGGTCTGACCACTTGAAGGAGGTCGGCCATGCTGATCCGCAGACTCTATCTTCACGAGCGCTCCACCTATGCCACCCACTTGAAGCGCCTGTCCGCCGAGGACCGCCGCCTGCGCTTTGCCCGGTCGGGCGTGGCGGACGAGGTGATCGACGATTATGTCGCCACCATCGGGGCCGGCGACCTGATCCTCGCCGCCTTCGCCGAGGACGATTTGGTGGGTGCCGCTCATGTGGCGCTGACCGGTTCGCTGGCCGAGGTGGGAGTCAGCGTCGATGAGAGACACCGCACCGACGGCATCGGCTCCAAGCTGCTGCGCCAGGCGGTGGCCTTCGCCCGCAACCGCCGGGCCGAAAAGCTTTACACCCTGTGTCTGTCGGACAACCGCTCCATGGTCGCCCTGGCGCGCCGCGCCGGCATGCAGGTGCATTTCGAGGGCGGCGAGGCCGAAGCCTTCCTTGATCTGCCCCCGCCCGACCCGGTGACGGTCACCGAGGAAATCAGCAGCGGCTTGTTCGCGGTCTTCCACGACTGGGCGGAAATGATGGATTCCTACAGCGCCATGTTGGTGGAGGGCTCGGCCGTCGAACCGCTGCTGGAAGCGACGGGGCTGGCGAACAGCGCTTGACAGGAAGGCCGCCTTGGAAGCAAATTGCGAGTCATTCGCATTTGCATCATAGGAGCCCTCCATGTGCGAGCAATGCCATCCCGCCCTGGCCGAACCCTTCGAAGCCCCCCGCCGCCGGTCCCGGCTGTGGGAGATCGACAACCAGTGGCACTGCACCATCATCGGCACCAGCCTCAGCCTGGGCGAACTGAAGGGCGTGGCGTCGCGCCTGGGGGTGCAGATGCGCTCGGCCAAGCCCGGCCCCTATGAGATCCACACCTCCATGATCCATATGGCCTCGCGGGAGAGGCTGGTGGGCAAGGCGCTGACCAAGCTGCTTGACCGCAAGCACACCGCCGCCATCAATCGCGCCAAGCCCCTGGCCGGCGAGGACGCCCTGGCCGTCTGGTGGGAGGACGCCCTGACCAAGGGTGACGTGGCCTCCGCCTGCTGGGCGGTGATGAGCCACCCCGATGCCACCGATTCCCTGCGCAGCCGCGTATTCGGCGACATCCACATGCTGTCCCACCAGGTGGGCGCGGCGGCGCGGGCCGACCTGCGCTCCATTCACCAGTTGGAGCGGGAAAAGGCCGATCTGGAGGCCAAGGTGGCCCGCCAGCAGGACCGCCTGAAGGGCGAGATCGGCAAGCGCAACACCGAAATCCGCGAATTGCGCCAGTTGCTGGACCAGGAGGTCGCCGAGTCCCGCCGTCTCGCCCATGCCGCCGATGCCGCCGGCGACATGGACCGGCTGAACCACATCCTGGGTGAGATGCGCCATCTGCTGGAGGTGGAGACCGCCTTTCGCCAGGTGGCCGAGGACGAGACCCGCCGCCTGCAGGCCCAGGCCCGCGACCGGGATACGGAGAACGAGCGCCTGCAGCGCGAGGTCCGCGAGATGCGCGACGAACTGGCCGCCTCGGAATCCCGGCTGGCCGCCACCCTTGCCCCGGCCGAGGCGGCGGGGGACGGGTTGGGCGAATGCGACGAGGATTGCGCCCGCCTGGACCTGTGCGGCCGCTGCATCCTGTTCGTCGGCGGCCGTAACCAACACTTGCCGCACTTCCGCCGGCTGGTGGAAGAGGCGGGCGGCACCTTCACCCACCATGACGGCGGCTTCGAGGAAAGCATGGGCCGCCTGCACTCCCTGTTCGGCCGCGCCGATGCCGTGCTGTTCCCCGTGGACAGCGTCAGCCACGGCGCCCACGACGAGGTCAAGCGCCTGTGCCGCCGTTGGGAGAAGCCCTTCGTCCCGGTCCGCCGCTCGGGCCTCGGCGCCTTCATCCGGGCGCTCTCCACGGTGGCGGGGCAGTAGCTCCCCCCTTTCCCGGTGGGCGGGGAATGAATTATGGTCCTGGCATGAGCCAGCATGCCTCCGCCTTCATCCTGCCCGCCGACCCGGCCGCCATCGCCCGCGCCGGGCGGGTGCTGGCCGAGGGCGGGCTGGTGGCCTTTCCCACCGAGACGGTCTACGGGCTGGGCGGCGACGCCACCTCGGACAGCGCGGTGGCCGCCATCTTCAAGGCCAAGGGCCGGCCCAGCTTCAACCCGCTGATCGCCCATGTCAGCAGCCTGGACCAAGCCGCCGCCCTGGTGGAGATGACCGATTCCGCCCACGATCTGGCCGAGCGCTTCTGGCCCGGTCCGCTGACCATGGTGCTGAAGCGGCGCCCGGATTCGCCGGTGTCGCTGCTGGCCTCGGCCGGCCTGGATTCGGTGGCGGTGCGCATGCCCGACCATCCGGTGGCCCTGGCCCTGATCAAGGCGGCCGGCCGCCCCCTGGCGGCACCGTCGGCCAACCGCTCGGGCAAGGTCAGCCCCACCCGCGCCGAGCACGTCGCCCAGTGCCTGGAGGGCCGTATCGCCATGGTGCTGGACGGCGGCCCCTGCAGGGTCGGCGTGGAATCCACCGTCGTCGACCTGTCCGAGGAGCCGCCCACCCTGCTGCGCCCCGGCGGCATCACCGCCGAGGAATTGGAGGCCGTGCTGGGCCGCAAGCTGCGCCGCTCCCTGGAAACCCCCGACGCGCCGCGCTCGCCCGGCCAGTTGGAAAGCCATTACGCCCCCGCCCTTCCCGTCCGGCTCGACGCCGTCGGGGCCGAACCCGGCGAGGCGCTGCTGGGCTTCGGCCCCGCCCCCGATTGCGTCCTCAACCTGTCGCCCAAGGGCGATTTGTCCGAGGCCGCCGCCCACCTGTTCGCCATGCTGCGCGCCCTGGACCGTCCCGATTACCGGGGCATCGCCGTGATGCCCATCCCCGAGCGCGGCCTGGGCCTGGCCATCAACGACCGCCTGCGCCGGGCGGCAGCCCCGAGGGACACACGACAATGAACCTGCTGGAGCGACTGGCCGCCATCGTCGGTCCCGGCAACGTCATCACCGATGCCGCCGGCCTCGCCCCCTATCTGGTGGAGGAGCGCGGCCTTTATCGGGGTGCCGCCCTGGCCGTGATCCGTCCCGGCAGCACCGCCGAGGTGGCCGAGACGGTCAAGGCCTGCGCGGGCGCCGGCATCCCCATGGTGCCCCAAGGCGGCAATACCGGCCTGTGCGGCGGCGGCGTACCGTCCGAGGATGGGCGTTCGGTGGTGATCTCCACCGAGCGGCTGACCCGCATCCGCGCCGTCGACCCGGTGGACTTCACCCTGACCGCCGAGGCGGGCTGCGTGCTGGCCAATCTGCAGCAGGCGGCCGAGGAGGCCGATTGCCTGTTTCCCCTCAGCCTGGGGGCCGAGGGCTCGTGCCGCATCGGCGGCAACATCTCGACCAATGCCGGCGGCACCAACGTGCTGCGCTACGGCAACACCCGCGACCTGGTGCTGGGCCTGGAGGTGGTGCTGCCCGATGGACGGATCTGGAACGGGCTGAAGCGGCTGCGCAAGGACAACACCGGCTATGCCCTGCAGCACCTGTTCATCGGCGCCGAAGGCACGCTGGGCATCGTCACCGCCTGCGTGCTGAAGCTGTTCCCCCGCCCGCGCGAAATCGCCACCGCCATGGTGGCGCTGTCCGAGCTGGAGGCGGCGCTGCCCCTGTTCGCCCGCGCCCGCGCCGCCAGCGGCGATTCGGTCACCGCCTGCGAACTGGTGCCGCGCATCGGCCTGGACCTGGGCGTGCGCCACGTGCCGGGGGTGCGCGATCCCTTCGACACCCCCCATGACTGGATGCTGCTGCTGGAACTGTCGTCGTCCCGACCCGGCGGCCTGCGCGACGCGCTGGAGGACATGCTGGGCCAAGCCTTGGAGGACGGGCTGGCGGTGGATGCGGTGATCGCCGAAAGCGCCGCCCAGCGCGCCGATTTCTGGCGCATCCGCGAGGCCATTCCCGAGGCCCAGAAGAGGGAAGGCGGCTCCATCAAGCATGACGTCGCGGTGGCCACCTCCCGCGTGCCCGAGATGATCCGCCGCTGCACGAGCGCGGTGGAGGCGGCCCTGCCCGGGGTACGGGTGGTGCCCTTCGGCCATCTGGGCGATGGCAACACCCACTTCAACCTGACCCAGCCCGAGGCCCCCCCCCCCAATGGCGCGGACAAGGCCGCCTTCCTGGCCCGCTGGGCCGAAATGAACCGTATCGTCCACGATATCGTGGTGGGAATGGAGGGCTCCATATCGGCCGAGCACGGTATCGGCCGCCTCAAGGTGGACGAACTGGCCCATTACAAGCCGGAGGTCGACCTCGACCTGATGCGCCGGGTCAAGGAGGCCGTCGACCCGCGGGGCCTGATGAACCCGGGCAAGATCCTGCGCTGACCGGGCAAGATCCTGCGCTGAATCGTCGGCGGCCCGAACCTTTCGCTGTTCCGCCGCCCGCCCCATGTCTATAATCCCGCGCCATGTCGGGGATCACGCGATACATGATGCGCCAGATGCTGGTGGGGATGATTTTCGTCTCCGCCGCCTTGGCTTGCGTCCTGTGGCTGACCCAGTCGCTGCGCTTCGTCGAGATGATCGTCAACAAGGGGCTGTCCATCGGCGCCTTCCTCAAGCTCACCATCCTGCTGATGCCAGGCTTCCTGGTGGTGATCATCCCGATTTCCCTTTTCGCCGTGGTGCTTTTCACCTACAACCGCCTGATCGCCGACCGGGAATTGGTGGTTCTGCGCGCCGCCGGGCTCAGCCATCTGGCCCTGGCACGGCCGGCGATCATTCTCGGGCTGGCGGTAACCGCCCTGGGCTACGTGCTCAGCTCCTGGGTCATTCCGGCCACCGTGCGCAGCTTTCACGAAATGCAGTGGACCATCCGCAACGACATCGGCAACGTGCTGCTGCAGGAAGGCATGTTCAACAAGTTCGGCGAGGGATTGACCATCTACGTCCGCTCGCGCACCCCCAACGGCGAACTCACCGGCCTGCTGGTCCACGACAAGCGCCATCCCCAGCGTCCCGTCACCCTGATGGCCGAGCGCGGCGCCCTGGTCTATACCGAACAGGGTCCCCGGGTGCTGATGTCCAACGGCAACCGCCAGGAAGTGACCCCCGGCACCGGCAAGCTGTCGCTGCTGTATTTCGACAATTACACGGTGGACTTCAACACCGCCACCGGGGCCAAGCCCGACCGCTTCCGCGACGCCCGCGAACGTCCCACCCTGGAACTGCTGGGCATGGACGACAGCATGGAGAACAAGGGGGATCTCCGCCGCTTCAAGTCCGAGCTGCATTCCCGCCTGGCCTCGCCGCTCTACAACCTGGGCTTCCCGCTGCTGGCCGCCGCCGTTCTGCTGACCTCCGGCTTCGACCGGCGTGGCCAGACCATGCAGGTGATGGTCGCCACCGCCCTGATGGTCGCCGTCCAGGCCCTGGCGCTGGGAGCCTCCAACCTGTCGGCCGGCAATCTGGCCTTCGTCCCGCTCATCTACGTCAACGCCGCCCTTCCCATCGCCCTCGGCCTGTGGGTCCTGGCGCGCCCGCCGTGGCCGCGCCGCCGGACCGCGCCGGCCATGGGCATCGCGTGACGGGGCCCTGAGGTGACCGCCGTGCCGTCCTCCCGCCATCTGCTTCTCATCACCCTGCTGTCGGCCTCCTCGGCGCTGACCGCCCCGGCGCGCGCCGACGTGGTCACCGAGCAGAAGGCCTGGCCCGAAGCGGGAAGCTGGGGACAGGCATGGGGCGACGACGATCCCGCCGCCGC
>JAVBXM010000032.1 GCA_030824585.1 Phaeospirillum sp. | reverse complement strand
ATCACGGCGATCAGCGCCATCTCGTCCCAGCCGATGTCGAACATCCGGCGGGTCCCGAACTAGGGCTTCGGGGCGGAATCGGGGGTGGCGGCCGGCTTGGCGGCCTGGGCTTCCGTCACCTGGGACGGGGGCACCTGGGGCTGCGGAGCGGCGGCGGCTTGGGCCTGCTGCTCCTCCTCGTCCTTCAGGCCGTGCTTGAAGGCCTTCACGCCCTTGGCCATGTCGCCCATCAGCTTCGGAATCTTGTTGGCGCCGAACAGCAGCAGCACGATGACCAGAACGATGAGCCAATGACCGATACTCATGCTACCCATGCCACAACACTCCTCGTACGTCATTGCCGCCGAAACCGGCCGGCGGCGGATCATCGCAAAAGAAAAGCAACACCGCAATGGCGGCTTTGGTCATCGCCGGGGCGATCAGGACACCGGCTTGCGGCTGGGCTTGGACAGGATGAACACCGCGCCAGCCGTGCAGGTCGCTCCCATGGTGGCCATGGCCCACCACGGAGCCTGGGTGAAACCCACCACGTAGACGATGCTGACCACCATGCTGCCCAGGGCGACGACCTTGGCGTAGAGCGGAATGACCCGGTCGATCTCCCAGTCGCGCAGAGGCGGCCCGAACACCGGGTGATGGAACAGCCAGCCGTGAAAGCGGTCGGAAGACTTGGCGAAGCACCACAGCGCCACCAGCATGAACGGCGTGGTCGGCATCACCGGCAGCACGGCGCCGACGATCCCCAAGCCCACGAAGGCCCAGCCGATGATCATCAGCGCGATCTTGCGGCCTTTGTCGGCAAACACCCTCACCCTTCTCTCCCCGTTTCCCGGCCTTGCCGCGCCGCCCGTCCGGATGGATCGGTCGGCGGCGGATCATCGCAAATGACGCAGACCACCGCAACCGCAAGCGCGCCCCGCTTGCCCCGGCGGGGGGCACGCGCTAGACTGCCGCCTTCGGTCCGCAGTTCACCGAGGCGTCGCCGCCCCATCAGGGGTGCTAAACCTGCTTATTTTTCCAGTTCGACCGACACCTTATCCCGTGCCGAGTCGGAAGACGGCGACCACCGACGGATTTCCTCCCGGAACGGCACGCCTCGTGAGGATAAGCGATGTCTCGAATTCCCCTGCCGTTCCATTGCGAGGACATATCCGCCCTCGCCCGCTCGCTCAACGCCCAGTTGACGCACGCTGTTTCCCGTCCCGGCCATGTGGAGCTTCTCAACATGCTGGCGCGCGGCGGCGGCTATCGCAACTTCCAGCATTTCCGCGCCCAGTTCGCCGCCCGGGCGCAATTGGAGCAAACGCCGGCCGTCCCCGATCCCGAGCCCCCGGTCGATTATGTGCGGATCAGACGCCTGGTGCGCTTCTTCGATGGCGAAAGGCGCATGATCCGCTGGCCCGGCAAGCTCGGCCAGCAACAAACCTGCCTTTGGGTGGTGTGGTCGCAGATACCGGCCGGACAGACCCTATCGGAGCCGCAAATCAACGCCCGTCTGCAAGATGTCCATCTGTTCGGCGATCATGCGCTGCTGCGCCGCCGGTTGTGTGACGACGGACTGGTGACACGCACCCGCGACGGGCGCGAATACCGGCGGGTGGAGCGCCGCCCGCCGTCCGACGCCCTGGCATTGATCCGATGCCTGGGGCAGTTCGGCCATGCCGCCCCGGCCCTGGGGAGGATGGCATGAGCGGGCGGGAATGCCTCATCCCCGCCCCGGCGACGGTGGCGACCGGCCCCGGCATGATCGAATACGCCCAATTCGGCGCCGGTCCCGCCGTTCTGGCCCTGCACGGCGCCATGGGCGGCTACGACCAGGGCATCATCCTGGCCCGTGCCGCCGGGCCGGTCGGATACTGCTATGTGGCGCCATCGCGGCCCGGCTACCTGGGAACGCCCCTGGCGACGGGAAGCTCTCCATCCCGACAGGCGGATGCCTGCGCCGGATTGCTCGATACCCTCGGCATGACCGATGCGGCGGTGATAGCCGTTTCCGGAGGCGGCCCCTGCGCCATGGAATTCGCGTTACGTCATCCCAAACGGTGCCGTGCCCTGGTGCTGATCTCGACCTGCGCCGGTGTCATCGACACCCCCATCCCCTGGGGATTCAAGCTGGCCATGTTGCTGGCCCATGTCCCGTTCATGACGGCGGCGGCACGGCGGCGGGCGCTGGCCGATCCCGAACGGGCGGCCCGCCGCTCCATCCCCGATCCCGCCCTGCGGCGCAAAACCCTGAACGACCCGGTATCCGGCCCTCTGCTGGCCGCCGTGCTGGCCGGCACCTTCGAACGCATGACGGACCGCCTGCCGGGAACGCGCAACGACATCGAGGTCACCCGTTCGACCTCCTATCGCCTGGAGGACATCGCCGTGCCGACCTTGGTGGTGCATGGGACCGATGATCCCCTGCTGCCGTACGGACGGCACGCCCTGGTCCTTGCGCGGCGTATCCCGGGGGCGGAGCTGTTGACCATCGACGGAGGCGGGCATGTTTGCCTGTTCACCCACCGCTCCGCGATCGCGGAACGGGTCGAGAGCTTCCTGACCGCCTACTCCCCGATGCCCAGCAGGGTTTCGTCGTCCAACAGGTCCAACTGGGTCTCATCCTCTTCGGCAGTATCCACCAGCCTCGTATCCTCGGCGGCCCGATTGCCGTAGGCGCCGGCGGCGGCCCGGGCATCCAGCAGGCCGGCGGCCTCCAGTTCCTTGACGCCGGGCAAATCGCCCAGGGATTCCAGGCCGAAATGGTCAAGGAAGCCGTCGCTGGTCGCCCAGGTCAGCGGGCGGCCCGGCGTGCGGCGACGGCCCTTCGGCCTGATCCATCCGGCGGCGAACAGGATGTCGATGGTGCCCTTGGACAGGGCCACCCCCCTGATCTCCTCGATCTCGGCGCGGGTCACCGGCTGGTGATAGGCGATGATGGCCAGGGTCTCGATGGCGGCACGCGACAGCTTGCGTTCCTGGGTCCGCTCCACCTTGAGGGATTCGGCCAGATCGGCGGCGGTGCGGAAGGCCCAGCCATCGCCGCGCCGCACCAGATTGAAGCCGCGTGCCGCGTAGTGAGTCTCCAACTCCGCCAGCAGTTGGGGAAGATCCTCCCCCTCGGGCAGACGCTCGGCGATGGCCCGTTCCGAGACCGGCTCGGCGGAGACGAAGATCAATGCCTCGACGATGCGGAGATGCTGCGGGTCGCGGGTCATTCCTCCCTCCCCTCGCCCTGGCCGGCCCGGATGTAGATGGGGGAATAGGCGGCGCCGTCCTGGCGCAGCACCAGTTTGCCCTGCTTGGCCAGTTCCAGGGCGGCGACGAAGGTGGAGGCCATGGCCGATTTCATCTTGAGCGAATCTCCCTCGATGGCCGGCAGATAGGCCATCAGCACCGACCAGTCGGGCAGGCTGCCGATGCCCAGCATGGCCTCGAGCCGCGCCAGGGCGTGCTCCACCGACCACAAATCGGGCGCCTCGACGGTCAGCGTCCGCACCGAATTGCGCACCACGTGGTCGGCATAGGCCTTCAGCAGGTCGTAAAGGTCCAGCTCGAAGATGGAGCGGCTCTTGACCTCGATATCCTCGGGGGCGCCACGGGCGAAGACGTCGCGGTCCAGCAGGCGGCGGGTGAACAGATGCGCGCCGGCCTTCTGCATGGCTTCCAGCCGCCGCAGCCGGAAGGCCAGGGCAGCGGCCATCTCGGCCGGCGACAGTTCCTCGCCCGGCTCGGGTTCCGGCTCGGGCAGCAGGAGGCGCGACTTGAGATAGGCCAGCCACGCCGCCATCACCAGGTATTCGGCGGCGAGATCGATCTGTTCACGCCCGACCTTCTGAACGAAATCAAGGTATTGGTCAGCGAGCTTCAGAATCGAGATCTTGGCCAGGTCCACCTTCTGGTCGCGAGCCAGTTGCAGCAGGACGTCCAGCGGTCCTTCCCAACCATCGAGATCGAGCAGCAACCGTTCGGCCGGAGCACGGCCCAAACGCTCCGCATGGGGACGGTCCTGGTCCTCCTCGAAGGTAAAGGGAAGCCCGCCGCTCACGGCCCCAGGACCTCGACCAGAAAGCGGCCGATGGTATCCACCGGGCCCTGAACCAGCCAGCGGAAGACGTCCAGGTCCATGCCGATCTGGCGACCCAGCAGGGGAAACAGGAACAGGGCGGCGATGAGGATCAGCATTCCGGCCTTTTCCAGCCGGGCCAGCCGCCAGGCCAGGGAATACGGCAGGATCCCCACCGCTACCCTGCCGCCGTCCAGGGGCGGAATGGGGATCATGTTGAACACCGCCAGCAGCAGGTTGAAGTAGATGGCGTTGTCCAGATTGAGGAAATACCAGCCGCGCACCGCCTCGGGCATCACCGGGACAAGGCGGACCGCCAGCACCGCGGCGATGGCGAGACCGAGATTCATGGCGGGACCGGCGGCGGCGACGATCACCATGTCGCGGCGGGGGTTGCGCAGGCGGTTGAAATTGACCGGCACCGGCTTGGCCCAGCCGAACATCACGCCGCCGATAGCCAGCAGCAGACCGGGCAGGATGATGGTGCCGAACGGGTCGATATGGCGCAGCGGATTGAGCGAGATGCGCCCCTGGCGCTGGGCGGTGTCGTCGCCGCAGGCCAGGGCGGCATAGCCGTGAGCCGCCTCGTGCAGGGTCACGGCGAAGATCAGCGGAATCGCCCAGATGGTGATGCCGAACAGCAGCCCACCCAGATCGCCCATCATGGGGACCAGCCGAGCAGGTCCTTGACCCGCTCCTCGGCCGCCTTGCGGTCGAAGGGCACCCGTTCGCGCTTTTGCGCCAGGCCATGGGCCACCCGCACCTCGGCCGCCGCGCTCAGGGGGCGCAGGCCCAAGGCGATGGCCGCCATCTCCGTCATATCGCCGTTGCAGTGAAGCACCACGTCGCAGCCCGCCTCCAGACTGGCGCGGGTACGGTCCTCGAAGCTGCCGCCCAACGCCTTCATGGACAGATCGTCCGAGATCAGCAGGCCGTCGAAACCGATGGCCCCCCTGATCACCTTGTCGATCACCACCCTGGAGGTAGTGGCGGGATGCGCCGCGTCAAGGGCGGTATAGACCACATGGGCGGTCATGGCCCAGGGCGCGTGGCGGAAGGCGTGGAAGGGCGGGAAGTCCTGGGTCTCCAGCTCGGCCAGCGGAGTATCGACCACCGGCAGGTCGAGATGGCTGTCCACCATGGCACGGCCGTGGCCGGGAATGTGCTTGATCACCGGCAGCACGCCCTCGTCCAGCAGGCCGTCGATCACCTCGCCGGCCAGGGTGATCACCTGCTCGGCGGTGCGGCCATAGGCGCGGTCGCCGATGACGTCGTGGGCACCGGGAATGGGCACGTCCAGGACGGGCGCGCAATCCACGTCGATGCCCAGGTCGGCCAGTTCGGCGCCGATCAGGCGGAAGTTGAGGCGCAGGGCCTCCCTGGCGGCACCCAGGTCGCGGGTGGCCAGGGTGGCGAAAGGCTCGCCGGGCGGCGCGCTTCGCCAGTGGGGCGGCTTCAGGCGCCGTACCCTGCCCCCTTCCTGGTCGATCAGCACGGGCGCATCGGCGCGCCCCACCGTCTCACGGAACGAGCGGACCAGCGCCTTGACTTGCTCGGGGCTCTCCACGTTGCGGGCGAACAGGATGAAGCCCAGCGGGTTGGTGCGCTGGAAGAAGTCGCGCTCCGCCTCGGTCAGGACCGGGCCGGAACAGCCGAAGATGGCGGCGGCGGGGGGAGTCTTAGCGGCGGGCAACGATGCACCCCTGGGATCGTGCGGTGAGTTCGGCGCAAAGCTGGCGGGCCGCCTGCTCGGAGAGCGGCGCAGCGCGCACCCGCCAGAAGGTGCCCTTGCCCGGCAACTCGACGCGGACGATATCGGATTTCAGGGCGCCCAGCAGATCGGCATTGGCCTTCTGGATGCGGGCCCATTCCTTGTCGGCCTGATCGGCGGCACGCACCGCCCCCAGTTGCACCACGAACTCACCCGAGGCCGGGGCCTTGGCGGTGGTGGCGGGGACC
>JAVBXM010000004.1 GCA_030824585.1 Phaeospirillum sp. | reverse complement strand
CGAGCAAGGCGAGGCCTTCGCGGTCCAGGGATTCGACGCCGCTGCCCCGTTCCAGCACCGCCGACAGAACCCGGCCCGAGGAATCCATGACGAAGCGGATGGTGGCCGCGCCTTCCTGGCGGCGCATCTGGGCGTCGCGGGGATAGCGCTTGTGCCGCTCCAGATGGGCCAGCAGGCTGCCCTGCCAGCGCGACAGCTCGGCCTGGGATATTGCCGGGGTACCGGGTTTCGGAGGGCTCGGCTGGGCGGCGGCGGCGGTCGCCGCGGTTGCGGCCGGCTCGGCCGGAGTCGGGGCGGCGGCCGGCTCGGCGGCTTCGGCCAATTCGGCCACCGGCGCCGGGGGGAGCGCCGCCTGCGGCTTCGGTGTGGGCTTGCGGACGGGCCGGGGCACCGATGGTGCCGGCGGTGTCGGTTCCTGGGGCTGAACCCTGGGCTCGGGTTGCCGCTGGGGAGGGGCCGGCGTTTCCACGGCGGCCGGCGCCGCCTCCAGGTCGATGGCGAAGGAGGGGCCGGCGATGGTCACCGGAAGCGGCGCCGTCCAGTGCATGGCCGCCCACAACAGGGCGGCGTGGGCGACCGCCACCAGGGGGCCGGACAGCAGGATCGGCCGGAATTCCGGCATGGTGGCCATGGTGGCGGTCAATGCTTGCCTCCGCCTTCCTGGCCGGCCAGGGCCACTTTCAGGTAGCCGGCGCCGCGCAGCCGGTCGAGCACCGCCATCATGGAACCGTAATCGACGCTGCGGTCGGCCTTCAGGTGTACCCGCGTCTCGCGGTTGCCGCCGGTCAGCCCGTCCAGCGCTCCGCCCAGGGCTTCCGGCGCCACCGGGGCGCCGTCGATCCGCAGGGAGCGGTCGGCGGCCAGGACCAGGGATACCGGCTTGTCGGGCGTCTCGCGGCGGGCGGCGGTGGAACCCGGCAGGTCCACGTCGGTATCCACGGTGGCCAGCGGCGCCGCCACCATGAAGATGATCAGCAGCACCAGGATCACGTCGATGAAGGGCGTGACGTTGATCTCGTGCATTTCCCCGGCGTCGTCGCCGAACTCGAAGCCGCCGGCCATCATTCAGCCGCCTGGCGGAAAGGGACCTGCCCCCGATCGAGGTCGCGCCCCAGCAGCCGCAGAATCTCGCCCGAGGCCTTGGCCCCATCGGCGCGCTGGGCCGCCACGGCGCGGCCGAGCAGGTTGTAGATCACCACCGCCGGGATGGCCGCCGCCAGTCCCAGGGCGGTGGCCAGCAGCGCCTCGGCGATGCCGGGCGCCACCACCGCCAGGCTGGTGGCCTGGGCCTTGGAGATGCCGACGAAGCTGTTCATGATGCCCCAGACCGTGCCGAACAGGCCGACGAAAGGGGCGGTGGAGCCGATGGTGGCCAGAATGCCGGTTCCCGCCGCCAGCCGGCGTCCGTGATCGGCTTCCAACTGGGCCAGGGCCGCCGCCGCCCGGACGCGGATGCCGTCGGGGGGCAGCCCGGCGGAATCGGCCATTTCCTTCAGGGCGGCGGCGATCGGCGCGGCGCCGGCATCGTCGCGCGCCGCCTCGGCCAGGGTCCGCGAGCGCCCCAGGGTGTCCAGCAGCCGTCCCAGGCGGCGGCCATGGCGGCGCAGTTCCATCACCTTGGCCAGGCCGATGCTCCAGCTGATCACCGAGGCCAGGACGAGGCAGACCATCACCGCCTGGACGATCACGTCCGCCGACAGGAACATGCCCCAGGGCGTCAGCCCGTGCGGGCCGGAGGGAAGGGTGGCGTTCATGGCGTCATGCTCCGCAAGGGACAAGTTCGGGCTGGTCGGAGGGCGTGGTGTCGGGGCTCTGCTGCCGGCGCCACAGGGCGGCGTAGAGCCCGTCCCGCGCCAGCAGGTGGAAATGGTTGCCGCGTTCGACGATGCGGCCGCCGTCCAGCACCAGGATCTCGTCGGCGTCGATCACCGTGGACAGCCGGTGGGCCACGATCAGGGTGGTGTGATCGCGCGCCGCCTCGCGCAGGGAATCCTGGATTTCCCGCTCGGTATGGGTGTCGAGCGCGCTGGTCGCCTCGTCGAAGATCCAGATGGACGGCGCCTTCAGGATGGTCCGCGCGATGGCGACCCGCTGCTTCTCGCCCCCCGACAGTTTCAGCCCGCGCTCGCCCACCCGGGTGTCGTAGCCCTGGGGCAGCGAGACGATGAAGCCGTGGATGCTGGCCAGCCGGGCCGCCCGCTCGATCTCGGCCTGCCCGGCCTCCGGACGGCCATAGGCGATGTTGTAGCGGATGGTGTCGTTGAACAGCACGGTGTCCTGGGGGACGATGCCGATGGCGGCGCGCAGGGAATCCTGCGTCACCTGGCGGACGTCCTGGCCGTCGATGGAGATGGCTCCGCCGTCCACGTCGTAGAAGCGCATCAGCAGGCGCGACAGCGTCGATTTTCCACCGCCCGACGGCCCGACCACGGCGGTGGTGGCGCCGGCGGGGATGCGAAAGCTCACCCCGTCCAGGATGGTCCGGCCGGATTCGTAGCCGAAGCGCACGCCGTCGAAGCGCACCTCGCCCCCTTGCGGCACCAGCGGCCGGGCGCCGCCCGCGTCCTTGATCTCCGGGCGGCAGGCCAGCAGGCCCAGCATGGCCTCGATATCGGCCAGGGCATGCTTGACCTCGCGGTAGACGAAGCCCAGGAAGTTGAGCGGCAGGTAAAGCTGGATCACATAGGCGTTGACCAGGACGAAGTCGCCCATGGTCATGCTTCCCTCCACATAGCCCCGTCCGGCCAGCAGCGTCACCACCGCCAGGCCGGTGGCGATGATCAGCCCCTGTCCGATGTTGAGCAGCGACATGGTGGTCTTGCTGACCGTGGCGGCCCGCTCGAAACGGGCCAGGGCCTGGTCCAGCCGCCGGGCCTCGTGCTCCTCGTTGCCGAAATGCTTCACCGATTCGAAATTGGTCAGCGAATCCATGGAGCGGGCGGCGGCCTCGGAATCGCATTCGTTCATGGCGCGGCGGAACTTGGTCCGCCACTCGGTCACCGCCAGGGTATAGACGATGTAGACGACGATGGTGGTCACCGTGACGGCGGCGAAGACGCCATCGTACAGGCGGGCCAGCACCACCGCCGTCAGGACGATCTCGACGATGGTGGGCAGGATGCTGAACAGCATGAAGTTCAGCAGGTATTCGACGCCGCGCGTCCCCCGCTCGATGGCCCGGGCCAGCCCTCCCGCCCGGCGGTCGAGGTGGAAGCGCAGCGACAGGCGGTGGAGGTGGCGAAAGACCTCCAGCGCGGCGGTGCGGATCGCCCGCTGCCCCACCGCCACGAAGGCGAAGTCGCGCAACTCGGTGAACAGCGAGGCCAGCACCCGTGCCGCGCCATAGGCCGCCAGCACCATCACCGGCACGGCGGCCCATCCCGCCGAATGCCCGGCCGATTGCAGGGAATCCACCGCTTCCTTGTAAAGAAGCGGCACCGAGATGGTGGCGGCCTTGGCGGCGACCATCAGCAGAAGCGCCACCACCACCCTGGCCCGCAGCACGGCCTGTCCGGCCGGCCACAGGAAGGGCAGCAGGCGGCCGAAGGCCCGCCATTCCGATCCTTGCGGCGCGGCATTGGCGCCCGACAGGGGCGACAGGGCGGGGGAGCCCCTCATGGTGTCATCTCCCTTCAGGCCGCCGCCGTCAGGCGGAACTCGACGGTGCCGTCGGGCGCCGCCAGCCGGGTTCGGTCGATGGCCGACAGGGTGCGGCCCAACACCCGCACGTCGCTCAGGCAGGGCAGCAGCGCACCCGCCAGATCGGAACGGGTGATGCGGCCGTGGACGCGGGCATCGGCGTAAAGCGCTCCCTGGCCGGTGGGCGGGTCGGACACCAGCCCGCCCGGCCGGACCACCACATGGGGGATGCCGGCGGCCCGCAGATGGTCCTCGGCCCTGGTCTTGGACAGCAGCACGTCGCCGATGGCCGCCAGCAGCCGCTCCGAGGCGTGGGCCCGGCTGTCGCCGCATCCCAGCGAGGTGACCAGGATCATGCGCGCCGCCCCGAACGCCTTGGCGGTGTCGATGACGTTGATGTTCCCGTCGCAATCGACGGGCCGGCCCGGCGCGCCGCCGCCCAGGGTGCTTGCCACCACCGGGGGCAGGGCGCAGGCGGCAAACGCCCGGCTGACCTGCGAACGGTCGAGGGCGTCGCCTTCGACCGTCTCGCAGCCCAGGGCGGCCAGTTCGGGGGCGGCCGATCCGGGCCGGATCATGGCGGTGACCCGCCAGCCGGCCGCGCGGGCCAGTCGGGCCAGTTCCAGTCCGGTCCCGGTGCGGGCGCCGAACAGCAGCAGGTCGCGGGTCATGCCTGTTCCTCCCGCTAGCCGGCCAGGGCCTGGGGCCGCGCCGCGGCGAGGCGGTCGCGCAGCGCGTCGAACCGGCGGATCTGGTCGGGCAGCATCTGGCGCTTCTCGTCGCGGCCGACATAGACCTTGAACATGGAATCGCCCTTGTCGTTGAAGAAGGTGATGGCGCAGGTGTCCATCTTCATGAAGGGGCGCTTGACGAAATGGATGGCGGCGCAATTGCCGTAGCGCAGATGGCCGCCGATGGCGCCATGACCGCTGAGATTGAAGAAGCCGCGCGCCACCTTGCCGGGCGGGACCTCGCCCTTGCATTCCAAGATCAGGTCGCGGGTATGGACCAGGAAGGTGACCTCGCCCCAGGTGGTGAGGTCGGCCATGACTTCCTCGAAGGCCTCGCCGGTGATCGCCACCCGGCAATGGTCGGGCAGGCATTCCGATACCTGCAGCGGGGTGACGCCGTGCTCGATGGCGATGGTTTCCAAGACGCCGTCCTGGGATTCGTCCAGTTGGGCGCGCAGGTTGTCGAGGATGGAGGGATCGGTGTGATCAGCCGACATGACGCATTCCTTGTGATGGGGGGAGGGAGAAGGAGGCGGGAGCGTTCCCGCCGTCCATGAACAGATCGATCAGCTCGAACAGGCTGCCGACCAGATTGCAGTGCCAGAACCAGCCGGCGGGGGTGAGGGTGATGGCCGTGGCCCGGCGGTGGACCAGTCCCGACGCCGTCCATTGGGCCAGCAGCGGTTCCAGCGCCGCCGCGAAGCCGGGGGCGGTCAGGGCCTCCAGCCGGGCGATGTCCAGCCGTCCGCCTTCCAGCCCGCCCATCACCAGGTCGCGGGCCGGACGGTTGGCGGGCGGCGGCAGCACCACGGTGATCGGCTTGGTCCCGGCATCGACGGTCTTGCCGTAAAGCTCGACGTCCGGCTGGATGACGTAGCGATGCCCGCCGACCAGTCCGCCCGCTCCGGCGCCGAAGGCCAGACAGTCGGCGCCGGCCTTGACCAACTGGTTGTAGAGGTTGCGCTCGCGGGTCGCCGAGGCCCAGTGGGCCTGGTTGAGGTGGCGCCAGCCCGCGTCGTCCAGCATCTCCAGGCCGGCGCCGTACATGCCGGCCATGCGGTCCAGCCCGGCGGCCGGGGGCAGGGCGCCCTTGGAAATGGAGAGCGCCAGCGGGCTCTTGTCGTGCAGCGTCAGGCAGTAAAGGTCGACGCCGTCCAGGCCCAGGGACAGGCAGGTGCCCACGTCTTCGCGCCACATCTCCATGCTTTGGCCCGGCAGCCCGAAGATCAGGTCGCAGACCACCACCGCCCGGTCGCGGTCGCGCAGCCGTTCCATGAAGGCGACGGCCTCCTGTCGGGTGGCCTTGCGGCCCATGCGCTGCCTGAGCCCGGTGTCGAAGGTCTGGACGCCGATGGAGAAACGGTTGGCTCCCGCCTCCAGGCAGGCATCGATCTTGTCGTCGTCGAAACCGGCCACCCGTCCCTCGACGGTGATCTCGCAATCGGGGGCCAGCGGCAGGTGCCGCCGCACGGCGGAGATCAGGCGGCCGAGATCGGCGGCGGCCAGGGCGCTGGGCGTGCCGCCGCCGAAATAGACGGCCTGGACGGGCGGGCCGGATGCCGCCGTCTCGTCCATGGCGATGTCGCGCTCCAGCCTCCTGGCGTACTCGGCCATGGCGTCTTCGGCCGAGCGGTTGCGGTAGAAGCCGCAGAACAGGCAATGGTTGGCGCAGAAGGGGATATGGAGATAGGCCACCCGCTTGCCCGGCCGCCGCTCGGCCAGCAGGCGGGCGGCGATGGCGGGGCCGTCCTCCAGGGGGCGGGTCCGGCGCTGAAT
>JAVBXM010000087.1 GCA_030824585.1 Phaeospirillum sp. | reverse complement strand
GCGGCAACGCCCCCCTCCCGACCTCCCCCCACGCCTTGCGCGGGGGGAGGAGAGGTAAGGCTGGAGGCGTCCTCGCCCTCTTCCAGGATCAGGGCGATGGGCGTGTTGACCGCCACCCCCTCGGTGCCGCCGGGCACCAGAATCTTGCCCAGTACGCCGTCCTCGACGGCTTCCATTTCCATGGTGGCCTTGTCGGTCTCGATCTCGGCCAGGATATCGCCGGACTTGACGGCATCGCCCTCGGCCTTCAGCCACTTGGCCAGCTTGCCCTCGGTCATGGTCGGCGACAGGGCGGGCATCAGAACTTGAATCGGCATTTTTCTACCCCCCTCGCTTACGCTTCGATCAGCACGTCGGTCCACAGCTCGGACGGATCAGGCTCGGGACTGGACTGCGAGAATTCGGCCGCCTCGGTGACGATCACCTTGACCTCGCGGTCGATCTCCTTGAGACCAGCCTCGTCGATCAAACCGTCGGCCAGCAGCTTTTCCTTCAATTGGTCGATGGGATCGTGCTGCTCGCGCATCTTGGTCACCTCCTCCTTGCTCCGGTACTTGGCCGGATCAGACATGGAGTGGCCGCGATAGCGGTAGGTGTTCATTTCCAGGATGTAGGGCCCCTGGCCGGAGCGGGCGTGCTCCAGCGCCCGGGCGGCGGCGTCGCGCACCGCCATGACGCTCATGCCGTTGACCGGCTCGCCGGGAATGCCGTAGGCGGCGCCGCGCATGTACAGCTCCTGGCCGGCGGCATGGCGCACCGTCGAGGTGCCCATGGCGTACTTGTTGTTCTCGATGATGAACACGACGGGCAGCTTCCACAGCGCCGCCATGTTGAAGGCCTCGTAGACCTGGCCCTGGTTGACCGCGCCATCGCCGCAATAGACGTGGGCGACGCCGTTGTCCTTGGAATACTTGTGGGCGAAGCCCAGGCCGGTGCCCAGCGGCACCTGGGCGCCGACGATGCCGTGGCCGCCGTAGAAGCGCTTTTCGCGCGAGAACATGTGCATGGAGCCGCCCTTGCCGCGCGAATAGCCGCCGGCGCGCCCCGTCAGTTCGGCCATCACCCCCTTGGGGTCCATGCCGCAGACCAGCATGTGGCCGTGGTCGCGGTAGGAGGTGATGCAGGAATCCGTCGCCCCGGCCACGGCCTGCATGCCGACCACCACGGCCTCCTGGCCGATATAGAGGTGACAGAAGCCGTTGATCAGTCCCATGCCGTAGAGCTGGCCCGCCTTTTCCTCGAACCGGCGGATGAGCAGCATCTCGCGATAATAGCGGATGAGTTCCTGAGGGGTGGGTTCGGCCGCCCCCCGTTCCTTCTTCTTGGTGGCCATGGTTCCTCCCGGAGCCTGAATCGTTCGACAGGGATGATAGGTAAATGAGCCTTCCCTATTTTGCAAGAGCCATTTACGTAAAAAACCGTGGTTTCGTAACGCACTATTTATCGTTAACTGCAAATTGGTTATTTGCGAACCGATTGCTGCATTGCAACATTAGAGGGTAGCCGCCGCAGCCGTGGAGAGGCCTCCCGAGCCCCCCATTCCCCCTCATGTGGGGAGGCAGGCCCACGACTGAAAGGCTACCCTTCGCAACCATGGTCCGACGGGCCTTCCGGGCCGGGGGCAATCGTGGTACTTACTGAGGCCGTATCAGGACCAGGGGAACCAATGGGCACGAGGGAAAGACCGGGAATGTCCGCCCGCGCGGCGCGATGGGTGATGGCGGCCGCGTTGGTGATGAGCAGCAGCGCCTGCAACATGACGCCAAGCTACGAGCGGCCGAAGCAGGACATTCCCACCAGCTACCGCAATCCCCTGCCCGAGCCCTCGCCGGAAATGCCCAAGCCGCTGTCCCAGTGGTGGACGATTTTCGGCTCCGAGGAGTTGAACACCCTGGTGGCCGAGGCGCTGGCCAACAACCACGACCTCAAGGCCGCCACCGCCCGCATCAGGCAGGCCGAGACCCAGGCGGGCTCGGCCGCCTCGGCCCTGCTGCCGACCATCACCATGTCGGGCAAGCGCAGCATCGATTCGCCCCAGGGCGGCCAGGGCAGCGACCCCAGCCCCCCCACCAACCGCAGCCACCGCCTGAGCTCGGCCTATGTCTCGGCCAGTTGGGAAGTGGATTTGTGGGGCAAGATCCGCGCGTCGGAGGCCTCGTCCCTGGCGACGGCCTTCGCCAACATCCATGACCGCGAGGCGGTCGGCCTCGCCATGATCTCCGACGTGGTCCTGACCTATATCCAGTATCTGGAAGGCCTGGACCGCGAGGCGGTGGCGCGCAGCAACATCGCCAACATGAAGGCCATGTACGTGGCGGTGACCGAGCGCGTCCGCCTGGGCGAAAGCTCGAATCTGGAACTGGCGCAACAGCGCAACGTGCTGGCCCAGGCCGAGGCGACCATTCCGCCCATCATCTTGCAGCGCGAACGCGCCTTCAACAAGCTGGCCGTGCTGCTGGGCCGCCCGCCGCAGACCCTGGCGCTCAACAGCAGGACGCTGCGCGACCTGCTGGTACCCGAGATGTCGGCCGGCCTGCCCTCGGACCTGCTGCTACGCCGCCCGGACATCCGCAAGGCCGAGGCCAACCTGATGGCCGCCAACGCCAATATCGGCGTGGCGCGGGCCAAGCTGTTCCCGACGCTGTCCATCACCGGCGATCGCGGCTGGGCCGCCCAGTACTTCGACACCATCACCAATCCGGGCAGCATCTTCTTCACCCTGGCCGGGACCCTGGCCGCCACCATCTTCGACAACGGCAAGACGCGGGCCGACATCGAATACAGCGAGGCCAAGTTCACCGAGCTGGTCCAGACCTACCAGCAGACCATCTTGATATCCCTGCGCGACGTCGAGGACGCGCTGATGACCATCCGCCTGCAGGGCGACCTGGAAGTGGCCCAGCAGGAAGTGCTGCAGGCCTCGCTCGACGCCTATGGCCTCAGCTCCGAAGCCTTCCGCCTGGGCATGGTCGATTACCTCAACGTGCTGGAAACCCAGCGGACCCGCTTCCAGGCCGAGGATTCCAAGGTCCAGGCCCGCTTCGGCCGCCTGGAGGCCGCCATCGGCCTGTACAAGGCCCTGGGTGGCGGCATGGAGCTGGACGAGGCCGACGCCGAGTCGCAGAAGGCGCCCGCGCCGCCCCAGGCCCCGGCTCCCGCCGGAAAGACCGAGGCCCCCGCCAAGACGCCGGCCGCCACCACGCCGGCGGTGACCGAAGCCCCGGCTCCCACGGCGGCTCCGCTGCCGCCGGTGGCGGCCGAGCCGGCTCCGGTCCAGGCGGCCCCGCCCGCCGTCGAGCCGCCCGCGGCGCCCTCTCCCGCCGCGCGGATGACCGAACCGTCCGGCGCGGCGGTCACCGTGCGGAGCGAACCGGCGGCCCTGGAGAGCGAGGCGCCGCAATCGCTGGCCCCGGCCGAGGTCTACGAGACCGCCGCCTTCAACGACAACGCCAGCTAGCCCCATGGAAACGCTGTCAGCCTATTGGTCCGGCAAGGAACTGATCACCAACGGGCTGATCCTCCTGCACATGCTGGGCGCTCTGGCCACCGGCCTGATGATCGGCTACGAGCGCTCGTATCACGGCCGGGCGGCCGGGCTGCGCACCTATTCCCTGGTGTGCATGGCCTCCACCGCCCTGACCGTGATCAACGGCTATCCCAATATGTGGTACGCCGGCCTGTCGGATACGCCGGGCATCGCCGATCCGACCCGGACCATCCAGGGCATCATGACCGGCATCGGCTTTCTCGGGGCCGGGGTCATCATGAAGGAAGGCTTCAGCATCCGCGGCCTGTCCACCGCCGCCTCCATCTGGGTCACGGCGGCCATCGGCGTGCTGATCGGCGTCGGCTTCTACGTGGCGGCGGTGTTCGGGGCGCTGTGCACCGTGGCGGTGATGACCGCCGCGCGGCGGATCGAGCACGCCCTGCCCCACCAGACCGCCCTGCACCTCACCCTGACCTACCTGCACAACCAGACCCCGCCCGCCGAGGAAATCCACGCCATGCTGTCCCGTCACGGCTTCGTGGCCCGCGACTGGAGCTTCCAGTTGGAGGACGGCAGCGAGATGTTCCAGTACCAGATGTCGCTGCTGGCCGAGCGCGAGCCGGCCCCCATGGAACTGCTCGACACCCTGTCCAAGACCGCCTCCCTGGCCGGCTTCCGCCTCACCCCGGCGCGGTCGTAGGGACCTACTCCGCCCCTTGCAGGCTGAAATGGAAGGTCGAGCCGCGGCCCGGCTCGGACTGGGCCCAGATGCGGCCGCCATTGTGCTGCACCAGCTTGCGGCAGATGGCCAGGCCGATGCCGGTCCCGTCATAGGTCTCGCGCGAATGCAGGCGCTGGAACAGCGTGAAGATGCGGTCCAGATAGGCCGGCTCCATGCCGATGCCGTTGTCGGCGATGGAGAACACCCAGTTCCGCCCGTCGCGATGGGTGGAAACGCGGATGCGCGGCACCGTGTCGGCACGGCGGTACTTGATGGCGTTGCCGATCAGGTTGAGGAAGACGCGCGACAGTTCCACCCGCCGGGCCGCCACCACCGGCATGGCGCCGGCCACCTCGACCACCGCGCCGGACTCGTCGATGGCGGCGCCGAGATCGGCCAGGGCCTCGTCGAGGGCGATCCGGCTGTCGACGCGCTCCGGCTCGCCGTCATCCTGGCGCAGCCGCGAGTAATCCAGCAGGTTGGTGATCATCTCCTGCATGCGCTTGGTCCCCTGGACCGCGAAGTCGATGAAGTCGTCGGCGTCCTTGTCCAGGCGACCGCGATAGCGCCGGCCCAGCAACTGCACATAGCCGGCCACGTTGCGCAGCGGCTCCTGCAGGTCGTGGCTGGAGATATAGGCGAATTGCTGCAGGTCCTCGTTGGAGCGCTGCAGGCTTTCCAGCAGGCGCTCGCGCTCCGCCTCGGCCCGATGGCGCCTGGTCACGTCGTGAACCACCGAGAGTACCGCCGGCTGGCCTTCCAGGCTGACCCGGGTGGAGACCACCTCGCTCTCGATCAGTTCGCCCTCGCCGGTGACATAGCAAGCCGCACCGCTGGACACCGCGTCCGGGGCGGCCAGCACGAACCCCACCCGCTCGGCCACGGCGGCGCGGCTGTCGGGGTGGACGAAGTCGAGCAGCGCTCGGCCGGCCAGTGCCTGCCCGTCGGGGACCTTCAGCATGCGCGACGCCTGGGTGTTGGCGAACAGGATGACGCCGTTGCGATGGACGACCACCGCCATGGGCGCGGTCTCCACCAGGGCGCGGTAGCGTTCCTCGCTTTCCGCCACATGGCGCTGGGCCCGCCGCTGGCCCCGGGCGTAGAAGGCCCAGCCGAAGGACGCCAGGGCGGTCAGGAAGAACAGGACCAGCCCCATGCCGCCGGTCACCCGCAACTGCCCGTCGCCGGCTGCCCATCCCCCCTTGGGAATGGCCGCCATGGCCCAGGTCCCGTCGGGCAGGCTCACCTCCATCTCCACCGGCGCACGGTCGAAGACGCCCTCGTCGCCCCAGATCATGGCGCCGGCCCGGCCCAGCCCGTCGCGGCCGCGCAGGGCCAGTTCCATGGGCAGCGTCCCGGCATCGAGGCCCGAGGCGGCGAAGACCTTGGGGATGTCGATCACCACGCTGATCAGGCCGAACAGCTTGGCCTGCTCTCCATCGGGATCGGGCAAAAAGACCGGCACCCGCCCGATCAGCGCCGCCCCGCCCTGGATCAGGTTCACCGGCCCGGCCACCACCGGCTTGCGGCTGTTGATGGCCCGCTCCACCGCCGGCCATTGGGCGGGCAGGTCGCGGTAATCCACCCCCAGGATCGCCCGGTTGGGTTCCTGGGGATAGACCGAGGTCATCACCGTGCCGCGCGACATGGCCAGGTTGCGGATGGATTCGTAGTCCTGCATCACCAGCGAGGAGGCCCGGGCGAAATCGGCATCGCTCATGCCGTGGTGAAAGATGATCTGGGCGACCAAGCCCCGGCTGATCAGCAGCGGAGCGGTCAGGTTGTATTCCAGGCGGGCGCGCAACACGCTGAGCTGGGAAACCAGTTCGGCCCTCGCGGCCTCGTAGCGGCGCTCGGCCTGCAGGGCATAGAGCTTGAGCAGCACCAGCCCCGAACAGGCGGTGATCAGGGCGGCCACGACGAAAGGAAGCCACGTGGATGGCTTCCTGGCTCCGCCGCCACCAACCTTCAGCGTCCCGGACATGCCGGCCCCTCCCACCAGGACTTCATGCCTTTGGTTATAGCACAAACCATATGGACGGCCCAAAGCCCGGCTGGAGACCGGTCACAGGGGGAGGTTGTTGTAGAAATGCACCAGCCCGGGGGCGACCCGCCGCCGCTCGGTTTCGGTACCGCCCACCGTCTGCATCAGCTTGCGCAGGAACATGCGGTCGCATTTGGGCATCTCGAAGAACGCCTTCATGGCGATCAGGTCGCCGCCATACTTGGGCAATTCCCGGATGCAGCGGACGATGGCGTCGCGGAAAGCGCCCTCGCGGGCCTGGTCGTGGCGATCCTTGGGGTGGAACTCCTGCTGGTAGAGCAGGGCCACCTCGCGCCAGGCCTCGAGCAGGGTCTCGGGCTCCCAGCGGATCACCGAATGCAGCAGCGGAATGTCCGATTCGTCGGGCGACGGGAATCCGCCGGCCTTGGCCCAGTCGTGGAACACCGCCCAGGGATCGTTGGCCTTGGCGTGCTTGGAGCCCACCCCCTCGGACTTGTAGGCGGCCCAACGGGAATCCCAGGTGTCGAGGATGGGATTGCCCTGGCCGCCCTGCTGCAGGATGGCGATCAACCGGTTGGGGCCGGTGGAGTCCCAGGTCCGGCTTTCCGACAGTTCCTTGATGCGCTTGGTGGCACGGATATCGGCCAGCACGAACTTGCGCAGCAGGGTTTCGTAACAGGTGGCGAAACCGGGAGAGATGATGAAGGGCAGCGGAATGTGCGGCCGCAGGCCGGCGGCGTTGGCGGGATTGACCACCAACACCTGGAGGGCGCGGCGGGCGTAACGGGCCAGGGTCTCGTCGAACATCTGCCGGAAGTTGTCGAAGGCGATGGGCGCCTCCTCCTCTTCCTCGATCACGGCCGGCGGCGGCTCGGGCGCGACGGGAACCTGGGCGGCCGCCTTGGACCGGTTGACCAGATACTTCTTGGTGAGGTCGAACAGCACCCAGCGATCCTTGTCGCGGGCCTCGTCGGGGCCGGGTGGCAGCAGGCCTTCGAAGTGCCGGTCGGCGGCGGCGCCCAGTTCCTCCACGTCCATGGCGGCCACGGCGCGGTCCAAGATGGTGTCGAACACCACGCCAAGCTCGCGGTCATTGGCCCAGGACTGGGTGTCCGGGTCGGACGAGGTCATCCGGCGCAGCATCAGAATCTGCGGAACCTTCAATCCCGCAGTGACGGCAAGCAGTTCAGCGACCTTGGACTCGAATTTTGCTCGACGCTTGGAATCGTTCATCGCTCAAGGCCCCCTGCTCCTTGTTGGAGCGCGGCCTCCCCCAAATACCGGAATTGAGGCCCGATGATGGCATCGCCGATGGTAATCGGCAAGGCCGTCCGCGCGGTTTATCGCCGAGAAAAGGTGCGCGACAGCAGGAAAAACACGGTTGCCACGGTTACGATGCTGGGTCCGGACGGCGTATCCCACATCCAACTGCCCCCCAAACCAAGGGCCACTGCCGTCAGTCCAGCCATCGCCGCCAGGACGGCCATCTGTTCCGGAGTGCGCGACAGGCGCCGCGCCGCAGCCGCGGGAATGATCAGCATGGCGGTCACCAGCATGACTCCGACCACCTTCATGGCAGCGGCGACACCCAGCGCCACCAGCAGCATCAGCACAATCCGGGCGCGGGCCACCGGGTGCCCCTCGACCACCGCCAGGTCCTCGTCCACGGCGGCGGCCACCAGGCTCCGCCACTGGGAGGCCAGCACCGCCAGGACAAGCAACGCCCCGCCCCACAGCCAGACGATGTCGTCGGCTCCCACCGCCAGGATGTCGCCGAACAGCCAGCCCATCAAGTCGACCCTCACCCTATCCATCAGGGACAGCAGCACCAGGCCCAGGGCCAGGGAGCCGTGGGCCAGGATACCCAGCAGGCTGTCGGAGCCGGAGGCGCGGTCGGCCTCGGCGTGGGCCAGGATCAGGGCGGCCACGACGCACAGGGCCACTACCCCGGCCAGGGGCGCCACGCCCAGCAGCAATCCCGCCACGATGCCCAGCAGGGCGGAATGGGCCAGGGCGTCGCCGAAATAGGCCATGCGGCGCCAGACGATGAAGCAGCCCAGCGGCCCGGCCACCAGGGCCACCGCCGCCCCCGCCATCAGGGCGCGCAGCAGGAAATCATCCATGGCGGCACCCCGGCCCATGCACGTGCCCATGCCCTTGAACATGAGGCTCTCCCCCGCCCTCCAGCGGCAGCACCGAACCGTCGGCGCCGTGCCCGTGGTCGTGGGCATGGGTGTAGATGGCAAGGCTGGCGGCCACCCGGGGGCCGAACAGCGCCAGATATTCGGGATGGCGGCTGACCGCCTCGGGATGGCCGGCGCAGCATACATGGCGGTTGAGGCAGACCACGTGGTCGGTGGCGGCCATCACCACGTGCAGGTCGTGGGAGACCATCAGCACCCCCACTCCGCCGTCGCGGGCCTGGCGGGTGATCAGGTCATAGAGTTCCGCCTGCCCCGCCACGTCCACGCCGCCCACCGGCTCGTCGAGCACCAGCAGGTCGGGCCGTCGCAGCAGGGCGCGGGCCAGCAGCACCCGCTGCAGTTCGCCGCCCGACAGGTCGGCCACCTGCCGGTTCAGCACATGGCCGGCGCCGACCGTGTCCAGCGTATCCTCCAGCCGCCGGCTGTCGGCCCGATCGGGCACCGCCATGGCCAGAAAGCGCCGCACCGACAACGGCAGCAACCGCCCGATGTCCAGGCGCTGCGGCACATAGCCGATGACCGAGGCAGAGCGCTCCACCGTGCCGGCATCGGGACGCAGCAGGCCCAGCGCCACCTTGAGCAGCGACGACTTGCCGGCGCCGTTGGGGCCGACCACGGTGATGATCCGCCCGGCCTGCACCGTCAGGTCCACCCGGTCGAGCACCAGATGCCCGCCGTGGGAGAGGCGCACGCCGGACAGGGCGAGCAGGGAGCCGCCGCCGCTCATGGCCGCCCCCCCTTCTCGCGACACTCGGCACACAGCCCTTCGATCTCGATGGTCTGGCGCGCCACGGAAAAGCCCATGCGCCCGGCGGCCCGGCCGATGGCGGCATCCACCTCCTCGTCCTCCAGTTCGACGGCGATGCCGCATTCGGCGCACAGCAGGAACTGCCCGGCATGGAGATGGCCGGGATGGGCGCAGCCGACAAAGGCGTTGAGCAGGGCGATACGGTGCACCAGGCCGTGGGCCTGCAGGAAGTCGAGGGCACGGTAGACGGTGGGCGGCGCCGCCGACCAGCCCTCCTTGCCCAAGGCCTCCAGCAGGGCATAGGCCCCCACCGGCCGGTGACTGCCCCACACCAGTTCCAGCACCCGGCGGCGGATATCGGTCAGCCGGGCACCGCGCCGACGGCACTCCTCCTCGGCGGCCGCCATGGCCGCGCGGATACAGGCGCCGTGATCGTGATGGGAAACCGGGAAGCTCATCCTTGCCACCGCACGAGTGTTATATTATAACATTTCATCCTTTCCATCATGACACGGAGCGTCCCCATGCGGAAGACCCTGGCAGCCGCCCTCATCCTGGCCGGTCTCGCCGCGCCCGCCCCGTTCTCCCACGCCTGGGCCGAGGTGCCGGCGGTGCTGGTCAGCATCAAGCCGCTGCACTCCCTGGTGGCGGCGGTGATGGAGGGCGTGGGCGAGCCCGGCCTGATCGTCTCGGGCAGCGCCTCGCCCCACGGCTATGCCATGAAGCCCTCCGACGCCCGCGCCGCCGAGAAGGCGCGGCTGGTGGTATGGGTCGGGCCCGCCCTGGAATCCTGGCTGGAACGCCCCCTGGCGCGGCGCAAGGATAGCCTGGCCATGCTGGCGCTGCCCGGCCTGATCCGCCTGGACGGCCGCGAGGGCGGCGCCTGGGACGCGGACGGCCACGGTCACGGCGCCCACCACGACCACGGCAAGCAGGACGAGACCGATCCCCATGTCTGGCTCGACCCGCGCAACGCCGCCCTGCTGGCCGGCGCGGTGGCCGACCGGCTGAGCGGGCTCGACCCGGCCAACGCCCCCCGCTACGCCGCCAATGCCGAGTCCCTGAAGCGGCGGCTCGCCGAGATGGACGCGGAGATCGCCGCCACGCTGGCCCCGGTGGCGCGGCGTCCCTATGTGGTGTTCCACGACGCCCACCAGTATTTCGAGGCGCGCTACGGCCTGTCGCCGGCCGGGGCGATCACCGTCGATCCCGAGCGTCCGCCGGGAGCCAAGCGCATGGCCCAGTTGCGCGACCGCCTGAAGAGTACCGGCGCCGCCTGCGTGTTCGGCGAGCCGGGAGCCCCCTCGGGCACCGCCACCATATTGGCCGAGGCGGCGGGGGTGCGGCTGGGGCGGCTGGACCCGGAAGGCCTGCTTGTGGCCGCCGGCAAGGACTCCTATGTGCAGCAGATGAAGGGACTTGCCGCCGCCCTTGCCGAGTGCCTGTCCGCCCGCTAAACCCATAGCCTCCCTTCGAGAGGTTCCATCATGCCCGCTATCGATCCCACCGCAATCCTGCCGAAGCTCAAGTTCAACGCCGACGGTCTGGTGCCGGCCATCGCCCAGCAATTCGACACCGGCGAGGTGCTGATGATGGCCTGGATGAACGCCCAATCCGTGGCCGAGACCCTGGAGACCGGCCGGGTCTGCTATTTCTCGCGTTCGCGCGGCGGGCTGTGGCGCAAGGGCGAGACCTCGGGCCAGCAGCAGCGGCTCAAGGACTTCCTCATCGACTGCGACGGCGACACCATCCTGCTCAAGGTCGACCAGGACGGCGTCGCCTGCCACACCGGGCGGCGCACCTGCTTTTACACCGCCGCCCGGCCGCAAGGCTTGACCGAGGTGGCGACGGTGCAGGTGTCGCCCGAGGAGCTTTACAAAAAATGAGCCTCATTCCCGTCACCGTGCTGACCGGCTTTTTGGGCAGCGGCAAGACGACCCTCCTCAACCACCTGCTGGCCCAGCCGGGTCTGGCCGACACCGCCGTGCTGATCAACGAGTTCGGCTCGGTCGGGCTGGATCACCTGCTGGTGCGCCAGGTGGCCGAGGACGTGGTGCTGCTGCAATCGGGCTGCCTGTGCTGCACGGTGCGCGGCGATCTGGTCGAGGGCATGCGCGACCTGTTCGTCAAGCGGGTGCGGGGCGAGATCCCCGAGTTCAACCGCATGATCATCGAGACCACCGGACTGGCCGATCCCGCCCCCATCATCCACACCCTGATGAGCGACCCGCTGATCTCCAGCCGCTACAAGCTGGACGGCATCGTCGCCACGGTGGATGCGGTCAACGGCGACCGTACCCTGGACGCCCAGGCCGAAGCGGTGAAGCAGGTGGCGGTGGCCGACCGGCTGGTGCTGACCAAGGCCGACATCGCCGACCCGGTGATGGTCGAGGTGCTGCGCGCCCGGCTCCGCCGCCTCAACCCGGCCGCCCCCATCATCGTCGCGGTACAGGGCAGGCTCGAGCCCGGGGATATCCTCGACGCCGGCCTGTTCAACGCCGGCAGCAAAATTCCCGACGTGGCCGGTTGGTTGAACGAGGAAGCCTACCGCGCCCATCAGCACGCCCACCACGACCATCATTATCACCACGACGCCAACCGCCACGACGCCCATATCCAGGCCTTCGTCTTCACCGCCAGCGAACCGGTATCGTGGATGGCGCTCGGCTTCGCGCTCGAGCTGATGATCTCGTCCAAGGGCGAGAACCTGCTGCGCATCAAGGGCATCGTCAACGCCCGCGAATCCGCCGATCCCCTGGCCATCCACGGGGTGCAGCACGTCTTCCACCCGCCGGCCCCCCTGCCCGGCTGGCCCGACGACGATCACCGTACCCGCATCGTCTTCATCACCCGCGACCTGTCGCGCCAGGCGGTGGAAGACCTGCTGAAGGGCGTACTGGCGATCGAGGACGGCGGCGCATCCCGATAGGGGCGATTTTCGCGGCCGTCGTCCGGGACATGCGGATTCCACCCGCCCGTCCCACCGGCTGCCGACCTCCCGACCAATCCACTCGGAATTGCCGCATCGCACATTAAAATCATTTGACTGAGAAATCCCTGCTTGTTAGTCTTATTCCAGATGTTGGCCTCCCCCGAGGTCAGCCTCCCTCTCTAAGCAACTTCCACCGCCCCGGCCCTTTGGTTCGGGGCGGATTTTTTTTGCGCATACCCATGGTATGCAGCCAATTTGGCGAACCTATCCTTTTGCACAACACGTGAGGCGATACTTTTCCAAAAGGACGGGTTAGACTAGGCACTAATCCTGATGGAGGGGATGCCGAATGGCCCAAAGCCTCGACTGCACCTGCCTGCAAGGCCTTGAACTGGCCCTGAAATGGGCCAGCCGCCGTTGCGACCCCGATCTGGTTCGCTGCACGGCCTCGGTGGCCCAGGATTGCCTGCACCGCCACGACTGCCTCCAGCGCACCGAATGCGACACCCGCCTGCACCAGATCGAAGACTGGCTGGCGGAGAATGGGGACAAGGATTTGGAAAAGCGGGTGGGATAGCCCCCCTCCTCCGGCTGAAAACGGAACGGGGATGCGCGAAGGGATAAATCCCTTCGCTTTTCTCCTCCCCCCTCCCGAACGACAACGGCCCCCGGATCGCTCCGGGGGCCGCTTTACGTTTCCGCGTGACGGAAAGGCCTACTCCACGGCTTCCTGGCGGGCCTTGGCGTAGCCGACGCTTTCCAGGGATTCCTCGATCTCGTCCAGGATGGCGGGATCGTCGATGGTCGCCGGCATCTTGAAGTCCTGGTTGTCGGCGATCTTCTGCATGGTACCGCGCAGGATCTTGCCCGAGCGGGTCTTGGGCAGGCGGTTGACCACGGTGCAGGTCTTGAAGGCGGCCACGGGGCCGATCTTCTCGCGCACCAGCTTGACCACCTCGGCGACGACCTGGTCGTGGGGCTTGGTGACGCCGGCCTTGAGGCAGATGAAGCCCAGCGGCAACTGGCCCTTCAACTGGTCGGCCACACCGATGACGGCGCATTCCGCCACGTCGGGATGGCTGGCCAGCACCTCTTCCATGCCGCCGGTGGACAGGCGGTGGCCGGCGACGTTGATGATGTCGTCGGTGCGCGACATGATGTAGGCGTAGCCGTCCTCATCGATCATGCCGGCGTCGGCGGTCTTGTAGCAGCCCTGGAATTCCGAATAGTAGCTGTCGATGCAGCGCTGGTCGGCATTCCACAGGGTCAGCAGGGCGCCGGGGGGCAGCGGCAGGCGCACGACCAGCGAGCCGACCTTGCCGGCCTCGCAGGGCTGGTGGCCTTCGTCGAGGACTTCCAGGCCCCAGCCGGGGACCGGCTTGGTGGGCGAGCCGGGCTTGATGGGGAATTCGTGCAGGCCCAGGCAGTTGGCGGCGATGGCCCAGCCGGTCTCGGTCTGCCACCAGTGATCCACCACCGGCACGTTCAGCTTTTCCCGCGCCCAGTTGATGGTATCGGGGTCCGAACGCTCGCCGGCCAGGAACAGGGCGCGGAAGCCGGTCAGATCGTACTTCTTGAGCAGCTCGCCGTTGGGGTCCTCGCGCTTGATGGCGCGGAAGGCGGTGGGCGCGGTGAACAGCGAGGCCATCTTGTACTCGCTGATCATCCGCCAGAAGGCGCCGGCGTCGGGGGTGCCGACCGGCTTGCCCTCGTAGACCACGGTGGTCGAGCCGTTGAGCAGCGGGGCGTAGCAGATATAGGAGTGGCCGACCACCCAGCCCACATCGGACGCGGCCCAGAACACTTCGCCCGGCTTGATGTTGTAGACGTACTTCATGGACCACATCAGGGCGACCATGTGGCCGCCGTTGTCGCGGACCACGCCCTTGGGCTGGCCGGTGGTGCCCGAGGTGTAGAGGATGTACAGCGGATCGGTGGCCTTCACCGGCACGCAATCGGCGGGCTTGGCCTTGGCGCAGGTCTCGGTCCAGTCCAGGTCGCCGGGGCGGTCCATGGCGGCGGCGGCCTGGGGACGCTGCAGCATGATGGTGTGGCCGGGCTTGTGCTCGGACAGGTCGATGGCCTCGTCCAGCATGGGCTTGTAGGCGATGACGCGCGACCCCTCGATGCCGCAGGAGGCCGACAGGATCACCTTCGGCTTGGCGTCGTTGATGCGGGTGGCCAGCTCGGTGGGGGCGAAGCCGCCGAACACCACCGAATGGATGGCGCCCAGGCGGGCAACGGCCAGCATGCCGACCACGGCCTCGGGGACCATGGGCATGTACAGCAGCACGCGGTCGCCCTTGGCGACGCCGAGCGCGGCCAGGGCGCCGGCAAGGCGCGACACCTGGTCCTTCAGCTCGTTGTAGCTGATCTTGCGCTTGGTGCTGGTGACCGGGCTGTCGTAGATGATGGCGGTCTGCTCGCCGCGACCCTGCTCCACATGGCGGTCGATGGCGTTGTAGCAGGTGTTGGTCTCGGCACCGACGAACCAGCGATAGAACGGCTTGTTGGAATCGTCCAGGACCTTATCCCAGGTCTTGTACCAATGAATGTCCTTGGCCGCCTCTCCCCAGAACCCCTCGGGGTCCTTCAGCGACTTTTCGTAGGCTTGCTGGTATGCGTTGGTCATGTCGGACAGGTCCTCTGCTTTGCAACTCCCATGGGGGGCTTTTCGCCCCTCCGTCTGAGTGGGGAGAATGCCGTATGCCGGCAAATTTTGCAAAGGTGCATTGCAGAGACGTGGGGCCATTTTCACCGAACCCGGCGAATGGCTGTTTTCACGTTGTTTCACAAAAGGTTACCGGACGATCCTCGCCGATTTGCAAGGTTCGCAGATTTCCGCTGATCGGGGGTAAATGTTGCAATTTGTGAATTCGGCGACGGGTAGGCCGAATGAAATAAGGGGCCGGATGGACCGGCCCCTCGATCGCCTTCTTCAGTGAGGTCTGGAGCCGATACGGCTCAGCTCGTCCTTGATCAGCAATTTCTTGCGCTTGAGATCGTGGATCTGGGTGTTATCCGGCAGCGGGCGTCTGGTTTCCATCTCGATGGCATTTTCCAGAGCGGCATGCTTGGCTTTCAAGGACTCGACACGGTCATGAAGGCTCATTACGGTCCTCCCTATAGGGTGGGTAACCCTGGAATCTTATTCCTCCTGTCACGGGATTGTCAGCAGGGAAATTGCCCTGTCACCCCCTCCTGGACTAAGGTTCTTGCCCCATCCAAAAGCTTTAGCGAGGACTAACCGCCTTGAATCCCCCTCCGCCCCGCATGATCGTAGGAATTAGTGGAGCCTCGGGCGTGATCTACGGCATCCGCGTCCTGGAAATGCTGGCGCGGCTGGGCGTGGAATCCCATCTGGTCATGAGCCGCGCCGCCGAGGTGACCCTGTCCCACGAAAGCCAATTGAAGCTTGCCCAGGTGCACGCCCTGGCCGGCAAGTGGTACAAGGCCGAGGATATCGGCGGGGCACCGGCCTCGGGCTCGTTCCGCTCGCTGGGAATGATCGTGGCGCCCTGCTCCATCCGCACCATGAGCGAGATCGCCACCGGCGTGACCACCTCGCTGCTGACCCGGGCCGCCGACGTGGCCCTGAAGGAGCGCCGCCGGCTGGTCCTCATGGTGCGCGAGACGCCGCTGCACACCGGGCACCTGCGCTCCATGCTGCAATTGTCGGAAATGGGCGCGGTGATCGCCCCCCCCGTCCCCGGCTTCTACGCCAAGCCGGAAAGCCTGGACGACATGGTCGAGCACAGCGTGGGGCGCATGCTCGACCTGTTTGGCCTGGATTGCGGCACCATCCGGCGCTGGGGGGAATAGCCAACTCCCCTTGGCAGAACGGGAAAAAATTTCAACACGAAGGCACGAAGGACCCGAAGAGAACGAAGGTCTTTTCCTTCGTGTTTTCTTCGTGCCTCTGCGCCTTCGTGGTTTGCCTTCAGGCTGCCGACTACATCTCGCCGATATAGATGCCCAGGCCGCGGGCCGTCTGGGCCAGGGTGCCGTAGGGGTCGATGGGCCGGGTGATGCCCGCCACGTCGGAAATCGGCACATCGACCACCTGGCCGTGCTGCCAGGCCACCATGCGGCCCAGCTTGCCCTGGGCGATCAGGTCGACGGCATGGACGCCGAAGGCCGAGGCGATGATGCGGTCGCGCATGGCCGGCATGCCGCCGCGCTGCACGTGGCCCAGCACGGTGACGCGGGTCTCGGCCTCCACCGTTTCCGCCAGCCGCGCCGCCAGATACTGGCCGATGCCGCCGTAGCGGGCCTGACCGCCGCTCTGAATCTGGGTCACCGACTTGCCGGTTTCGGTCCTGCAGCCCTCGGCCACCACCATCAGGGCGTGGTTGCGCCCCTCGGCCTTCACCTCGGCGATCTTCTTGGCGATGCCTTCCAGGGTGTAGGGAATCTCGGGGATCAGCACCACGTCGGCACCACCGGCAATGCCGGCATTGATGGCGATATGGCCGACGTCGCGGCCCATGACCTCGAGGATCATGACGCGGTGATGGCTGGCCGCGGTGGGAGCCAGCCGGTCCATGGCCTCCCCCGCCACGTTGAGCGCCGTGGCGAAGCCGATGGCGTAGTCGGTATGGGCCACGTCGTTGTCGATGGTCTTGGGGATGCCGACCATGGGGATGCCGCCCTTGCGGCACAGTTGGTTGAGGATGCGCATGGAACCGTCGCCGCCGATCACCACCAGCGCCTCGATGCCCAGTTCCTTGTAGCCGTCCACGAAGTCCTGGGAGCGGTCCTTCTTGCTGCCGTCGGGCATGGGATAGGCGAAGGGGTCGCCCTTGTTGATGGTTCCAAGAATGGTGCCGCCCAGGCGCAACATCTCGTCGCCCACCGACTTCAGGTCGAACTCGACGTAATTGAGTGGCCGCTCCATCAGTCCCAGGCTGCCGTCGCGAATGCCGAATACCTGCCAGCCGTAATTGCGGATAGCCCGATGAACCACCGCACGCAAGGCCGCGTTCAATCCGGCGCAATCACCGCCGCTGGTCAGAATTCCGATACGCTTGGCCGCCATTCCCCAAACCTCCTCTTTATCCTACCTTACCCATACCGTTTCCCGACGAGTTCTGCTACCGTCTAGCCACATGATCCCAGACTCGTCCAGCCATGATCGATGACAACCTTGAAGATGTCCGCCGTCAACTGGCGGAATTGAAGACCGAGCACCGCGATCTGGACGACGTGATCTCCCGCGTTTCCGACGAGGCGCCGTTCGATCAACTGCGCCTGCAGCGCCTGAAGAAGCGCAAGCTCGCCCTGAAGGACGAGATTTCCCGGCTGGAAAACCAGTTGATTCCCGACATCATCGCCTGACGCTCCATCATGACATTGGTTCACCTCGGCCTGGGCACCAACCTGGGCGACCGGCCCGCCAATCTGCGCGCCGCCCTGGATGCCCTGGTCACCATCGGCACCGTCGCCGCCCGCTCCCATGTGTGGGAAACGGCGCCGCTCTACGTCACCGACCAGCCCGCCTTCCTCAATATGGCCGTGGCGCTGGAGACCGGCCTCGCCCCGCTGGACCTGCTGGCCCGCCTCAAGGCCATGGAGGACGGGCTGGGCCGGGTGGCCTCGGTGCGCTATGGGCCGCGCCTGATCGATCTCGACATCCTTCTCTATGGGGATGTGGTGATGGAGGGCGAGGTTCTCACCCTGCCCCATCCCCGCCTGCACGAGCGGCACTTCGCCCTCGCCCCCCTGGCCGAGATCGCCGGGGAATGCGTCCACCCGGTCCTGGCCGCCGGCATCGGCACCTTGCTGGAACGCCTGCCCGAAGCCGGCGATGTCCGCCGCCTGGGGCCACTTTCGTAATTGCTTGCGCGCCACTTGCCGGAAGCGCTATGACCCTGCTTTCCCAAGCTGAGGAAAGATCAAAGTGTTCGTGAGCCGCAGTCAAGCCGAGACCCAGCCGGGCGAAGCGCCGGTCCGCCGCCTCTACCGCATCCTGGTACGCGATCTGGTGCTGAAATGCTTGATCGGCATCCATGCCCACGAATTGCTGGCGCCCCAGCGGGTCCGCATCAACGTGGACATGAGCGTGCTGGAGCGGGCCGGGCCGCTGTGCGACGACATCGCCAACGTGGTGTCCTACGAGGACGTGATCGACGGCATCAAGGCCATGCTGGCCGAGGGCCACATCAACCTGGTGGAAACCCTGGCGGAAAAGATCGCCGAACTGTGCCTAACCGACGAGCGGGTGGAAATCGCCCGCATCCGGGTGGAAAAGCTCGACGTCTACGCCGAGGCCGCCTCGGTAGGCATCGAGATCGAGCGCGAGCGGAAGTAATTTCCCAATATGGGCCGCCGCCCATACCCGCTTGCTCGCTTCGCTCGTCCCTTCGGGACCGCACCTGCGGTGCGTCGTTTGCCCCGTCGGGGCTGCACGGGGCCAAGGGCCCCAAACCCCATTCATGAGATCGAAGGGAATCCGGGGCATTCGCCCCGGATCGGTTCTTCGGGCGATAGCCCGACGTCCCTCAGGCCTCGCCGAGGGCGGCGAGGTAGAGGTCGAGGATCTGCTGTTCCTCTTCCCGCTCCTGGCGGTCGCGTTTGCGCAACGCCACGATCTTGCGGATGATCTTGGTGTCGAAGCCCTGGGACTTGCACTGGGCATAGACGTCCTTGATATCGGCCGCCAGCGCCTTCTTTTCCTCTTCCAGCCGCTCGATGCGGTCGATGAACTGGCGCAGCGCCTCGGCCGCGATGCCGCCGATCTGGCTGGTGTTCTGTTCGTCGCTCATTGACACGCTCCTCGGTCGAAACTGGCCTCGGTCGAAATGGCCCTGGTCGAAATGGGTCCAGACCATAGCCAAGGCCCGGAGAGGTTTCAATAGACCTCGGCGCGGTACAGCCCTTCGTCGGCCAGGACATCGCCCAGCGCCTCGGCCAGGATGGCCGCCCAGCGCGCGCAGCCCGCCTCGTCGCTCACCAGATCCTGGCGGATCTCGAACGACACGTTGGGCAGGCCGGCGGCGCCGGCATGGGTGTCCAGGGTGTAGTTGATCTCGCGCCCCGAATAGGGCTGGTTGTCGCCCACCACCAGATCGCCGCGCGCCCGCAAGCCGTTCAGGACCGGCGCCGCCATGCGCGGGTCGCGATTCCACAGCACCCCCACATGCCAGGGACGCGGCATCTGCCCGGTGATGCAGGGCGTGAAGCTGTGCACCGCCACCACCGCCGGGGCGGCGCCGTGCCGCCACAGATGGGCGATGCGGTCGCCGATCTCGGTGTGATAGGGCCAGAACCACGAGCGGGCGCGGTTGTCGGCCTCGGCCTCCTCCACCGCCTCGTTGCCCGGCACCCTCACCCCGCAGGTCAGTGGGGGAATGGACGACGGATCGCCGGGCTGGCGGTTGCAGTCGATGACCAGGCGGCTGACGCCGGCCAGCACCGCCGGGCAGCCCAGGGCCCGGGCCAGCAGGACGGCCACCCGGGCGGCACCGATATCCCAGGCCACGTGGCTGGATCGCACCGCCGTGCCGACGCCCAGGTCGCCCAGGCTTGCGGGAATGGCCGCCGAAGCGTGGTCGCAGACCACCAGCACCCGCGACTCGGACCGGCCTTCGACGACCTGGAAGGCGACGGGGGTTCCATGGGGATCGGGAATGAACTTCAGCATGGAAAGGAGTATAACTTCGGAAATTCGAAAAAAAACGTTTCACGAGCTGTTGACAGCCTCTCCTGGTTTCCGTATTTTCCCGGCCTCGCGCTTGCGAACCCAAGTGACGTCGTTTCGGCGACAATTACGCTTTAGGAAGTCGGACCATGAAGATTCGTAACTCGCTGAAGTCGGCCAAGCTGCGCGACAAGAATTGCCGCATCGTTCGCCGCAAGGGCCGGGTCTACGTCATCAACAAGACGAACCCCCGCTTCAAGGCTCGCCAGGGCTAAGGCCCGGCAGCCGGTCAGCGCCCTTCCAGGCTCAGATCGAAGCAAACCGCGCTCCCCCACCGGGAGCGCGGTTTTCTTTTTTACCCCCCCATCTCGCCCAATCGGGCGAGGGCAAACAAACGCGAAGCACGCGTGCAGGGCCGCCCCAAACGCGGGCTTCTCAATTCACCTTCCGGGAGAAAGTACACTGAGGCCGAAGGCCGAGGGACTTTCTCCCGAGCACGTTTATACCCCCGCCACCGCCTCGGCGGCCGCGTCGAAGGCGGCTTCCAGGGCGGGCTGGAGCGACGCCGCACGCGCCAGATCGGCCACCGCGCAGGCGGCTTCCGCCTCGGCGCACAGCTTGGCGAAGCGGAAGGCGCCGGCACTGTTGCCCGCCCCCTTGGCCGAATGGGCCGCCTCGCGCGCCGCCACGGCGTCGCCGGCATCGAGGGCATTGCCCAGATCGGCCACCAGCGGCCGGGTGGTGTCCACGAACAGGGCCAGCAACTCCCGCACCTCGTCGCCGATATCGCCGAAAATCTGCCGCATGGGGGTCAGATCGAGAATCGCCGGCAAGGCCGGGTCCTCGGGCAGGATGACGGGAACCGCGGCCCCTCCGACGGTGGCAACCGGCCGGACGCCCTCGGAGCGGCGGCGGCGCAGCCCCACCGCCGCCGGCAGCAGGCGGCGGATGGTGGCGTCCAACTGAGCCAGATCGATGGGCTTGGCCAGAAAGGCGTTCATGCCGCAATCCAGGCAACGCCGCGCCGTACCGGCCAGGGCATCGGCGGTCAGCGCCACGATGGGCAGCAGGTGGCCGGTCTCCACCTCCCATTCGCGGATGCGCTGGGTCAGTTCATAGCCGTCCATCTCGGGCATGTGGCAATCGGTGAGCAGCAGGCCGTAATCGCGGATCTGCATGCGTTCCCAGGCCTCGGTGCCGTTGCCCACCACCTCGATGGCATAGCCCAGGCGCTCCATCAGATGGCGGATCACCACCTTGTTGGTGGGATTGTCCTCGGCCACCAGGATCAGGGCGCCGGCGGCGGCGGCCTCTTCCATGGCGGGGGGCAGCCAGCCCTCCTCGATCCCCTCGCCGTCCGCCGCGTCGGCCTCGGCCGAGGCGCGGCCGACCGCCGCCGCCACGGTGCGCCACAACTGGCGGCGGCGCACCGGCTTGGGCAGCGCGGCGTAAAGCCCGGCGGCCTTGACCTCGGCGGCCACGGCGGCGAAGGCGTCCTGGGCGACCATCATGACCACCTTCAGCTCCAGGTCGGGCCCGGCGGCGGTCATCAAGGCGCCGGCCACGCCCATGCGCATGCGGAAGTCCTGGCCGCCGTCCAGCAGGGCCACGTCGTAGGTCCAGCCGGCCAGGGCGGCGGCGCGCACGGCGGCCACCGCGCCCTCGGTCCCCACCACCACCGCCACCTGGGCGCCGAGATGGCCGAGGTACTGGCGCAGGCATTCCGCCGCCACCGGCCCCTCGGCCAGGACCAGCACGGCGATGCCCGACAGGTCCAGCCCGGGCTCCGGCTCGGTCTCGGCGGGCTCCAGCGGCACCTGGAACCAGAAGGTGGAGCCCTGGCCGATATTGCTGCGCACGCCGATGTCGCCGTCCATCATGGCCACCAGGCGGCGGCAGATGGACAGGCCGAGGCCGGTGCCGCCATAACGCCGCGAAATGGTGACGTCGGCCTGCATGAACGGCTCGAACAGGCGGGCCTGCTGTTCGGAATCCAGGCCGATGCCGGTATCGGCGATGGAGAATTCCAGGCGCAGCGGCCGCTGGCGCGGGTCCATGGCCCGCACCGATATGCGCACATAGCCCTTGTCGGTGAACTTGATGGCGTTGCCGGCCAGATTGGTGATGATCTGCCGCAGGCGGATGGGATCGCCCACCATGCGGTCGGCCAGGGTGGGCTCGACGAAGGTGATCAGGCTGATGCCCTTTTCCTGGGCGCGGATGGTCAGCAGGTCGGCCACCCCCTCCACCAGATCGGACACCGACAGCTCCACCAGCTCCAATTGCAGCTTGCCGGCCTCGATCTTGGAGAAGTCCAGGATGTCGTTGATGATGGTGAGCAGCGAGGTGGCGGAATCACGGATGACGCGGGCCATTTCCCGCTGCTCGGCGGGCAGCGGCATGTTCTCCAGCAAATGGGCCATGGTCAGCACCCCGTTCATGGGGGTACGGATTTCGTGGCTCATGGTGGCGAGGAACAGCGACTTGGCCTGACTGGCCTCTTCCGCCACCATTTTGGCCTCGGCCAGGGCGGCTTCCTCTTCCTTGTGCCGCGTGATGTCGGTGGTGGAAACGATCACCGCCGGCTCGCCGTCCATCTCGATCTCGGCGGCCGACAGCATGGCCCAGAACTCGTGGCCGTCGCTGGCCCGCATGCGGCACTCGAAGCCGCCGACGAAGCCGCGCTTGCGCACCAGTTCCACCAGCCGCGTCCGGTTGTCCGGCTCGGCATAGCACGAGGCGACGGTCATACCCATGGCGCGGGCCTTGGGCACCCGGTACAGTTCGGACCAGCGGGGGTTGACCAGCAGGATGGCGTTGTCCGCCACCCGCGAGATGGCGAGAGCCAGGGGCGAAGTGTCGAGAATGCGGCGCAGACGCCGCTCGCTTTCGATCAGCGCCTCGGACGATTCCTGCAGCTTGGCCATGGCGTCGCGGAATACCGCCAGCTCGGCGGCCATGTCGGTGATCTCGTCGTTGCCCTGGCCGGGAATGGGCGCCTGGAAGTCGCCCTCGGCGATGGCGTGCATGGAAGACGCCAGCCCGGCCAGGCGGGCCACCACGCTGCGCCCCAGATACAGCCAGATGAACAGCAGCGGCCCGAAGAAGGTCAGCATGGCCACCACCAGCATGGTGGTCCGCCCGCTGGATACCGCCGCTTCGGTGCGGCGCTCGTTCTCGGCAGCCTCGGCCTCGGCCGCCGAGACCAGCCGGCCCACCGAGGACGAGGTACGGGCCACCAGGTCGCGGCCCTCGTCATTGGCGGCGGCCAGCCGGGCGATGGTCAGCATCTGCAGGGTGCGCAGCTCGAAGACGTTCTCCGGTCCGGTGCCGAGCGCCAGGACGCGCCGGGTCAGTTCGCGGGTCCGCTGGGTCCTGGCCCCGGTGGCGTCCACCAGTTCGGCCAGGGAGCGCACCTGCTCCTCATAGGCGCCGCGCAGGTCGCCGACCTTTTCCAGATTGGCCGCCACCACCGCCTCGCGCAGGTAGTTCGACGCCAGCACCACCGTGGCCAGGGCGGGATCGCCGGCCAGCCCGCCCATGGCGCGGTGAACCTCGACGTCCAGATTGCTGATGATCTCGGCCTGGGCCCGGCTGCGCTCGGCCAATTGCAGCCTTTTATCCACCAAGATGTTGCGATCGACCACGTTGTCGGCGAAGGCGGCGATCATGGAGCGCAGTTCCTCGACCCGGCCGGTGTCGGCGATGGACCCCGCCAGATGGTCCACCAGGGCGAGGAGACGCTCGGTCTGCTGCTGCAGGGCGACGAAATTGCTCTGGCGCTGGAACTGCGACTGCGAGCCGTCCAGCGCCGGGGCGGCGGCGGCCAGCCGGGCGGTGGCCTCGGACAGCTTCAGGGCGTTGGACAGGCTGGGAAGGTTGGTCCGCGTCACGGCGGCCAGCAGACGCTCGATCTCGGAATAGCTGAACCAGGTGAGCAGGCTGGCCACCATGATCATGCCGGCCACGGTCCCCACCGCCACCACCAGCTTGGCCCGGATGCCGAATCGCCAGCGATCGCCGGCCCGTTCGTCCTGCGCCATGATCCTGTCGTCGGCTGACACGCCCGACACTTGCCGTTCTCCCCTGCTGGCCCCGACGGCATAATGCCCCAGACAACACCGCCATGGAAAGCCAAGACCCGCCGGTGTTAGTCTCCCGATCCATGAAGCCTATGACGAAGAAGAAGACCAAGCCCGTCGACCCCATCCGCATCCTGGCCGAGGCCCTGCGTCTGGCCGAGGGGCAATTGCTGGAAGAAGCCGTCGCCGCCCTGGCGAAGGCCGACGGCCACCTGGAATGCGACTACCGCCGGGCCGGGTTGCTGCTGGCCTGCCGGCGCGCCGCCGAGGCGGAGATCCTGTTCCGCCGGGTGCTGGCGGCCATTCCCGGCCATCTCGACACCATGGTGGGGCTGGCCGGCTCCCTGGTGGAACAGGGCCGCGCCGCCGAGGCGCTGACGCTGCTGGAACCGGCGGCGGGGGTTCAGCCGCAATCGGGCCGCATCCAGTACCTGCTGGGCATCGCCCTGGAGGAGGCCGGGCGGACCGAGGCCGCCGCCGCCCATCTGGCCAAGGCCCGCGCCCTGATCATCGCCCCGGCCGAGCGGCGCCAACTGGTGCCCTACGAGCTTTACGTCCAGCTCAGCCGCCGCTGCAACCTGCGCTGCACCATGTGCGGCTGGGAGATCTGGAAGGACAATTCCGGCTTCATGGAGGACGACGTCTTCGAGCGGGTGATCGCCGAGGGCAAGGCGTGCGGCATCAAGACCATGCACATCCTGGCCGGCCAGGGCGAACCGTTCCTGCACCCCCGCGTCTTCGAGATGCTGGAGCACGCCGTGGCCGAGGGCTTCCAGGTGGGCATCGTCACCAATGGCACCCCGTTCACCCCCGACAAGATCGCCCGCCTGGCCAAGGTGGGGTTGGCCTACCTGCAATTCTCCTTCGCCGGCTGGGACGCCGAAAGCTATGAGAGCGTCTATGTGGGCTCGAAGTTCGAGCGCACCCTGGCCAACCTCAAGGCCATCCACAAGGCCTTGAAGGGCACCTCCACCCGCTTCGCCGTCAAGGCGGTGGCGCTGGGCGAGTGGCAGGACAACCTGCGCAAGACCAAGGCCTTCCTCGCCACCCACGGCGTCACCGACGTGTGGACGGTGCCCGCCAACAATTTCGGCGGCTCGGTCCAGTGCGGCACCCGGAGCGAGCGCCACGGCATCTGGTCGCTGAAGGACATCGACCACCACCGGCCGATGCCGTGCCGCCTGTTCCTCAAGGCGGTCGGCGTGTTCTGCGACGGCACGGTGACCGCCTGCGGCTGCTACGATTCCAATGCCCAGCTGAAGATCGGCAACATCATGGAGCAGGGCCTGGGCGACATCCGCCGCAGTGCCGCCTATGGCGGCATCCTGGAAGCCTTCCGCCAGGGCGACGTCCGCCACGTGCCCATGTGCGGCAAGTGCGACGACCCCTTCGGGTAAGGCTAAGGCTAAGACTCATACCATGTCCCGGTGACCGCAACCGATCACCGGGACCGCCCTCAAGCGGCGGGCGGGCGCGAGCGCCCTTGCCTCCCGCGCCATAAGGCGCGCGGCCCTTCGGGCCTAACCAAATCCCGATAAGTCCTCCTCATCGGGATTTGGTGTCAGACCACGCCGCCCGGCGTCATGGGCAGGGTGAAGAGGAAGGCGCTGCCGCTGCTTCCGTCGGATTCCACCCAGATGCGCCCGCCCGCCGCCTCGACGATCTTGCGGGCGATGGCGAGGCCGATGCCGGTGCCGCCATAGGCGGTCCCGGAATGCAGGCGCTCCAGCGCCACGAAGACCCGTTCGTGATAGCCCGAATCGATGCCGATGCCGTTGTCCTCGACCCGGAACAGCCAGCCGTCGGCATGGTGCTCGGCCCCGACCCACAGCCGGAGGGGCCGCTGGGAATGGCGGAAACGCACGGCATTCTCGATCAGGATTTCGAACAGATCGTCCAGATGCTTCTGGGGAATGCCGGCCCGGGGCAGCAATCCCCTGACCACCTCCACCGGTCCCATGACCTCGGGGTTGACGAAACGGTTGACGGCGGCGCCCAGCGCCGATTCCGACGAGGCGGTGCCGCCGGTCACCGGCTGGCGCTCGATGGCGAGATAGGCCTGGACGTCGCGCAGCATCTCGACCAGCCGCTTGGCGGCATCAATGATCAGTTGGGCCGGCTGCTGGGCGCCGGATTCGGGGTGGTCCTCCATGCGCTGGAGCAGGACCTGGGCCTGCAGCCGCATCTGGCGGGCCGGCTCCTGCAGGTGATGGGCCAGCACGAAGGAGAAACGCTCCAGGTCCTCGCTGTAATGGGCCACGTCGTCATAGGCCTTGGCCAGGGCGGCGCGGGCTTCTTCCTGCTGGGTGATGTCGCTTTGCACCCCCACCCAATGGGTCACCGCGCCGTTGGCACCGCGTACCGGCGACAGCGACAGATGGTTCCAGAACAGGCTGCCGTCGGCCCGCTGGTTGCGCAACTCCACGGAAACCGGCCTTCCCGCGGCCAGGGCGGCGCGAATCTCGTCCAGCCCCTCCTGCGCCGGGTCGAATTCGTGCAGGAAGCGGGCATTGCGTCCCAGCGCGCTCTGGGCGGTATAGCCGGTGATGCGCTCGAAAGCCGGGTTGACGTAGATGAGCGGCAGGTCCTTGGCCCCCGCCTCGGCGATGGTCACGCCGTTGGAGACGTTGGACAGCACCATGTCGGACAGCCGCAGCCGCGCCTCGTCGCGCCCGCGATGGCGCAGCATGGCGGCCATGGCGGCGGTCAGGCCCAGCACGATCAGCGTCACCACCGCCACCGGCCAGGCGATCAGCTCGACGCTGTGCCGCCAGCTTTCCAGGGCCGTATCGAGGGAGATGCCGACGCTGACCACCAGCGGCCAGGACAGGGTGGTGCGGTAGCTGGTGATCCACGTCATCCCATCGCCGCCCGGCCCCAGGAAGGTCCCCATCTCGGACTCCGTCAGGTAGCGGGAGAACAGCGGTTCCTCCCACCCCCGGCCCTGATGGGGGTCGTTGAGGCCGCCCGCTCCCGCCAGCATCAGCCCGTCGAAGCGCCAGAGATGGGCATGGGCCCCCGATTCGGCCTCGATCCCCTGGAAACTGGCGACGAAGTACTCGGGATTGACCGCGCCGATCACCAGTCCGAGAACCTCGCCGCCGGCGGAGCGGATGGCCCGGCTGATGGGAATGGTCTTGTGGCCGAACCCCCGCCCGCCCGCGCCGATGAAGCGCCCGTCCACCGGAACGCCGATCACCAGCGGACGCGGCAGGCGCGCATGCTCGGCCAGCAGGCTGGCAAGATCGAGGGAGCGTCCCTCGGCCTGATTGGCGGAATCGAACAGCACCGCTCCGTCCGCCCGCACCACCAGAACCTGCCGCAGATAGGGGATGAAGGTCAGGCGCTGGGCCACCAACGCCCGCAAATCGGGACGCGGCGCCGCCATCCCCTGCTCCGCCGCCAGATCGGCGACCGAGGCCAGGGTAATGTCCATGGAATTGATGGAACGCTCCACCGACTCGGTCAGGCTGCGCGCCAGATTGCGGGTCACCGCCTCGGCGCCGCTGATCGCCTCCTGCCGGCCCGCCCACAGGCCAAGCGTGGTGGCGATGGCCACCAGCAAGGCCATCCCCACCCCGAGCACCACCACCGTGCCGATCAGCCGCCGGGAAAATAGCGGCTGGACCCTCACGCTGCCCAAGACCACCGGGGCGCTGGCCGACGCGGATTCCGTGGATTCTTTCGGGTTAACTTGCATAGCCTAGGTGAAATAGCATAATACGTCCGTATCTGGAGGACAAAAATGCATAGATTGGCCCGCCTTGTCGTCACCGCCTCCCTGCTGTTTCTGGGAAGCGAGGCCGTGGCCGCCGCCGCCGGCGGAAAGCTCGCGAAAATCCGCCAGAACGGCGAGATCAGGGTATGCATCTGGCCCGATTATTACTCCATCTCATACCGCAATACCCGCACCGGCAAGCTGGAAGGCCTCGATATCGACATGGCCCACGAACTGGCCAAGGACCTCGGCGTACAGGTGCGCTTCGTGGATTCCTCGTTCAAGACCATGATCGACGACCTGCTGTCGGACAAGTGCGACATTTCCATGCATGCGGTCGCCATCACTCCGCCGCGCCAGGAGAAGCTGGCCTTCACCCGCCCCCACCTGCGCAGCGGCATCTTCGCCATCACCACCAAGACCCATCCGGTGGTCAAGGAATGGCAGGACATCGACCGCGAGGGCGTGGTGGTCGCCGCCGCCGCCGGGACCTTCATGGTGGACGTGATGAAGGCTGAACTGAAGCAGGCCCGCCTGCTGGAGGTCGCCACGCCCGAGGCCCGCGAGCAGGAGGTGATGAGCGGCCGCGCCGACCTGTTCGTCACCGATTATCCCTTCAGCCGCAAGATGCTGGCCCGCCACGACTGGGCCAAGCTGCTGACCCCGCCCGCGCCGCTGGCCCCCAGTTCCTATGCCTACGCCCTGGCGCCGGGGGACGGGGAATGGCTGGAAACGGCGGATTCCTTCGTGGCGCGGACCAAGGTGGACGGCCGATTGCTGGCTGCCGCCAAGGCCAACGGCCTGGAAGCCATCGTCGATCTTAAATAGCGATCCCGGCTTAAATAGCGATCCCGGCTTAAATAGCGATCCCGGCCTTCTCCAGCCGCTCGACCAGTTCGATCTCCGCCTCGGGCGGCAGGGCCACCAGCGGCGGGCGCACCCGCCGCCAGCCGTAATCGCCGGTACGCCGCGCAGTCAGCGCCTTCAAGGCGGCGATCAGCGGCAGGCCCTCCATGATGGCGCGGAAGCCTTCCAGTTTGGTCTGCAAGGCCTCGGCCCCGGGCTCCCTCCATCGCCGCCACAGCTCCAGCATGGCCGGGCCGTGGATGTTGGCGTTGGCGCTGATGCAGCCCGTCCCGCCGGCCCGCATCACCGGCAGAATCAGCCGTTCGGTGCCGGCGAAGACCTTGAAGCCGGGAAACGCCCCGCACATGCTTTCCATATTGGCGAGATCGCCCGATGAATCCTTGATCCCCACCACCGTGGCGGGATAGGCGGCCAGCAGCCGCTCGATCAGGGCATGGCTGATGGGAATCTGGCTCTGCTGGGGGAAATGGTAGAGAAAGACCCGGAGGCGCGCGTCCCCCACCCGCTCGATCACCTCGGCGAAGGACGCGAACAGCCCGTCCTCGCTGGGATTCTTGTAATAGAACGGCGGCAGCATCAATACGCCGCCGCACCCCAGCTTGACGGCGCGCAGGGACAGTTCCACCGAGTCCGGCAGGGCGCAGCATCCGGTGCCCGGCATGATGCGGCCCATGTCCAGGCCGGCCTTGGCCAGGGCATCCAGCAGTTCCACCTTTTCCGCCACGGCCAGGGAATTGCCTTCGCTGGTGGTGCCGAACGGCGCCAGACCCAGGCCTTGGCCCATCAGGTGGCGGGCCAGGGCCACGAACAACGGCACATGGGGCGTCAGGGTGTTGGTGAAGGGCGTCAGGATGGGGGCGAGAACGCCGTCCAGCGTGCCGGGATTGCTCATGGTCCATTTCCGCTGTCTACTGGTGTGACCATTGAGCCTTCAAAGGGCGGGAGAGTCCAGAGATGAGCATCCTGCGGCGCATGTTCGAGGCGGCGGTGGAGGCGGCCAGGCCGTCGGTCTGCCTGCCCCCCGCCTTGCCCGCCCCGCCACCCGGCCGCACCTTGGTGATCGGCGCCGGCAAGGCCGCCGCCGCCATGGCCCGCGCCGTCGAGGACCACTGGTCCGGGCCGCTGTCGGGGCTGGTGGTCACCCGCTACGGCCACACGGTCCCCACCCGGCGGATCGAAGTGGTGGAAGCAGCCCATCCGGTGCCCGACGCGGCGGGAGAGAACGCCGCCGGCCGCATGATCGAGTTGCTGGCTGGATTGGGGGCCGACGATCTGGTGCTGTGCCTGATCTCGGGCGGCGGCTCGGCCCTGCTGGCCCGCCCCGCCCCCGGCATCACGCTGGCCGAGAAGCAGGCCCTGACCGGAGCGCTGCTGCGTTCTGGCGCCGCCATCGGCGAGATCAATTGCGTGCGCAAGCACCTTTCGGCGGTGAAGGGCGGCCGCCTCGCCGCCCTGGCCGCCCCGGCCCGGCTGGTGACCCTGGCCATTTCCGACGTGCCCGGCGACGACCCTTCCGTGATCGCCTCGGGCCCCACGGTGGCCGATCCCACCACCCTGGCCGAGGCCCGCGCCGTGCTGGCCAAGTACGGCATCGAGCCGGGACCTGCCATCGCCGCCCGCCTGAACGATCCGGCGGCCGAGACGCCCAAGCTCCTGCCCCACGGCGACTACCACCTGATCGCCACGCCGCAGCGCTCGCTGGAAGCCGCCGCCCTGGTGGCGGCAAGGGCCGGCTACATGCCGCTGTTGCTGGGCGACGCGCTGGAGGGCGAGGCCCGCGAGATGGCCAAGGTGATGGCCGGCATCGTCCGGTCCATCCGCGCCCACCAGCAGCCGGTCCCCGCCCCGGCGGTGATCCTGTCGGGCGGCGAGGCCACCGTCACCATCAAGGGCCAAGGCAAGGGCGGCCCCAATGCCGAGTTCGCCCTGGCCCTGGCCCTGGCCTTGAAGGATTGCGGCGGAGTGGAGGCCATCGCCTGCGATACCGACGGCATCGACGGCTCCGAGGACAATGCCGGCGCCATCATCGCGCCCGACACGCTGGAGCGCGCCCGCCTCTTGGGACTTCATCCGGAATCTTATCTTTCCGACAATGATTCATACGGACTTTTCAATGCCTTGGGCGATCTTGTTAAGAGTGGACCGACCCTGACCAACGTCAACGATTTCCGGGCGATCCTGGTGCGATGACCCTGCCCTTCGACACCGCCCTGGCCATGAAGCTGGTGCCGCTCTACCTGCTGGTCGGCATCGGCTTCCTGCTCGGCCGGTTCGGCGAGGTGCGGGGGCAGGACCTCGGCCGCCTCGCCCTGTTCGTGCTGTCGCCCGCCGTGGTGTTCAAGGGCTTCGCCACCGCCGATCTGAAAGGCGCCCTGCTGGTGCTGCCCTTCGCGGTGTTCGGCCTGTGCTCGGGCGTGGCGCTGCTCACCGCCCCGGCGGCGGGGCGTTTCTGGCGGGACGGGCGCGAGCGCATCGCCGCCTTCACCGGCGGCACCGGCAATACCGGCTTCTTCGGCATTCCCGCCTGCCTCGCTTTGGTCGGTCCCGAGGCCCTGCCCACTGTGGTGATGGTGTCGTTCGGCGCCACCGCCTATGAAAACTCGGTGGGCTTTTACACCGTGGCCCGCGCCGAGGCCTCGGTGGGCAGAGCCGTCCTGCGCGTGCTGAAATATCCCGGCCTGCATGCCTGCTGGCTGGGGGCCGCGCTCAACCTGAGCGGAACCAAGGTTCCGCCGGCGGTGACGCAGACCGTGGACATCCTGTCCGGCGGCTTCGTGCCGGTGGGTATGATGATCGTCGGGCTGGGGCTGGCCCAGGTGAGGAGCCTGCGCCTCGACCTGGGTTTCACCGCCCTCACCTTCGCCGTCAAGTTCGGCCTGTGGCCCGCCCTGGCCCTGGGGTTCATCTGGCTGGACCGCGCCTGGCTGCACATCTTCGGCCGGGTCGGCCACCAGGTGCTGCTGATCGAGTCCCTGGTGCCCCTGGCCGCCGTCACCGTGGTGCACGCCAGCTTGCGCAACATCCATCCCGACCGCGCCGCCATCGCCGTGGCGGCCAGCACCCTGTTCGCCCTGGTCTGGCTGCCGGTGGTGTTCAGCCGGTTCGGCTGAACGCCGCATTCATCCGATAATGGGCCGGTGTTCAGCCGGTTCGGCTGATCACCATCTTTTGCCCATGCACCGGCAGACGGTAGACTCCCCGTACCTCCTTGACCTTCAACGAGGCCTCGAACATGCGGGGATCGCAGGAATTGTCGGCGAACATGTCCCAGTGGCAGGGAATGGCCTGAGCCGGCGCCACCCGGCGCACCAGCTCCGCCGCCTCCCAATGGGATAGGTTGGCATAGCCGCCGTTGATGGGCAGGCAGATGGCATCGGGCCTGTGCTTGGCCCCGGCCTCGGCCAACAGCTCGCACCAGGCGGTATCGCCGGTGATCCACAGGGAGGGGCCTCCGTCAACCCGGATGACAAAGCCCATATGGGTGAGATCGCCGGCATCGGTGGGCAGGGCGAAAGTCCCGATAACCCTCAGATCACCCAGGGAAATCTCGTGATTGGCCCAGGTCAGGCTCCGCTGGCTCTCCGCCACTCCGGCCTGGACGAACACCGCCTGGGTATCGCCCGGCCCGGCGAAGGCCTTGACCCGGCCGCTGCTTGCACACGAACACAGGGTCTCGGGGTCGGCGTGGTCCCTGTGGGAATGGGTGCAAAGCAGCAGATCGGCCTGCAAATCCCCGGGCGTGACCAGGACCGGCACCCGGCGGTCGACGTCCAGGCCGCGCCGGGACGGGTGGCAGGAATTGGAGAGGTAGGGGTCGACGGCCAGTACCTCTCCGGACGGCGACTTGATCACCCAGCCGTTCTGTCCCAGGAACCAAAGGGCCAGCGTGCCCTTTTCCACCCTGGTCGCCCCGATTTCCGCCATCAGACCGGTCATGATCCATCCATGCTGGTAATTGGTTGACCACCCGGGGCCATGAGGTCGAGAATAGCGCCCTCCACCGCCAAAGACCACAGGAGCCCGTCCGGAATGACCAGCCTGCCGATCATTCTGGTAGTGGATGATGAAAAGCAGTCCCAGGAAGCGCTGCGCCGGGTGCTGTCCGACGAGTTCCGGGTGCTGACCGCCTCGACGGCGGAAGAGGCCGAGGGCCTGCTGGAACAGGAAATGGTCCACGCCATCCTGTGCGACCAGCGCATGCCGGGCGTCCAGGGGGTGGACTTCCTGAAGACGGTGCGGGACCGCTGGCCCGACCCGGTGCGCATGATCATCTCGGGCTATTCCGAGGCCGAGGACATCATCGCCGGGGTCAACGAGGCCGGCATCTACCAGTACATCACCAAGCCGTGGGAGCCGGACGAGCTGGTACAGACCCTGCACGGCGCGCTGAAGCTCTACGACCTGCAGCGGGAAAGCGCCCAGGCCAGCCTGGACCTCAAGGTACCCCAGGCGGCGCTGCAGAAATCCATCGCCCGCAAGACCGGCACGCTGAAGCGCCAGCACCATTTCGACGGCATCATCCACGCCCCCGATTCGCCGCTCGCCGGGGTGATCGAGATGGCGCGCAAGGTATCGTCCTTCGACATTTCGGTGCTGATCACCGGCGAATCGGGCACCGGCAAGGAATTGCTGGCCCGCGCCATCCACTACAATTCGCCGCGCGGCAACAAGCCCTTCGTGGTGGAGAATTGCGGCGCCCTGCCCGACCAGTTGCTGGAATCCGAGCTGTTCGGCTGCAAGAAGGGCGCCTTCACCGGCGCCTACGAGGACCGCATCGGCCTGTTCGAGCAGGCCTCGGGCGGCACCATCTTCCTCGACGAGATCGGCGAGACCTCACCCGCCTTCCAGGTCAAGCTGCTGCGCGTGCTGCAGGAAGGCGAGATCCGTCCGCTGGGGGCGCGGCTGACCCGCAAGGTGGACGTGCGCGTCATCGCCGCCACCAACCGCAACCTGGAAGAAGAGGTGCGCGGTGGTCACTTCCGCCGCGACCTGTTCTATCGCCTGGCCGCCTTTCCCATCCACCTGCCGCCGCTGCGCGAACGGCCCATGGACGTGCCGCTGCTGGCCGAGCGGCTGCTGGGCGACACCCGCAAGGGATTCGGGCGGCCCAACCTGCGCTTCGGCCCCGAATCCATGGCCCAGTTGCGCGGTTACGACTGGCCGGGCAACGTGCGCGAGCTGCAGAACGAAATCCAGCGCATGGTGGCCCTGGCCGATGACGGGGTGCTGGGTCCCGACTTGCTCAGCCCCCGCCTGAGGGCCCGGGTGTGTCCGGCCGGGCGGGCGCTGGCCGACCACGACGAGCCCGGCTCGCTGAAGGAGCAGGTGGAGGCGCTGGAAGCCCGGCTGCTGGCCGAATCCCTGGGCCGCCATCGCTGGAACATCACCCGGGTGGCCGAGGAAACCGGTCTGTCCCGCGTCGGTCTGCGCGCCAAGCTGCGCCGCTACGGCCTGGAACGGGAGGATTGATGGCCAGCTACACCGACCCCCGCCCCACCTCGGCCTACGATTTCGCCGGCGGCTACGATCCCGAGATGGCCGCCGCCCAGGAAACCGCCTGGATCGAGGTCATCCGCAAGATGGAGGAGGTCTATTCCGACCTCATCTCCTACGAAGTGGAGCTGGAGGAGAAGAACACCGCGCTGGAGGAAGCCCAGCGCTTCATCAATTCCGTGCTGTCGGCGGTGTCGGACATCCTGATCGTCTGCGACCAGTTGGGCCGCATCCAGCAGGTCAACCTGGCCTTCATCCAACTGACCGGCTTCGCCGAGATGGATCTGTTCGAACGCCCCCTGGACGAATTGCTGGCCGAGGGCACCGGCAATCTTCGCCTGTTCAGCTGGATCGATTCCGTGGAAAGCCGCGACCGCGAGGTACGCTTCCGCTCCCATGACGGCGGGCTGACCGATCCGGTGGCCCTGTCTTGCGCCACCCGCCTGGACCATCGCGGCCTGCCGGCCGGCATCGTGCTGACGGGCCGCCCGGTGGGCGAACTGCGCCGCGCCTACGAGGCCCTGAAGACCGCCCAGGCCCAGTTGATCCAGCAGGAGAAGATGGCCTCGCTCGGCCGCCTGATCGCTGGGGTGGCGCACGAGCTGAACAACCCCATCAGCTTCGTCTACGGCAACGTCCACGCCCTGTCCAAGTACTCGTCGCGCATCGCCGCCTACCTGGACGCCATCCATGCCGGCTGCGACGAGGCAGAGCGCGAAGCCCTGCGGGCGTCCTTGCGCATCGACGCCACCCTGGCCGACCTGCCCGGCCTGATGGAGGGCACCGCCGAGGGCGCCCAGCGGGTGGCCGATATCGTACGCAGCCTGAAGCGGCTGTCCTTCTCGGCCGGCGCCAAGCCCGAGGTGTTCGACCTGGGCGAGGTGGTGGCCAAGGCGGTGCAATGGTCGGGCTCGGGCAAGAAGGGCGTGGCCGCCATCGACCTGAACCTGCCGGAAAGCCTGCAGGTACGCGGCACCCCCGGCCAGTTGCACCAGGTGATCGTCAATCTGATCGAGAACGCCCTGGATGCGGTGGCCGGGCGCCCCGGCGGCCGCGTCGCCGTGACGGGCAAGGTGAAGGACGGCAAGGCCGTGCTGACCATCGAGGATAACGGTCCCGGCATCTCCCCCGACATCGTCACCAAGGTGTTCGACCCCTTCTTCACGACCAAGCCGGTAGGCAAGGGAACCGGCTTGGGTTTATGGATTTCTTACGGCATCATCCGCGACCATGGCGGAACGCTGGACGTCGGCGCATCGACCATGGGCGGCGCCCGATTGGTCATCGGCTTGCCCTCCGCCGGCTAGGAAACAGGAGTCCGGGATTGCCCCGACGGCAACATAACAAGAGCGGCGGACTTTTCGCCAATATCCTCCTTCTTTGCGCGTCCATCATGCTATTCCTCGGGTTGGCCGAGGGTGCTGCCTGGATTGTCAGCCCACCTCCCAAACCCGGCCTGCCCAAGGGCATGTTCGAAGTGGGGCCGCAGGGTTACTGGCGCATGACCCCGAACTTCCACGGGATCATGGACAACCGCGTCGATTTCACCCAAGCCGTCGCCACCGCCGATTCCGAGGGCCGGCGTATCGTCCCTGCCGCGCCGAAGACGGCAGAGCGGCGGCTCTTGGTCCTGGGCGACAGTCAGGCGTTTGGCCACGGCCTGTCCGACGCCGAATCCTGGCCCAACCGCCTGCAAGAGGAGCTGAACCGCCGGCAACTCGACGTGGCGGTAAGCAATCTCGCCATTCCGGCCATCAATATCGATCAGTACCTCGAGCGCCTGCGGGCCATCGCCCCGTCGCTAGCCCCAAGCGACACCATCCTGGTGGCGCTCAGTTGGAACGACGTCATCACGCCACCTTCGGCGCAGGCCTCCAACCGCATCGTCGAGGGCTATTTGGTCAGCGGTACGGCGGGAAGCGATGAGTCCGGCGCCAAAGCACGAGTGAGGCTCTATGACTTCACCGGCGTGCTGGTTCCCCAGTTTCAGGACATCAAGACCTTCCTCGACACGCTGAGCCAGTCGTCGGCCCTGGCCGGGCTGCTCTATCCCCGGGCCAAGGCGATCTACTACCGCCTGCGCTCCCGCACCCCGGTCGCCGACCTGGTGACCGCCGGCGTGCCCGAGGCCAATTTCCTGATGATCCGCCAGATGTCCGAGATCGCCGCCGCGCAGGGCAGCCGCATGGTGGTGACGCTGCTGCCCGAACGGATGTTCTTCGAGGACGAGGCCTTCGCCATCTATTCCGTCCAGGGACGCGATTTTCCCACCGCAGACTATCAGAACGCCCTGATCCGCCCCCATTGCCAGGAACATGCCGTCACCTGCCTCAACGCCTTTCCCCTGCTGCACAACCATTACCGCGAAGGCCTAGTCTTCCCGGTGGACGGTCATTACAACGCCCGGGGAGCGGCACTGATCGGGGCTTGGCTGGTCGGCGAGCTGTACTGATTGCGCGCCACCGCCAGCCTCTCTATCCTGCCGCCCATGACCCGCCAAAAAGCCGCCATCACCCTCTGCGCCGACGATTACGGACTGGCCCCCGGCCTTGGACTGGCCATTCGCGCCCTGATCGAACAGGGCCGCCTGCAGGCCACCGGCTGCATGACCGGCTCGGCCCACTGGCCGGAAGAAGCCGCCCTGCTGAAGCCGCTGGAGGGCCGGGCGGGGTTCGGCGTGCACCTGACGCTGACCGATCACCGGCCGCTGGGCGCCATGCCGTCCCTGGCCCCCGAAGGGCGGCTGCCGCCCATCGGGGCCATGGTCAAGCGCTCGGTCCTGCGCCGCCTGGACAAGGCCGAGATCGCCGCCGAGCTGGAGCGGCAGGTGGATGCCTTCGAGGCCCATATGGGCCGCCCGCCCGATTTTCTCGACGGCCATCACCACGTCCACCAGTTGCCCGTCATCCGTGACGTGGTGGTGGATTTGTGGCGCCGCCGCCTGAAGCCGCGCGGCGGCTGGGTGCGTTCGTGCTGGGAGAATCCGCTGTCCATCGCCCGGCGCGGCGTCGATCCCATCCGCGCCACCATCATCGCCCTGCTGGGCATCGGCCTGCGCCAGAGGATGCGGGCCGAGGGCATCCCCCACAATCGCAGCTTCCGGGGGGTCTACGACTTCTCCGGCAAGATCGCCTATGCCGAGCTGTTCCGCATCTTCACCGATTCCCCCGGTCCGGCAACCCTGGTCATGTGCCACCCCGGCCAGGTGGACGATGCCTTGCGCGCCTGCGAATGGCTGACCGACCAGCGCGAGGTGGAGTGGCGGTTCCTGGCCTCCGATGCCTGCGCCCTGTCCCTGGCCGACCGCGGCATCACCCTGGCGGCCCGGCCGCTGGCATGACCCCCTCGTCGGCCAGCCTGCGGCTGGGAGCCTATTACGCCGCCCTGTTCGTGGCGGTGGGCATTCATATCCCCTTCTGGCCCCTGTGGCTGCAGAGCCGGGGATTGTCGGCCTCGGAGATCGGCTGGGTGGCCGCCGCCGGCTACCTGATTCGCATCCTGGCCAGCCCGGTGATCGGCCATCTGGCCGATCATGGCGGCGAGCGCAGGGTGCTGATGATCCGCCTGGCCCTGGCCACCGCCCTGATCTGGCTGCTGTTTCCCATGGTGGACGGCTTCACCGCCATCCTGGTGCTGAGCGTGGTCGCCGTCTTTCCCTTCGCCGGGCTGATTCCCCTGGGTGACACCCTGGCCATGATGATCGTCGGCCGGCACGGCCTGGATTACGGGCGGGCCCGGCTGTGGGGGTCGCTGGCCTTCATCGTCGCCGCCACCTTGCTGGGCAAGGCGCTGGAATCCTGGCCGGTGGCGATTCTGCCCTGGCTGATGGCGGCGGCGCTGCTGCTGACCGCCGCCTCGTGCCGGGCGCTGCCCGACCTCAAGGTCCCCCGGCACGAGGGCAAGCCGCCGTCGCTCCGGCCGGTGCTGCTCAATCCGCTGTTCCTGCTGTTCTTGGGGACGGCGGCGCTCAACCAGATGGCCCACACCGTCTACTACACCTTCGCCACCATCCACTGGAAGGCGGCCGGCCTCTCCGACATGGTCATCGGCCTGCTGTGGTCGGAAGGCGTGGTGGCCGAGATCATCCTCTTCGCGGTGAGCAATCGGGTGGTGGCCCGCCTCGGCCCCGCCGCCCTGCTGCTGGTCGCCGCCATCGGGGGAACCGTGCGCTGGCTGGTGCTGGGCACCACCGCCGCCCTGCCCATGGTGGCCCTGGCCCAGTTGCTGCACGCCGCCACCTTCGGCTGCGCCCATCTGGGCGCCATTCATTTCATCTCCCGCGCCGTGCCGCAGGGCCTGTCGGCCCGCACCCAGGGCATTTTCGCCGCCATCGCCGTCGGGCTGGCGCCCGGCCTGATCACGCCGTTCAGCGGCCGGCTCTACGAAAGCCTGGGAGGTGGTTCATTTCTGGCCATGGCCGCCCTCTCGGCCCTGTCGGCGCTGCTGGCCTGGGTGCTGATGCGCCGCTGGACCACGGGAAGCCGCATCGCCGAGTGAAACGCTTTCCTCACCTTCATGCGGTAGGATAGGATCACTACGGGGAAATACAGTGGCGAGTCATCGGGGATGAGCGGAAAAGGCAAGACGGTCGCGCAGATGTCGCGGTCGGAATTGATGGAATTATTGAAGCGTTTCGCCGGCCTGCCGCCGCCCCAGGGCTACGACCAGGACGACTGGGACGACTGGCTGGTTGCGTCCGTGCTGCAACGCTGCCGCCGCGACGCCGGCGACGAGAGCATCGACGGAGCCGGCACCGCCAACGCCATCAAGCTGCTGGCGCCGCTCAAGTTCTTTCCCCAGCTTCTGCCCCACCTGGAGCACCAGTTGGGACGCGGCCTGACCGCCGAGGAACTGGAACCCGCCGTCGCCCTACGGAAAAAGAAGTAGCTTCCAGACGATGCCGGACAGCCCGGCCGCCGCCAGGGTCGGCATCATGCCGACACCCAGGCGCAGCATGGCGAGAGCCGCCATGACGGCCAGCACCAGGGCCGCCGGGTCCAGGCTGGCCATCTCGGGGACGAACAGCCGCAGCGGCCCGGTCCGCATCTCCTCGACCCGGCCGAACAACACGTGCAGGGCGAACCACAGGCCCAGATTGAAGATCACCCCCACCACGGCGGCGGTGATGGCCGCCAGGGCGCCGGACAGCCCGTGATAGCCGCGCAGGACCTCCACATAGGGCGCCCCGGCCAGAATCCACAGGAAGCAGGGCACGAAGGTGACCCAGACGGTCAGCGTCGCCCCCAGTATTCCGCCCATCCACGGACTGAAGCCGCCGGGATTGCGAAACCCCGCCAGGAAGCCGACGAACTGATTGACCAGGATCAGCGGTCCCGGCGTGGTCTCGGCCAGCCCCAGGCCGTCCAGCATCTCGACCGGCTCCAGCCATCCGTGGACCTCCACCGCCTGCTGCGCCACATAGGCCAGCACGGCATAGGCGCCGCCGAAGGTCACCACCGCCATCTTGGAGAAGAACAGGCCGATGGCCCCGAAGGCGCCTTGACCCCAGGCCATGGACGCCGCCACCGGAACCAGCCACAGCACAAGGCAGACCGCCGCCGTCAGCACGATCCGCCGCCGGTCGGGAAGCGTGTGTTCGGCCCCCTCGTCGATGGCCCGGTCGGCCGCTCCCTTGGCCTCGCCCGGGGCGCCGTTGCCGCCGGGCAGGAAGGCCGCCCGCCCCGCCCGCGCCGCCATGTAGCCCCACAGTCCGGCTCCCAGCACGATCAGCGGAAACGGCAGGTCCAGCAGGAAGATCCCGAGAAAGGCCAGGACGGCGATAGCCACCTTCTCGGCCGAACGCAGCGCCCGGCGGCCGATGCGCAGCACCGCCTCGATCACCACGGCGAGAACCGCCGGCTTGATGCCATAGAACAGCCCGTCCACCAGCGGCACCTGATGGAACCCGGCATACAGCGCCGCCAGCCCCATCATCACCAGAAAGCCCGGCACGATGAACAGGGTGCCGGCGACGATGCCGCCCCAGGTCCGGTGCAGCAGCCAGCCGATATAGGTGGCCAATTGCTGGGCCTCGGGCCCCGGCAGCAGCATGCAGAAATTGAGGGCATGGAGAAAGCGGGTTTCGCTCACCCATTGCTTCTCCTCCACCACGATGCGGTGCATGGTGGCGATCTGCCCGGCCGGCCCGCCGAAGCTGAGCAGGCCGACCCGCACCCAGACCCGCAGCGCCTCGCGAAAGTCGGGATGGAGATGGGTATCAGTTGGGGATGACGGCATCGTTGGGGTGCGCTCCGGCCATGAAGATGGTCGCCAGCTCCGCCGGCATGGGCTTGGCGATCAGATAGCCCTGGATCTCGTCGCATTCCTGGGCTTCCAGGATGGCCATCTGTTCCTGGTCCTCGATGCCCTCCGCCACCACCTTGAGCCCCAGGGAATGGGCGATGCCGATGATGGAGGACACCAGCATCATGTCGCGCGAGTCCCGCGCGATGTCACGGACGAAGGAACGGTCGATCTTCAAGGTGTTGACCGGCAGGCGCTTCAGGTAGCTGAGCGAGGAATAGCCGGTGCCGAAATCGTCGATGGCGAGGTTGACGCCCAGGGCGCGCAGCCGCTGCAGCACCTCGCGCTGGTCGACCTCGAGGTCGATCACGAAGCTTTCGGTGATCTCCAGTTCCAGATGACCGGCGGGAAAGCCGGTCTCGTCCAACACCCGGCGAACCTGATCCGGCAGGTCGTCATCGGAGAAATTAACCCCAGAAAGGTTAACGGCCATGGAAACGTCATGCCCCTGGTCCAGCCAGGCCCGGCCCTGGCGGCAAGCCTGGCGCATGACGAACAGATCGATGCGCTCGACCAGGTGCATTTCCTCGGCCAGCGGAATGAAATCCAGCGGCGAGATCATGCCGAGGCGGGGGTGCTGCCAGCGGACCAAAGCCTCGAATCCCGTCACCCGGTTGGCGGCAATATTCTTCTGGGGCTGGTAGTGGACCTGGAACTGCCCCTCCTCCACCGCCTGACGCAGGGCCATCTCCAGTTCCAGGCGATGCTCCTCGCGCTTGGTCATCTCGGCGGAGTAGAAGTTGAAGCGTCCCTTGCCCGCCCCCTTGGCCTGATACATGGCGGTATCGGCGTGCTTCAGCAATTCCTCGCCGCTCCGCCCGTCGGTGGGAAACAGGCTGATGCCGATGCTGGTGCCGACGAACACCTCGCGCCCGTCGATGACGACGGGAACCTGCAGCGCCGCGAAAATCTTCTCGGCGACCAGGGCGGCATCGGCCGGCGAGGAGATTTCGTCCAAGATCACCGTGAACTCGTCGCCGCCCAGCCGGGCGATGGTGTCGGTCATGCGCACGCAGCCGCGCAGGCGGACGGCCACTTCCTTGAGCAGGTCGTCGCCCGCCCGGTGACCCATGGTGTCGTTGACCTTCTTGAACCCGTCCAGATCGAGGAACAGCAGGGCCGCCTGCCGGTCATGGCGCAGCGCGTGAACCACGGCGCGCTCCAGCCGGTCCTGGAACAGAACCCGGTTGGGCAGATCGGTCAGCACATCGTAATGGGCAAGGCGCAGGATATGCCGCTGGGCCTCCACCTTGTCGGTGATGTCGCTGAAGCTGCCGATGAAATAGCGGATGGCGCCGGCTTCGTCATAGACCGCAACGATGCTTTCCCAGGCGACGAAGACCTGGCCGTCCTTGCGGCGGTTCCAGATTTCACCCTGCCAACGGCCGTCGCGATAGATGGACTGCCACATCTCCTTGTAGAAATCGGCGTCGTGGTGGTTGGAACGGATGATGCGGGGATTGCCGCCGATCACCTCGGCCTCGCCATAGCCCGTCAACTCGGTGAACATGGGATTGATCCGCAGGATCCGTCCGCGGGGGTCGGTGATCAGGGTGGCTTCCAGGGCATTGCGGAACACGTGGGCGGCCAGGCGGCTTTCCCCGTCGGCCAGCGCCTTCTCCATCAGCCGCCGGGCGGAACGGCGGCCGATCAGGCCGATGCCGGCCACCCCGACCAGCCAGAAGCCGCCATGGGAGACGGCCAGGGCGCGAACCGCCTGATGCTCCACCTCCAGATAGGGCGCCATGGGCACCGACACGCCGACCGCGCCCCGCACCGAGCCGTTGGGAAAGCCCAGGTGGCCGTGGCACTTCTGGCAGCTCTCCTCCATCATGAACGGCTTGATCAGCCGCAGGTGCGGCTTGTCGCCGATGGCCGAGACCTCCAGCTTCTCGGACATTTCCCCCGAGGAGAACTGGCGGATGGCCCCGGCTTCCCAGGGATCGGCCTCGTTGTTGGGATTGAGGGCGACGATGCCGACGATGCGGCCCTTGATGCCGTAATCCTCGCCGTAATCGGCCATCATCTCGCGCAGCATGTAGGCCGGGTTCATCAGGGTCAGCAACCGCCCGTCATTGGCGACGAGGTCGCGGTCGGGCAGATGGGACATCCACGGGCTGGGCGGCGTCTTCTCGGTCGGCTCCACATAGACGCCGCCGTGGCCGGACGCCCAGCGGCGGTAGGCCAGGTCCTTGTTGAAGGCCGAGCGGGCGGTGTTCAGGGCGAGATCGAGGGTGGTGGCCTGCTGGCGGTTGACGTTCCACCACAGGGAAATGCCCAGCAGAACCGTCCACAGCATCACCGCCGCGGCGCCGTAGCGGATTACCAGATCAACGATCCGCCGCCGCTCGGTGACCGGAAGGGTCACGATGCCGTCATCGGAAGCCTTGCCTGGCGGACCGGACTGCATTCAGCCGCGTCCCACCCCGTCACCCGACCCCGTCGGTTTCGACCACATGGACACGCCGCTCTCCTTCCCTGGCCCCGGGCCATTGTTCAATGGCGCCCCGGTGACCACAAGGGAGAAAGCCTGATAATGGCCAACTTTTCGCGTTTTTGACCTATTCCGCAAGCCAGATGTCATAATCCATCCGACCGTGCTACACCTGAAAAGGGAACCATTGGGAGCGTTTGAAGACCCATGGCCGAAGACGACATCGCGTCATTGCTGAAGATCGGCGTCATCGTGAGACCGCCGGACGCCAGCGTGCCGGATTCCATGGAAGGATTCGCCCGCATCCTGCAAGGCCAGGGCTTTTTGGTGCGCGGATTGGTCCAGCGCAATTCCGCCCCTTCCGGCGATTGCGCCTGCACCATGACCCTGGTGGACCTCGAGAACGGCCGGGAATTCCGCATCAGCCAGGACCTGGGCAACGGCTCCACCTGCTGCCGGGTCGACACCCAGGCGGTGGCCGAGGCCAGTTCCGTCCTCCGCCGTGCCATGGAGAACGAAGTCGACCTGCTGATCGTCAACAAATTCGGCAAGCTGGAATCCCAGGGCCACGGCATGGTGGACGAGATTCTGGCGGCCGTCAGCCGGGGGATTCCGCTGCTGACCTCGGTCGAGGCGCCGCTGCTCGACCGGTGGCGCGAATTCACCGGCGGGGTGGCCGAGGAACTGAGTCCGGGCTGTGGCGCCCTGATGCGCTGGTGGGACAGCGTGCGGCCGCGCGGGGTGCCGCGCTCGTCACGGCTGCTGCGGGCCGTGCAGGATGCTCAGCCGTTCCAGCGGATGGAACCGGTCCCGGAAACGTCGTAGCCGCCCAGCGTCTCCACCCGCCGGGCGAACTCGTTGGTGCGGGCGAAAGCCAGCAGCGCCTGGACGGGCGGCTCGAAATAAGCGCGGCGGTCGATGGCGAGATCGAAGCGCTCGCGGTGCAGCGGCACGAAACCCAGTTTCAGACTCTTGGCCACCGAGGCCACCGCCAGCCCGGCATCGGCGGCGCCTTCGAGAATGGCCAGCCCCACGTCGGTCTCGCTGCGCACCGGCACCTGCGCCGTGGTCAGGGCATCGGCGGCGATTCCCGCCTCGGCCAGCAGGCGATCGAGCAGCAGGCGGCTGCCCGCCCCTTCCTGGCGCAACACGACGCGGGCCTTGGTCGCCACCAGATCGGCCAGCGAGGCAAGGCCCAACGGATTGCCCGAGGCCACCACCAATCCCTGCTGGCGCCAGGCCCACTCGATCAGCACCACGTTGCGTTCGGCCAGCACCTCCTGGACCTGCGGCAGATTGTAGGCGCCGCTCTCGGGGTCCAGCAGGTGGATACCGGCCACGGCCGCCTCGCCCATGGCCAGTTGCCGCAATCCGTCCATGGAAGACCCGGGCAGCACGGCCAGTCCGCCGCCAACCTCGCGCAGGCACCATTCCAGCAGGGGATCGTGGCTGCCGGCCACCACCATGGGGGTCGGGCCCGGCCGGGGGGAATCGGCGGGCGAGGCGCTGTTGCGCTTCAGCCAGGCATCGATCTCGCCCTTGGGAAACAGCCATTTGCCGGTCACCCGGGTACAGGGGATGCGCCGCTCCTTCAGCAGCTCGTAGACCTTGCGCTCCTTGACGCGCAGGTAGCGGGCCACCTGATGGGTGTCCATCATCTCGGGAAAATCTTGGGAATCATCCATGAGGCGGCGGCTTGCATCTCGGGTGGGGAATCAAATCTCTCGGGCCGAGAATGGCGCGGGGCGCGACGATTGACAAGAACCCACTCCACCCATGTGGGAAATCAAGCCCAAACGAACACGGCCGGGGCTGGGCCCCGGCCGTAATTCTCACTCGAGACGACCGACGTTATTCGGCGCCGGCGACGGCGGCCAAGGCCTTGGCCAGCTCGTACACCCGCTTCCGAACCTGAGGATCGGTGATGTTGTAATAGGCGCGCACCAGTTCCAGCGTCTCGCGCTTGGTCATGGGATCGGCCTCGAAAGTCGCCGGCTCCTCGGACAGTCCGACCGAACCCTTGATGATGTTCACCGGGCTCTGGGCCTGGACCTGATCGGCCATGTCGTCGAAGAAATAGGATACCGGCACGTCCAGCACGCGGGACAGGTCGAACAGGCGCGACGCACCGATGCGGTTGGCACCGCGCTCGTACTTCTGCACCTGCTGGAAGGTCAGCCCGATGGCCTCGCCCAGCTTTTCCTGGCTCATACCCAACAGTGTCCGCCGCAGACGCATACGGCCACCCACATGAACGTCCACCGGGTTGGGGGCACCGCTCTCCAGCCGCCCCCTGGTCGATACATTTCGCTTCGCCAAAACCATACCCCTAATTGAGTGAGAAACTTTGTCACATTCTAACCAACGCACGCTCAAACGCAACCGTTTTTAGTATGCAGATGAATACCAGAGTATGCAGACACCGCACCCGGCCCGACCCCCACCTACTTTTCGCGGTACCACGCCGATGCGGTGAACATCCCGGCCAGCAGATCATATAATTCGCGTACCGACGGTTCCCGCAGGGTGTCTTCGTGCGACACCAGCCACAGCGAGACCGCCATGGACGGAGTCTCCACGTCCACGGCGGCCAAACGATGCTCGTAAAGCGTTGAATAATCAGGAAGGATCGAAATCCCCTCCCCGCCCAGCAAGGGACGCTGGAGCTTGGGGGTGTTGGGGGCCACGGCCACATCCTCGCCCTGCTTTCCCGCCACCAGGCCATTCCAGGCATCCAGCCCGCGAATGGCGCGGTAGATGCCGATATCGAGCAGCGGCAGCTCGGCCAGATCGTCGAAGTTGGAAACCCCGCGCAATTCGTGCAGGAAATCCCGGCTGGCCACCGGAACGAAATTCATGGTGCCGACCCGGCGCACGTGAACGGCGCCCGACACCTTGGGCAGATCGCCTGGCGAGGTCGCCATGACCGAGATATCCGCCTTTCCCGGGGTGGTGGTGAAGGCCAGCTTGGGCAACCGCGCCGTCACCATGCGCCGGTCCAGCGGCAATTCATGCTTGTCCTGGCCCATCAGGGCGGGGATCAGGGTATAGGTCAGCAACCCCTCGCTGGCCGCCACCGTCACCTTGGGGGTCTGAAAGGCGGTCAGCCCCTGCATGGCGCCTTCGAAATCGTCGGCTAGGGCCGCCATGGCCCGCGCCCGCTCCAGCAAGGCCTCGCCCGCCGGGGTCGGGGTCGCCCCCGACCTGCGCCGGGTGAACAGCGGCCGCCCGATGGCGGCCTCCATATTGCTGATCCGGCGGCTGACCGTGGTCTGGTCGATCCCCATGACGGCAGCCGCCGCGGCAAAGCTGCGGTGCTCGGCGCAAGCGATGACCAGCCGGACATCGTTCCAATCATGCAGGCGAAACTGACCCATGGCCTCCTTCACGCCACTGCTTGGTATTCACATTACACGGCATACCGTAACACCGTGCATCCCTGCAAGATAGCACTCATCGAGTTTCTTGCATGGAGGCGCACCGATGACGACAGAGATCCGTAACGGTAGCAAGGTCCCCAGTGCGTCGGTTACCGTGAAGATCGCCCGGACCCCGGACGAGTTCGCCATGGCCATGGCCATTCGCGCTGCGGTATTCCTCGCCGAAGAGGACAACATCACTTATTTCGATGAGTTCAATGGCAACGATTATGTCGCCACCCACCTGATCGCCTTCGTGGACGGCGATCCGGCCGGCGTCATCCGGGTGCGCTGGTTCGCCGATTTCGCCCTTCTCGAAAGGGTCGGCATCCGCAAGCGCTACCGTTCCTATCAGGTCCTGGCCTCGCTGGCCCGCGCCGCCCTGGAACTGGCCCGCCAGAAGGGCTTCCGCATCGCCGCCGGGCGTGCCCGCCTGGAGACGGTCAATTTCTGGAAGCGCTTCGGCGGCCGCCAGTCGGGCGAGGCCGTCAGCATGTATCGCGGCACGCTGGTTCCCATCGTCCACGACATTCCGCGCCGCCCCGACCTCGGCTCCATCCAGGCAGGCCCGTTCGGCGATCCGGATTTCGAAACCCTGATCGTCCAGCAGGAGGGCAACTGGGACTTCAGCAAGCTCAAGGCTCCCATCCACCTCTCGGCGGCGGAGTAGCCCGCAGATGAACTGGCAAGACCGTCAAGGCATGATCGCCGACCTCAACCTCCGCATCGAATTGAAGCGTTTGGCTGACAAGGCATTCGACCGCGACGACGGTCCGCTGATGGCGATCCTCGAGGTCGCCATCAGCACCCTGGACGAACGCCTCGCCGACCCCGAGGCCTATGCGCGGGAAGAACCCCCGCGCAAACGGCCGGTGACGCTGATCTGCCGCAATGTCCGCATCAAGGGCAAGCGGACCAGCGTCAAGCTGGAGAACGAGTTCTGGCACGCCCTGGAACTGATGGCCGGCGAGGCTCATTGCACCATCGACGATCTGTGCGACGCCGCCCGGCGCCGTTACGAGGCCAGCAGCCTGACCTCGGCCATCCGGGTCTTCGTGCTGAACAGCAACATGGCCGCCCAGCCCAACCAGCCGGTTGCGGCCTGAAGGCGACCATCCAAGGAAGGATCACGCCATGATCACCACCGGCAAGAGCCTATCGGGCCTGCCCAACCCCGCCGCCGCGGCCCAGATCGCCCGCCTGCTCGAGGACCTGGCCCATGAAGCCCGGCAGATGGGCTTCGGCGGCCTGGCCGAATCCATCGCCTCGGTGGGAATCGAGGCCAGCGAGGAAGCCCGCCACGCCAGCCGCCTGGCCATGTAGACCCGTTTGCATCGGAACAGGCGGAAAGCTATCCTCTGGCTCCCGGCCGCGGTCGGGAGTCAGGGGATAAAAAGCATGAGAACCGCCGTTTTCGCGTTGTTGCTGTTTTCCCTCGGTGCCTGCGCCGAGGTCACCACGTTCCGCCGCCCCGACGGATCCGTGTATCATCACGTCAATTGCGGTGATTCCATGAAGCTGGAATCATGCCGCCACGCCGCCGAGCGAACCTGCTCCAACGGCTTTGCCCGCATGGCCATCGCCTCCACCGGCGACACCTCCGCCGCGCAGCGCTGCGCCAGCGACAACGAGGAACGCCGCCGCAACCGCGAGCCGGAAGCCGCCTGCCCTTCGGCGCCGCGCACCGACAACTACTTCGTCTGCAAGTAGCTCAAATCACCCGGACGTTCTTGAACTGCCAGGGGTCCGAGGTGTCCAGGTCCTCGGCGAACAGGGTTCCGCGCCCTTCCAGCGGCGTCCAGTCGGTATAGACCCCGACCACCGGCCCGAGATAGGGCCGGGCGATCTCGAGGATTCGCTGGAAGTCGATCTCGTCGGGTTCGACGATGCCCTGCATGGGATTTTCCAGCGCCCAGATCATGCCGGCCAGCACCGTGGAGGTCACCTGCAGGCTGGTGGCGCTGTTGTGGGGCGCCAGTTCGCGCGCCTCGGCGATGGACAGCTGCGAGCCGTACCAATAGGCGCCCTTGGCATGGCCGGCGATCAGCACGCCCAGCTCGTCGATGCCGCTGACCAGTTCGTTGACCATCAGGCGCTGCTTGGACGGCATGGCCCAGTTCTTGCCGGCCAGTTCATGCAGCGACAGCACGGCGGCGTCGCAGGGATGGTAGGCGTAGTGCACCGTGGGACGGTAGGTGACCCGCCCCTCTTCCTTCACCGTGAAGTAATCGGCGATGGAGATGGATTCGTTGTGGGTGATGAGGAAGCCGTGGAAGGCCCCTTCCACCGGCGTCCAGGTACGCACCCGCTGGCTGGCGCCCGGCTTCATCAGGTAGATGGCCGCGTCGCCGCCGAACTCGTGGCGGCGGCCGTCGGCCGGCATCTCCCTCTCGTGGGTGCCCCAGCCCAGTTCGGCCGGCTGGCAGCCCTCGCCCACGAAGCCGTCGATGGACCAGGTGTTGACGAATTCGTCGGGTCCCTTGGGGACCGAGCCCTGCTGGGTGTCGCGCTCGGCCACATGCATGACCTTGACGCCCAGCCGGGCGGCCAGTTCACCCCAGCCGCGCCGGTCCTTGGGGATTTCCGTCCCCAGGCCGGTGTCGGCGGCGATGTTCAGCAGCGCCTGCTTGACGAAGTGGGAGACCAGGCCGGGATTGGCGCCATGGGTGACCAGCGCCGTGGGCGCCGGGCCATTGACCCGCAGGCGCAGCATCTCCTCGCGCAGCGCATAATTGGTGCGCAGGGAGGGCGACAGGCTGGAATCGGTGTAGCCGCCGGCCCAGGGTTCGATGCAGGTGTCCTGGTAAAGGACACCGAGGTCGCGGCACAGCTCGACCAGCGCGGTCGACGACACATCCACCGAAAGATTCAGCAGGAAGTCGCCCTTGCGCAGCATGGGAGTCAGGCGGTCGCGGAAATCGTCCTGGGTCAGGGCCTTGTTGGTGAATTCGATGCCGTATTCGGCGGCGACCTCGCGGCCGCGTTCACAGGCCGTAATGATGGTGATCTGGGCCGGTTTGATCTCGATATGGCGCAGGATGAGGGGCAGAATGCCCTGGCCGATGCTGCCGCAGCCGATGATGACCAAACGGCCCTTGAAGACAATGGTGCGCATAGCGGTACTCCTCTTACCTCAGTTCTGGCCCGGCCGC